>JANPIH010000228.1:0-29833 GCA_031424895.1 Rhodospirillales bacterium
GCCCTTGGAACCCCATTCATAAAGAATTTGAGGTCCAGGGGCTCGGCCCCTGGCGGGTTTGGGCAGAGCCCAACCTTCTTTCTCTATGCGCTTACAGCGCCGCGCCGCGCGTGACCGCATTGCTGGACATCCGCGACCTCCACGTCACTCGCCGTGCCGGCGCCTATGCCTTCCGGCTGGAGGTCCCGGGCCTCGCCCTCGCTCCCGGTGCTGCCCTCGCCCTGCTGGGCAAGTCCGGCAGCGGCAAAAGCACCCTGCTCGACCTCCTGGCGCTCGCCCTGCCGCCCGACGGCGCCGCGCGCTTCGCCTTCGCCCCGCCTGGCAGCCCCGCGATCGACCTCTCCGCCCCCTGGCGCGGCAGCACCGCCATCCAGGACCGCACCCGCGCCCACCACATCGGCTACGTTCTGCAAACCGGCGGCCTACTGCCCTTCCTCTCGGTCCGCCGCAACATCGCCCTCCCGGCCGAGATCGCCGGCTGCCCCGCGCCCGAGCGCGTCGAACGCCTCGCCGCGCGCCTCGGCGTTGCCCACCATCTCGACCGCATGCCCCACGCCCTGTCGGTCGGCGAACGCCAGCGCGTCGCCATCGCCCGCGCCCTGGTGCACCAGCCGCCGCTGGTCCTGGCCGACGAACCCACCAGCGCGCTCGACCCCTCCCTGGCCGTCGAGGTGATGGACCTGCTGCTCGCCGAAACCCGCGCCGAGGGGGCCGCGCTGATCGTCGCCACCCACGACCACGACGCCGCCGAGCGCCTGCGCCTGCCCGTCGTCGCCTTCGAGATCACCCGCGGCGCGCAGGGCGCGGTAGCCGTCGCCCGGCAGGGGAGGCCCTCCCGATGAAACCCCTCCTCGCCGCCCGCCTCGCCCTGGCCGACATGCGCCACGATGCGGCACTTTTCGCCGGCGTGGCCCTCACCGTCGCCGCCGTGCTCGCCCCCCTGCTGGTGCTTCTCGGCCTAAAGACCGGCGTGGTGCAACACATGATCGGCGCCCTGCGCGCCGACCCCGCGGTGCGCGAGATCGTCCTGCGCGGCCATAAGGAACGCCCGCCCGAATGGTTCGCCGCCATGCGCGCCCGCCCCGACGTCGCCTTCATCGCACCCCGCATGCGCCAGCTCGCCCACACCGTCGATGTCGGCATGACGACAAATCCCACCCGCGGCACCAACGCCGATTTCGTCGTCTCCGGCCCCGCCGACCCGCTCCTGCGCGCCCAGGCCAGCGCCATCGGCCCGGCCACCGTGGTCATCAGCCAGCGCCTTGCCCAGCAGGGCGGCTTCAAGCCGGGCGACGAGGTCACCGTCTGGGCCATCCGCCGCGCCTCCACCGGCAACCAGCGCATCGACGCCCGCGCCCGCATCGCCGCCATCGCCCTACCCAGCGCCACCCAGAACGCCGTGGTGTTCGGCCCGCTGGAAATGGCCGCAGCGCTGGAAGCCTTCCAGGAGCGCGAAACCGGCCGCAGCGACGCCGCCCGCCACGAGTTCCCCAGCTTCCGCCTCTACGCAAAGGACATCACCGACGTCGCGACCCTGGAACGCGACCTGCTCGCCGAGGGCCTGGAAGTCCGCACTGATGTCGCCCGCATCGCCTGGACGTTGTCGATCGACCGCAATCTCGCCACCCTGTTCGCGGTGCTGAGCGCCTGCGGCGGCGCCGGCGTGGCGGTCACCCTCGCCCTGTCGCTGTGGGGCAACGTCGCGCGCAAGCGCCGCGCCCTGTCGCTGCTGCGCCTGCTCGGCCTGCCCGCCCGCGCGCTGGTCGTGTTCCCGCTGGTCCAGGGCGGCCTGGTCGCCGGCATCGGCAGCATCCTTGCCGCTGGCGTCGCCCTGGCCGTCGCGGCCATGATCAACGCCGCCTACGGAACCGCCTACCTGGAGGGCAGCCCCCTATGCGTCATCGCGCCCACCCACATCCTCGTCACCATCGCCGGCGCCGTGGCGATGGCCCTGCTGGCCAGCCTGGCCGCCATCCGCCCGGTGCTGCGCATCGCCCCCTCGGAGGGCATGCGCGAGGCATGAGAGCCGCCCTCCTCCTGGCCGCTTTCCTGCTGTCCCCCGCGGCAGTCCATGCCCAGGCCCCCGCCGCGCCCCCCGAATGGAACCCGCGCCCCGCCGACGGCGACATGGTCCTGCCGCTGCCCTGCGACACCGGCATCGCCTTGCGCCGCGTCGCCACGCCGATCGCCGACAGCCCGCTCGCCGACCGCCGCGTCGTGCTTGGCGACGAGGATGCCGGCCAGGCCTATTCCGAGTTCGTCCGCGAATCCCACGTCGCCGGCGGCTTCGGCACCGGGGCCGGCGCCCATTACTGGCTCGGAAAATACGAAATCACCCGCGGCCAATATACCGCCGTCACCCAAGGCTGCGACGCCCTCACCGCGCTGCCCGCCAACCAGCGCCGCCTGCCGCAGGGCAGCATCAGCCAGGCCGACGCCATGCGCTTCGCCGAACTTGCCACCATCCAGGTGCTGAAACTGAAGAAAGACTCCCTGCCCGGCGACGACGACGCCCGCGCCTATCTCCGCCTGCCCACCGAGGCCGAATGGGAATTCGCCGCCCGCGGCGGTGCGGCCGTCACCGACGACGAGTTCCGCCAGCGCCTGCCGCCCATGGCTGGCCCCGTCACCACCGTCGCCCAGCTCCGCCGCACCGGCCAGCGCCCCGCCCCCCTCGCCGTCGGCCTCCTGTCGCCGGACCGCCTCGGCCTGCACGACATGCTCGGCAATGTCGCCGAGCTGGTCGCCGAACCCTACCGCCTCACCCGCGGCGGCCGCAGCGGCGGGCGCGCCGGCGGCCTCGTCGCCCGCGGCGGCGACGTCACGTCCAGCCCCGACCAGATCCGCTCCAGCCAGCGCACCGAATACGCCCCCTACACCGCCGAGGGCGAGGCCCGCGTGCTGCCCACGCTCGGCTTCCGCGTCGCCCTCGGCATGCCGATCATCGCCAACATCGGCACCTCCGGCGCCCTGCGCACCGCCTGGGAAAAGGAACTCGCCCAGCAGGAAACCGACTCCGCCGCCGACCCCCGCCAACTGGCCGAGAAGCTGGAACAACAGGTCGTGGACCCCGCCCAGAAACGCGCCGTCGCCACCCTGCGCGCCAGCGTCGAGGAACAGCGCAGCCGGCGCGTCCAGGCCGACGAACGCGCCGCCCGCAGCGCGATCGGCGCCGCCGCCGTGCTGGTCCGCGCCTGGAACAACGAACACGACGTCGCCGAGGTCGGCCTAGAGATCGTCGCCAAGGCTGAGGCCCAGCTCGCCGCCGCCAACGCCACCACCCGCCAGGCCGCCGACGCCCAGCTCGACAGCGCCCGCAAGCGTGTCGCCCCCTGGGTCGCCGCACGGGCCACCACCTGGGCCTCGCTCACCAGCCTGCTCCTCCAGCAAACCGAGCTGCCGCCGGCCCTGCTCGACTCCCAGCTCAAGGTCTGGCAGGCCGAGAACGCCCAGCCCGAATTCGCAACGCTGCGCCGCGCCGCTTCCCTCTTCGTCGCCGAGGTGAACCAGACCCGCGCCGGCCGCACCGTCAACGCCGAGGCCGCCCGCCGCCGCCTCACCCTCCCGCCGTCTTGACCCGCCTCCAATCTTCATGTTCTCGTGATTCTACTGCCTGGCCCCCCCACCCCATTCCGGTCCCGGCCCGCTGTGTTAACGTGTCGTTGCATGACAGCTTACGTAAAAGGAAACGCATTCACATGATGTCGATTGGTCGCTGGACTCCCGTGACAATGGTGATAGTGGGCGCACTCGCGCTTTCCGGCTGCGGCGACCAGAAGTCGAACCTCACCGCCCAGGGCGCCGGCGTCGGCGCGGTCGGCGGCGCCGTGCTCGGCGGGCTGTTCGGCGGTCAGCGCGGCGCCCTCCTGGGTGCCGCGATCGGCGGCGTCGCCGGCGCTGGCACCGGCTACTATCTCGGCTCGCAACAGGAACAGTTCGCCTCCGCCGAGGATGAACTGCGCGTGCGCACCGAACGCGCCCGCTCCATCGCCTCCACCCAGCGCAGCGAGGCGAACAACGCCCGCAACGCCGCGGCCAGCTTCGAGCGCAGCCTCGCCCCGCTGCGCCAGCAGGTCGCCGCCGGCCGCCAGCTCACCGGCACGCAGCAGGCCACGCTGTCCAAGGCCCAGTCCGACCGCCAGGACGTCCAGTCCAAGCTCGACGCCGGCCGCAAGGCCTCCGACGAGATCAACACCTCCGTCGCCAACCTGAAGGCCAAGGGCCAGAACACCGCCTCCCTGGAGGCCGAGGGCCGCGACCTCTCCGCCAGCAACGCCCGCATGCAGGACGCCCTCACCCGCTTCGACAACGCCCTGGGGAACATCCGCTCATGATCCGAACCCCCGCCCGCCTCGCCCTCACCGTGGCGCTGCCCCTGGTGGCGCTCGCCGCCTGCGGCGCGCCCCAGGATTGCGATCCGCGGCGGGACACCAGCATCTTCAAGGTCGGCGCCTGCGTCATGAACAAAGATGGCTACCAGGCGCGCGTCGACCGGCTGAACCAGGAACTGCGGATCGTCGAGCAGGACCTAAAGGACGCCGACCAGGACCGCCGCGCCGCGGACGCACGGCGCGACACCGCGGCCGCCCGCGCCGCCACCCTGCGCTCCGACCTCGCCACCCAACGCCAGCGCTCCCTCACCCTGGAGCGCCGGATCGCCGAAACCCGCGAAGGCACCCAGGCCGACCGCCAGCGCCTCGGCCAGCTGGAACAGGACCTCGTCAACCTGCGCGCCCAGCAGGACCGGCTGCGCGATGCCCCCGCCGGCGCGCAGCAACAACAACAACTTCAGGACCTGCGCCGCCAGCAGGAAACCCTGGAACGGCAGTTCGACGACATCAGCCGCATGGCCCCGCGCCGCTGAACTACCGCAAGTTCACCGACCTCACCCCGGTCGCACCACAGGTTAAGAGAGAATCTTCTTTTTTCTGGAGAAAAAAGAAGCAAAAAAGACTTCATCCATTTGCGCCCTGCTGAACCGTCTGAGCACAGCGCAAATGGATAAAAGTTTTTTGGTTCTTTTTTTCAAAAAAGAACTGCTTCCTTCCTAAACCGTCCGCGTCACCTTCGCCAGAAGGCTGGGCCGATCCGGGTCCAGCCCCCGCCCGCGCGCCAGCCCTTCCACCAGCCGATAGAACGGCACAATCAACCCCCGCGGATCAAGCGCCGGATGCCCGCACCCCGCCGCCGGCAGCCAGGTGCCCGGCAGCCCGCCCACAGGGCTCGCCGCGAATACCTCGGCCCCCACCGCCACCAGCCGCTCCAGCGCCGCCGCGTTGGCCGCCCGCGCCCTGTCCTCCGGCACGAAGGCCAGCACCGGAAACCCCGGGCCCACCAGCTGCAACGGCCCATGCATCACCTCGGCCAATGAGAACGCCTCGGCGTGCCGCCCCAGAACCTCCTTGGCCTTCAACGCCGCCTCATGCGCCACCGCCAGCGCCGGCCCCCGCCCCAGCATGAACGCCGACGGCGCCGCCCCCAGCCGGGCCGCGGCCGACCAGTCGCACCCAAGCGCCGCCTCCAGCCGCTCCGGCAACACCGCCAACGCCCGCTCCAGCCCCGCATCCCCCGCCCACGCCGCCGCCAGCGCCGCCCCCGCCGCGCACGACGCCACGAACGACTTCGTCGCCGCCACACTCGCCTCCACCCCGGCATGCAGCGGCACCACTACATCCGCCTCCACCGCCACCGGACCCGTCGTGTCGTTCACCAGTGCCACGGTCAGCGCCCCTCCCGCCCGCGCCGCCGCCTGGAACGCCACCAGGTCCGGGCTACGGCCGGATTGGGACACCGTCACCACCACCGCCCCGCGCAACCGCAGCTTCGTCCCGTATACGCTCGCCACCGACGGCCCCATCGACGCCACCGGCACCCCCAGCATCGTCTCCAGCAGATATTTCAGGTAATGCGCCGCATGATCCGACGACCCCCGCGCACAGGTCACCACCACCGAAGGCGCCATCCCCGCCAGCCGCCGCCCTAGCGCCCCGATCGCCGCCCCCTCGCGCGCCAGCAGCCGCGCCACCGCCGCCGGCGCCTCGCCCGTCTCACGCGCCATGGCGCTGCCCGAAGATCGATCGCTCATCCACCCGCCTCACGAAACGTCCGCGCAATGCCGGCATGCACGCCGTCACTGGACCGCAGCCGCGATTCTATAGAATGTCGCACCCAACCACGGCCAAGGCGCCGCACGGCCATCGCCACCCGGCGAGGCACAGGATGCGCGCCGCAAGGGAGAGACGCCATGACCCAGCCTACGGACACGCCCGCCGGCACGTCGCGCCGGCGCCTCCTCGGCACAGCACTTGCGCTTCCGGCCGTGATGCTCGGCCGCACCGCCCAGGGCCAGGCCGGCGGCGGCCTGGGCACTGCCGAGAGCCCTATCACCATCAGGATGCTCGCCACCTCCTCCTATTCCAACCAATGGCAAACCGCGCTGGTGCCAGAGTTCAACAAGCTCTTCCCGCACATCAAGGTCCAGATCGACGGCGTCCCCTACAACGAACACCTCGCCAAGATCATGCTCGACCTGACCGGGGCCAAGCCCACCTACGACGCCTACGCCATCGACGACCCCTGGGTTCCACAGGTGGCGCAAACCGGCCAGCTCCTCGACCTCAAGAAAGAAGCCGCCGCCTGGACCGACGCCACCTTCGACTGGAACGACTTCAACCCCGCCCCCCTGGCCGCCAGCGAATGGAAGGGCGTCCAGTATGGCGTCCCGGTCCGCTCCAACCTGCTGCTGATGTTCTACAACCGCACCCATTTCACCAAGGCCGGCCTGCCCGAACCCACCCCCAAGCTCACCTGGACCGAGTTCCGCGCCCAGATGCCCAAGCTGGTGCAGAACCTCTCCGGCAGCGGTGCGGCCAACGCCTGGGCGATCAGCGCCTACTTTACCCGCGACACCCTGACGCCGTGCACCTGGCAGGCCATCCTGAACGCCCATGGCGGCGAACTGGTCGACGCCGGCGGCAAGCCCGTCTTCGACAACGACGTCGGCCGCCACGCCCTGCAAACCCACATCGACCTGCTGCAATGGGCCCCCCCAGGCGCCCGCGCGCACGGCTTCACCGAGTCGCTCCAGGCCTTCCGCCAGGGCCAGTCCGCGGTGATGTTCCAGTGGGGCAGCGTCTTCCGCGGCACCGCCGTCGATGCCGGCTCCACCACGCTGAAAACCGAGGAGGTCGGCATCCAGGTCATGCCGGTCGGCAGCGCCCGCGCCGGCACCCATCGCGGCATCTGGAACGGCTGCATCTCCCGCAAAACCCCGAACCAGCGCGCCGTCTGGGCGTTCTGGCAATGGCTCAGCTCCAAGCAGGGCGAAGCCTTCGCCTCCGACGCCGCCGGCTCCTTCCCCGCGCGCAAGTCCACCCTGGCCGGCAACCCCGCCAGCGCCTGGCTCAAGCCCGTCTTCACCGCGTTGCAGGAAGGCTACGAAGTCGCCGCCGCCGGCCGCATGTGGCGCCCCCGCTCAGCCAAGTCCGACCAGGCCCAGCAAATCCTGGCCGACGAAACCGCCCGTGCCTTCAGCGGCGACATCAAGGTCGCCGAAGCCCTCACCAGCGCCTCGCGCAAAATCGAACGCTTGCGGCTGTAGATTCATCACAAGCAAGAAAGAAGTTCTTTTTTGAAAAAAAGAACCAAAAAACTTTTGTCCATTTGCACGGCACCCTCCGCGTAAAGCACTGCCCAAATGGATGAAGTTTTTTTGCTTCTTTTTGTTCACAAAAAGAAGACTCTTCCTTCCCCTCACCGCGAGTCCCCCGATGCCCTCCTCACCCCCCAGCACCAGGCGCGCGCCCAGCCCTCGCGTCTCCCGCCTCGCCGACCTCGCCGCGCGCTGGGGGTTCATGACGCCGGCCGCCATCCTCCTTCTTGCCACGCTCGCCTACCCGATCGGCTACACCCTCTACATCAGCTTCGCCGCCATCAACCTCGGCACCTTCACGCCGGACGAATGGGTCGGCTGGGACAACTACCTCACCGTCCTGGAGGATGACCGCTTCTGGGGCTCGCTCTGGGTCACCTTCGTCTACCTTGTCTTCGCACTCCCGCTGCAGATGTTCCTCGGCTTCGTCATCGCCTTCCTCATCAACGCCGACTGGAAGGGCCGCAGCGCCGTCCGCGCCGCCTTCATCATCCCCATGGTCGTCGCCCCCGTCATCGCCGGCGGCATCTGGCGCATGCTGCTGGACCCGCTCTGGGGTGTTGCCAACTACCTCCTCGGCGGCATCGGCCTCGGCCCCATCGAATGGCTGGCTGACCCCTTCTGGGCGATGTTCACCGTCATCATGATCGACACCTGGCGCTGGACCCCCTTCATCACCCTCATCGCCTCCGCCGCCCTCCTTTCCCTGCCGCGGGACGTCTTCGAGGCCGCCGCGATAGACGGCGCCAACTGGTGGACCACCCTCTGGCGCGTCGCACTGCCGCTCCTCGTGCCCGTCATTGCCGCCATCTTCGTCGTCCGCTGGCTCGGTGCGGTGAAGATGTTCGACATCGCACTCGCCGCCACCCATGGCGGGCCCGGCCGCGCCACCTCGGTGGTCAACCTGTTCATCTACGAGGAAGCCTTCCGCTCCCTCAAATTCGCCGAGTCCGCCGCGATGTCGATGATCGTCCTGGTCATCACCATGATCCTCACCGCGATCTTCCTGCGCGGCACCCGCATGCTGGAGGAACGCAATTGAACACCCCCACCGCTCCAGTCACCGCCGCCGCATCGCGCCCCGTCTCCACCTACCGCCGGCGTGCCGCCCTTTTCCGCCAACTCCGCATCTGGTCGGGCGTGACCATCTGCGTCCTCTTCCTGCTGCCCATCGCCTGGATGATCCTCACCTCGCTCAAGCAGCAGCGCGACATCTTCACCACGCCGCCCACGATCTTCTTCACCCCCACGCTGGGCACCTACATCAACTACCTCACCAACCACGACCTCCCCGCCCGCATGCTGAACACCCTCATCGTCGCGGGCGGCTCGGGCCTCATCTCCATCGCCGTCGGCGCCATGGCCGGCTACGCGCTCGCACGGATCAAGCTGCGCGGCGCCACCACCATCGGCATCATCATCCTGCTCTCCCGCGGCGTGCCCCCCATCGCACTCGCCGTGCCGATGTTCCTCGTCGCCCGCGCCATGGGCCTGCTCGACCACCACATCACGCTCATCCTGGCCTACTGCACCTTCCTCATCCCCTACGTCATGTGGCTCATGCGCGGCTTCTTCAAATCCCTGCCGGAGGAACTCGAGGAAGCCGCCAAGATCGACGGCTGCACCCGCTTCGGCGCCTTTTTCCGCATCATCCTGCCCATCTCGCTCCCCGGCCTGCTCTCCACCCTCATCTTCAGCATCATCCTCGCCTGGGAAGAGCTCCTCTTCGCCCTCGTGCTCACCAACCGCGCCGCCTCCACCGTCCCCGTCGTCGTCTCCGGCATCTCCGGCGACACCGTGAACGGCGCCAACTGGGGTGCGCTGACCGCCGTCGGCACCATGTCCTTCATCCCCGTCGTCATCTTCGCGCTGCTCGTCCAGAAATGGCTGATCAAGGGCCTCGCCGATGGCGCGACTAAGGGGTAACCCGCCCCATCACACCAAGCCCGACCGCGCCCGCGAGCATATCCAGGAACTGATCCTCTCCGGCGCCGTCCGCGAAGGCCAGCACGTCACCGCCCGCGAAGTCTGCGAAGCCCTGGGCATGAGCGAAACCCCGGTGCGCGAAGCCATCCGCAGCCTCGCCGCCGAAGGATGGCTCGATTTCCACCCCCACCACGGCGTCGTCGTCGCCACTATCCGCGCCGAACACATCGCCGAAATCCACGCCCTGCGCGGCGCCCTCTCGGCACTCGCCGTCGAACTCGGCGCCCCTGCCTACACCGAAGCCACCTTCGCCGCACTGGATGCCAACATCGCCGAAAGCGCGGCCGCCGTCGTCGCTGCCGACCTCCACGCCTACGCCCGCCTCAACCGCGCATTCCACCTCCTGCTCTGCGACACCCCCCACACACCCTGGACCGCCCGCCTCACCTCCAGCCTCACCGCCCAAACCAGCGCCCAGCGCCGCGGCTTCGAAGCCGTCCCCGCCCGCATGCGCGCCTCGCTCGCCGAACACCAGGCCATCCTCGCCGCCCTGCGCCGCCACGACATCCCCCGCGCCGCCACCCTGCTCGTCGAACACGAACGCACCGCCGGCGCCGCCCTGATCGCCGCCCTCCGGGACACACGGCATGCGGCGGAGTAATCAGGAAGTCTTCTCTTTTCTGAAGAAAAAAGAAGCAAAAAAGACTTCACCCATCCGCCAACATCACCACCCAAGCCAAACACCCCGTCATCCCGAACGAAGTGAGGGATCCACGCTTAATGCCGGACCACCGTCCCGAAAGGTAAACGCCCCCCTCTCTCTTCTCCGTGCTCTCCGTGCCCTCCGTGTCCCCCTCGCTTCCTTCCTCCCCAACCCCCAAAGAATCCGACTACGTACGTATAAAACCCCCTTCCCATCTAACTAACAGTTATCTAAACTCCACCCATCATGTCAAACACACCCCCCTCCCCCCTCGCCGAGAAAGCGGCAGAACTGCGCCGGATGGCCCTCGCCACCCCCGCGCCGTGCTGGCTGCCCCATGCCGTGCACACCCTGATTCTGTCGCTGCTCGCCCGCATCTTCGCCCGCCTCGAAGACATGATCGCCCTCTGGGCCCAGGGCCTCCTCCCCCCGCCACCGCCCGCCCGCGAACCGCGCGCACACGTCGAACACCCGCGCCGGACCCCGTCCGCCCGCCGCCGCACCCCCCTCATGTCCACGCCCCGCCCGCACGCCCCACGCGTCCGCCAGGTGGGCGAACAGCGCCCGTTCCGCATCCGTATCTGGTGGTCGCGCAACCGTGGCGCCCGGCGAACCTTCGCCCTGGCCCCCACCCGCGCCCGTTCCACCCGCCCGCGCCCCAAGCGCGATCCCCCCGCCCTCCAGCGTGCCTGAAAACACCCCCAACCGGAGGCGCCCCCGCACGACCATTTCGTTACGTTATCAATACATTCACCAGACCGCCGGCAACTTCGTCAGCCCCCGCAGCGTAAAGCTCCGCCGCCACTTGGGAGATTCCCGCTCCGGCAACACCATCTCCGGCAGCCGCCGCAGCAACCCGGCAAACGCCTCCTGCGCCTCGATCCGCGCCAGCTGCGCCCCCAGGCAGAAATGGATGCCCCCCCCAAACGACAGCGGCGTGATCTTCGTGCGGGTAACATCCAGCCGGTCCGGGTCGGCAAACACCTCCGGATCGCGGTTCGCAGCCCCCAGGAAGCAGACCAGGTTGGCCCCCTGCGGCAGCGCCACGCCGCGCAGTTCCACATCCTCCAGCACCGCCCGCCCGGTCATCTGCACCGAGCTGTCGTAGCGCAGCAGCTCCTCCATCGCCCCGGGGATCAGCCCGGGATTCTCGCGCAGCAGCTGCCACTGCTCAGGGTTGCGGTGCAGCGCCAGCAGCCCGTTGCCGATCAGGTTGGCGGTGGTCTCATGCCCGGCGGCGAACAGCAGCCCGACATTGGCCCGCAGCTCCTCCTGCGTCAGCCGGTCGCCTGCCTCCTCGGCCTGCACCAGCTGGGTGGTCAGGTCGTCCTGCGGATCGCGCCGCCGGCGCTCGAACAGGCTGTCGAAATAGGCGTTGGTGGCCAGCGTATTGGCATTGGCCGCGACGATCTCGTCCGGGGTCAGCGGCACCGGATCGACCAGCCGCCCGTTGACCCGGCTGCTGGCAAAGAACTGCTCGCGGTCCTCCTCGGGGATCCCCAGCATGTCGCAGATGACGATGATCGGCAGGCGGTGGGCGAAATCGGCGATCACATCCATGCCGCCCTGGGCCTGCACCCGGTCGATCAGCGCATCGACGATCGCCGCGATCCGCGGCCGCATCGCCTCCACCCGCCGCGCGGTGAACGCCTTGGTCACCAGCCCGCGCAGCCGCGTATGGTCGGGCGGATCGAGCACCAGCATGGTCCGCATCATGCTGGCATAGGCCGGCTCGTCGACGATCTGCGGCCCGTAGCGTTTGATGATGTTGTCCACGTAGTTCTTGCCGAACCGCCGGTCGCGCAGCACCAGCGCGGTGTCGTCATAGCGGGTGACCACATTGAAGCCGATCGGCGAGCGCCAGACCGGGGCGGCCGCGCGCAGCCGGTGATAGACCGGGTAGGGATCGGCAATGAACGCGGGGTCCAGCGGGTTGAAGTCGGGGAACTGGACAGCACCGGCTTGGACGGAAGTGGACATCGCGGCATCCTTCGCTCAACGGTCGACGCAATCTATCGTGAGACATGTTCCACCGCCACAAGGATACCGATGTGCCGACCATCGCCCAACCCCGCATCGCCCTGATCGACCCGCAGGACTGCACCGACAGTGCGGACTCCCTCGCCATGCTGGATGCCGTCTTCGATCCCCTGGTCCGCCGAACCGGCCCCGGCCACTTCGTCCCGGCCCTGGCAGGCTCCTGGTCCCAGCCGAATGCCCGCACCACCCTCTTCACCCTGCGCCCCGGTGCGACCTTCCACGACGGCACCCCGTGTAACGCCGAAGCCGCCGCCGCCTCGCTGCGCCGCATGGCCGACCCCGCCATCGGCGCCACCCTCGGCGCCCCCGGCGTCTGGGCGCAATACCTGGCCGCCGCCGAGATCACCGCCACCGGCGCGCTCACCCTGCGCGTGGTCACCACGCGCGACATCGCCGACATCCTCGACATCATCGCCGCCGGCCCCGTCATGGCACCAAGCGCCCTGTCCGCCCCTGACCTCCCGTCCCGCTGGATCGGCACCGGCCCCTGGCGTCTTGGCCCGCACGACGACCACGAAGTCACGATGCAACCCGCAAGCCCCGGCCTGCCAACCCTTCGCTGGCGTCACGCCCCCGACGCCCCCTCCCGCATCGCCGCCCTGAACGCCGGCACCGCCGACATCGCCACCCGCATCCCCCCCGGCCCAGGCACCACCACCGTCACCGACCCCACCGCCATCATCTGCCTGCTCAACGCCGCCCACGGCCCCTGTGCGGACCCGCGCATCCGCCGCGCCCTCAACCTCGCCATCGACCGCGACACCCTGATCCGCACCGTCCTGCACGGCCACGCCGATCCCCTGGCCGGCTTCATCACCCCGCACCATTTCGGCCACGACCCCGAAGCCCCGCCCGCCCGCCACGACCTCGCCGAAGCCCGCCGCCTCCTCTGCGAAGCCGGCCACCCCGCTCTCGCGCTCGTGGCGGACTGGCCCACCCGCCTGCCCGACGAAGCCCCTACCCTGCTGCCCGCCCTCACCGCCCAGCTCGCCGCCATCGGCGTCACCCTCACCGCCCGCATCGAGCCCGACCGCGTCCGCTACGCCGAGCGCGTCCGCGCCAACGACATCGCCGATTTGTGCCTGTTCGACTCAAGCCCGCTCAGCACCTTCCGCGTGCTGGCCGAAAAGATCGACAGCCGCATCGCCGGCTCCTGGTGGCTCGGCTACCGCAACAAGGAGGTCGAAACCCTGATCGACCGCGCCCGCACCGAAACCGACACCGAAGCCCGCGCCGCGCTTTACCGGACCTGCTACCGCCTGCTCCAGGCCGACCCGCCCTGGCTCACCCTCTACACCCACCGCAAATCCGCCGCCGCCCGCATCCCCCTCGCCTTCCGCGACGACGGCGTGCTGGACATCCGCGCCACCGCCGGCGGCTGATCCGGCTGCAACCGCAACGTCACTTGCCGGTGCGCGGTCCGGCACGGCAGGTTCCGGTGGCATCTCGATCGGATCCCGCCATGCGCCTGCCGGCCGCCCTGCTCGCACTTGCCCTCGCAACCGGCCCGGCCGGCGCCGTCGATACGGTCGTCCGCCCGGGTCCGGCGCTGACCCAGGCGCGCGCCCTGGTGAAGGAGAAGCGCTGGACCGCCGCGATCAGCGAACTCGCCCGTCTCAGCGTTCTGGAACCCAGTGCCGACGTGTTCAACCTGCTCGCCTTCAGCCAGCGCAACGCCGGCGACTACGCCAACGCGCTGCCCAACTACCTGCGCGCGCTGGAGCTCGACCCCGACCACCTCGGCGCCCACGAGTATCTCGGCGAGCTCTACGTCAAGATCGGCGAGATGGCCAAGGCGCGCGCCCTGCTCGCCCGCCTCGCCCAACTCTGCCCCCAGGGTTGCGAGGAACGCGACGACCTCGCGCGCGCCATCGCCGAGGCCGCGCCGTAGCCGCGCCTCAGTCGTTCAGCACCATCCGCAACTCGACCACCCCGTCCTTCTCGCGCACCGTCACGCGGTCGGTCAGCCGCCGGATCATGTGTCCCGCCAGCCGCCCGGGTGCCGCGTCATCGTGCAGCAACTCGTCATGCGTCGGCGCCCGCTCGGCCAACGTCACGCCGACCCCGGCATAGGTCAGCCGCACGTCGATCCTCGCCTCGTCGTACCCAACCGCGAGCGTCACCGGCCCGCGCGCGAGGTCGGCCACCATGATCGCCTCCACGCACCAGGTCAGCGAATGCACGGTGCGCGAAACCAGGTCCGCCCGCAGGCCCCACGCCCCGCCGGCCTGTTCCAGGAACGCCGCCACCACGTCGGACGTCATCGCGGGGGCAGCGCGGGTGATCGACATCTGCCGCCGTATGCCGATGCGCAGCAGCGCGTTCAGCACGATCGCCACCAGCGTGCCGACGGCCCCGGCCGTCATCAGCGGGCGCAGCCCCTCGGGCACCCAGAAAGCCAGCTGCGGCACCACCTCAACGGACAGCCCCGCCACCACCGCCAGCCCCACCGCCGCCGACCGCCGCGTGTCCATCAGCCGCGAGGTCGCCAGCTGCATCCCGGCCGCCATCATCAACCCGCCCGCCAGCAGCAGCGTCGCCGCGATCACCGGCCCCGGCACCTGCGACAGCATGGCCGCCAGCCGCGGGAAACAGGCCATGGCGATGCACAACCCGCCGGTCGCCAACGCGATCACCCGGCTGGTCACCCCGGTCGCCGCCTGCAGCGCGGTGTTGCTGGCACTCACGTTCACCCCGGGCGCGCCGAACAGCCCGGCCAGGGCAGTGGCGATCCCGTCGCCCATCACCGCGCCGGCCAGGCCGCGCGGCTCCGGCCGGCTCCAGTCGGCGTCGTTCAGCTTCTGCAGGCTGGCCGCGAGCCCCACCGTCTTGAGCGAACTGGCAAGTGCTGCGACCAGGAAGGCCGGCAGCAGTGCCCATTCGAATGCCAGCCCGATGCTTCCGAACGCCGGCAGGCCCACCAGCGGCATCGCGGCGAGGTCAGGCGCATGGTGCAGCCGGCCCAGCGCGGCCGCGAGCGCGGTGCCGGCGGCCATGGCGATCAGCACGCAGGCCCAGCGGAGCACGCCCCGCCCCCACACCGACAGCGCCACGGCGAGGGCCAGCGTCAGCAGGCCCACCAGCACGTCCTCGCCCTCCGGCGGACCGCCATCGGCCCCGCGCAGCAGCGTGCGCACGCCGGTCACCGCGATGGCGATCCCGACGATCAGCACCACGGCGCCTGCAATCTCGGGCGGCATCAGCGCGCGCACCCGGTTCAGCAGGCGCGCCAACACCATCGTCGCCAGCCCCGCCGCCAGCGTCATGCCGGCCATCAGCGGCAACCCGCCGATATGCGCGGCCAGCACGGACGGTGCGAGATACGGGGTGGAGGGACTGATCGGGGCCAGGAAGCCGCAGCCGAGCCCGAACCGGCGCACCGCCTGAACCATCGTGCCCAGCCCGCAGGCCAGGAAGGTCATGCCGATCAGCGTCACCGTCTGCGCGATCGTGGCCTGCGCCTCGCGCGCCACCAGCAGCGGCACATACAGGAACAGCACCACCACGGTGGTCTGTTGCGCAGCCGTTGCGGCGATCACCGAAGCGGGCGGCCGGTCCTCCAGCCCATAGCGGATACCGGCCGGCGTGCGCATGCCCTGTTCCTGAAACCGGGCCGTCAGACCTTCAGGAAGCCGACCAGCCGCTCCGCCTCCTCGACGACCGGCACCGCCAGCGCCTCGGCCTTGCGCGCCCCGTCGCGCAGGATCGCATCGACCGAGCCGGGATCGGCCAGCATGCGCCGCGTCTCGCCGGCAATGGGCGAGAGCTTGTCGACCAGCAATGCCGTGAGGTCCTGCTTGAAGGCGGCGAAGCCGTGGCCGCCGTGGTCGCGCAGCACGCCCTCATGGTCCGTGTCGGTCAGGGCCGCGAAGATTCCGACGAGATTGCGTGCCTCCGGCCTTCCCTCCAGCCCCGCCGCCTCCGACGGCAGCGGTTCCGGATCGGTCTTGGCGCGGCGGATCTTGTCGGCGATGCTTTCGGCATCGTCGGTAAGGTTGATGCGGCTCATGTCGGACGCATCGGACTTGCTCATCTTCCTGCTGCCGTCGCGCAGGCTCATCACCCGCGCCGCCGGGCCCATGATCATCGCCTCGATCTGCGGGAAGAAATCGACGCCGTAGTCGTGGTTGAACTTCTGCGCGATGTCATTGGCCAGCTCCAGGTGCTGGCGCTGGTCGTCGCCGACCGGCACGCGGGTGGCGTGGTACACCAGGATGTCGGCGGCCATCAGGTTCGGATAGCTGAACAGGCCGGTGGACACGGCCTCGCGGTCCTTGCCGGCCTTCTCCTTGAACTGCGTCATGCGGTTCAGCCAGCCCATGCGCGCGACGCAGTTGAAGATCCAGGCCAGGCGCAGATGCGCGTGCACCGAGGACTGGTGGAACAGGATCGAGCGCTTCGGGTCGATGCCGCAGGCCAGCAGGGAGGCCGCCATCTCGCGGGTCTGGTTGGCCAGCTCCTTCGGGTCCTGCCACTGGGTGATGGCATGCAGGTCCACCACGCAATAGAGGCAGTCGTAGTCGTCCTGCAGCTTCACCCAGTTCCGCATCGCGCCCAGGTAGTTGCCGAGGGTGGGGATGCCGGAGGGCTGGATGCCCGAGAAGATGCGCTGCATGGGTCTCATGTCCTGTGCGGGAGGGCGGTTATTCCGGCGGATGCCTCTGGTCGTCAATCCCGGTGCATCAGGGCGTGGGGCGTCGTCGCAGGAACCGCAGGTCGGACGGCCGCACCAGCCGCACGGCGAAGCAGGCCGCGCCGTAGGCGAGGAGCCCGCCGCCCACCAGCGCCGCGAGGCCGGCCCAGCGCAGCAGCGCCTCGGCGCGCAGCGGGGCGTAGGCCGCGCGCTCCAGCAACCACAGCGCCGCGGCCATGGCGACGCAGGCGGTGAGCATGCGCGCGATGGCGATCAGCAGCGCGCGGTCCAGCGCCATGTGGCCGCGCCAGGCAAGCACGGCGGCCAGCCCGATCACGTTGGCCCAGTTCGACAGGCTGGAGGCCAGCGGCGGGCCCATGTGCTGCATCGGCCCCATCAGCACCACGTTCAGCGAAAGATTGAGCGCGATGCTGGCCAGCCCGATGCGCACCGGCATCGCCGTGTCGCCGCGGGCGAAGAAGCCGGGGGCGAGCACCTTCAGCAGCACGAAGGCGGGCAGGCCTATGGCGTAGGCCCCCAGCGCCTCGGCGGTGAGTGCGGACGTGGCGGCATCGAATGCGCCGCGCTGGAACAACACTTCCACCACCGGCCGCCCGACCATGGCGAGTGCGAGGGCGGCGGGGAGCGTGAGCACCAGCGCATAGACGATCGCCTGGTTCAGTGCCACCAGCGGCGCCCTGGCATCGACCCCCTTCTCGGCGGCGACCACGGCGCGGGACAGCAGCGGCAGCAGGGCGGTGCCGACAGCCACCCCGATCACGCCGAGGGGAAGCTGCACCAGGCGGTCGGCGTAATACAGGACCGCCGCGGTGCCGGCCGGCAGCAGGGTGGCGATGATCACGTCGACCGACATGTTCACCTGGGTGATGCCCGCGCCGAGCACGCCCGGGCCCATGCGGCGCAGCAAGGCGCGGATACGCGGGGTCAGGCGCGGGCGCGGCAGGGTGATGCGCATGCCGGCGCGGCGCACGGCGACAACCAGGAGCGCCAACTGGAACACCCCCGAGGCGCTCACCCCCCAGGCGAGCGCGTGGCCGACGGTGGGCACGTAGGGCACCAGCCAGATCATGCAGGCGATGGAGACCACGTTGTAGATCAGCGGTGCCGCGGCGGCGGCGGCGAAGCGGTCGAGCCCGTTGAGGATGCCCGACAGCAGCGCGGTCAGGCAGATCAGGGGCATGTAGGGGAAGGCGATGCGGGCGAGGTCGACGGTCAGCTCGAATTTCCGCGGCTCGTCCGCGAAGCCCGGCGCGAAGCCGAGCATGATGACGGGCATCGCGACCATGCACAGCAAGGTGAGGGCGAGCAGCCAGAAGGTCATCACCGCCAGCGTCTCGTTGGCGAAGCTGCGCGCGCTGTCGGGGCCTTCGCGGGCGAGCAGGCCGGCGAAGGCGGGCACGAAGGCGGCGTTGAAGGCGCCCTCGCCGAACAGCCGGCGGAAAAGGTTGGGCAGGCGGTTGGCGACGAAGAACGCATCGGCCACCGGCCCGGCGCCGGCGAGTGCGGCGATCAGGATATCCCGCAGAAAGCCCAGGAGCCGGCTGGCCATCGTCCAGCCGCCGACGGTGACGATGCCGCGTAGCATCCGTCGGGCTTAGCGCATGCCCGCGCGCGCCGCCATGGCGCTATTCGTCCCGGCGGGGGCGGGCCATCAGGGCGCGGATGGCGTCCGGCAGGGCAAGACGGCCCTGGACCACGGCGGCGACGGCGGCGGCGATCGGCAGTTCCACGCCGGCCGCACGGGCGCGGGCCACGAGGGCAGGTGCCGTGGCGACCCCTTCGGTTACCGACGCCCGACCAGCCAGGATCTCGGCCACGCCGCTTCCGCGGCCCAGTTCCAGGCCGAACGAGAAGTTGCGGCTGCCGGCGCCGGTGCAGGTCAGTAGCAGGTCGCCGAGGCCGGACAGGCCGGTCACCGTCTCCGCCCGGCCGCCGAGGGCCACGGCCAGCCGCGCCATCTCGGCCAGGCCCCGCGTGACCAGGGCGGCGCGGGCGTTCTCGCCGAGGCCGGCGCCGATCACCGCGCCGGCGGCGATGGCCACGACGTTCTTGGCCGCCCCGCCCACCTGCGCGCCGGTCGGGTCGTCGTTGCCGTAAAGGCGGAAATCGGGCGTGGCCAGGGCAGCGATCGCCGCCTCGCGCGCCGCCGTGTCGAGCCCCGCGACGACGGCGGCTGCCGGCAGGCCCCGCGCGACCTCCGCGGCGAAGTTCGGGCCGGTCAGCACGCAGGCGGGGCGGCCGGGATGCACCGATGCCAGAACCTCCAGCGGGAGCAAATGGGTGCCGGCCTCGACGCCCTTGCAGCAGGCCACCAGCAGCCCGGCGGGCAGGATGGGGGCGAGGCCGCGCAGCGCCTGGGTCGGCATGGCGAGCAGCACCACATCGGCCGGCTGCCAGCTTGCCGAGACCTCGACCGATGGCGGCAGCGCGATGCCGGGCAGATGCGGGTTCAGCCGGGACTGCGCCATGGCTGCCGCCTTGTCCGGGTCGCGCGCCCATAGCCGCACGCTGGCACCGGCCCGCGCGGCCTGCAGCGCCAGCGCGGTGCCCCAGGCGCCGGCGCCGATGACCTGCACGCTATTCATCGACGATCCTCGTCACGTCCCATCCGGCCCCCTCCTCGCCGTCACCCAGCCCTTCGAGCAGGGCGGGCAGCATGTCGCGGGCCGCTGCCTCGAAGCCGAAGGGCGGGTTGACCAGCAACAGCCCGCTGCCGTTCAGCCGCGCCGGGTCGAGCGGGGCGCGCAGCCAGAGTTCGGCGGCGACGATGTCGCGCAGGCCCGACGCAGCGAGTGCTGCGTGGAAGGCGCGCGGCGGGGCGCGGTGCTTGATCGGATACCAGGCGGCGAGGACCGCACCCTTCATGCGGCGATGGGCGGTGGCCAGGGCGGTGGCAACCCGGGAAAGCTCGTCCTCGGCCTCGTAGGGCGGGTCGATCAGGACCAGGGCGCGCTTTTCCCCGCTGGCCGGGGGGAGGAGGGCGGCGAGGGCTTCCCAGGCGTCCCGGCGATGGACGGCCACCTGGGGGTCGCGGGCGAACAGTCGGCGCAGGGCAGCGGCATCTTCCGGGTGCAATTCGCAGCAGGCCAGCCGGTCCTGCGGGCGCAGCAGGGCGCGGGCCAGCCAGGGCGATCCGGGGTAGAGGCCGAGGCGCCGGACCAGGGCGATGTAGTCGGCGAGCGGTGCGGGCGGGCTGTCGAGCAGGCGCAGGATGCCGCGCCGCGCCTCGCCGGTGCGGGTGGCGGGGCCAGTATCGAGGTCGTACCGGCCGATGCCGGCATGGGTGTCGAGCACGATCACGCCGCCCGGCTTGCGCTGCATGGCGGCGATGAGCCAGACGAGGAGGGCGTGCTTGAGGCAGTCGCCTTGGTTGCCGGCGTGGAAGGCATGGCGGTAGTTCACGGTTTCATGTCCGCAGACTCCAGCGGCCAGCGCGGGCGCGGGGCGTGGTCCAGCCCGTCCGCCCAGCCCTGGCGCAGGCGTTCGATCGCCGCCCAGGCGACCATCACGGCGTTGTCGGTGCACAGGCGCAAAGGCGGGGCGGCGAAGCGGAAGCCGGCGCGGGCGGCAGCCTCGGTCAGCACGGCGCGCAGCGTGGCGTTGGCCGCGACGCCGCCGGCCACCACCAGCGTCGAGGGGCCATGGTCGCGGGCGAACATTGCCATGGCGTGGGCGGCGCGGTCGGCCAGGGTATCGGCCACCGCCTGCTGGAAACTCGCGGCGAGGTCGGCGGCGTCCTGCGCCGGCAGCGCGCCCGCGGGATAGGCGGCGACGGCGTGGGCCACGGCGGTTTTCAGCCCGGAGAAGGAGAAGTCGCAGCCCGGCCGGCCCTTCAGCGGGCGCGGGAAGGCGAAGCGGGCGGGGTTGCCCTGTTGGGCCAGCTTCTCCACCGCCGGGCCGCCAGGCCAGCCGAGGCCGAGCAGTTTTCCGACCTTGTCGAACGCCTCGCCGACCGCATCGTCGATCGTGGTGCCGAGGCGGCGGTGGCGGCCGACGCCCTCGACCGCCACGCACTGGCAATGGCCGCCGGATACGAGCAGCAGGAGATAGGGGAAGGCGAGGCCGCCGAGCATCGGCAGGCGCGGGGTCAGGGCGTGCGCCTCCAGGTGGTTCACCGCGACGAAGAGCAGGTTGTGGGCAAGCGCCATGCCCTTGGCGAAGCCGCTGCCGACGATCAGCCCGCCGATCAGGCCGGGGCCACTGCTGGCGGCAACCGCCCCCAGGGCGGCGGGGGCCACGCCAGCGCGGGCAAGCAGGTCGGCCACCATCGCGGGCAGGTGGGCGAGATGGGCGCGTGCGGCGATCTCCGGCACCACGCCGCCGAACGCCGCATGGCCGGCCTGGCTCAGCACCGCCTCGGCCAGCACGGTGCCGTCGGGCGCCAGCAGGGCGGCGGCGGTTTCGTCGCACGAGGTCTCGATCCCCAAGACAGGCCCCAGAACGGGGCCGGCCAGCTTCCGTGGCACGCTCGGGTCGGCCATGCGGGGTGTCTGCATCAATCGCCTTCACATTCCGGTGGCAGGGTAATAGGACACCGCGATGCCATCCGCCCACCCCTCCCCTGCTTCAGACCGCCCGCTGCCGCTGCGTGTCGGCACCCGCGGCTCGCCGCTGGCGTTGTGGCAGACGCGCTTCTTCCTCCAGCGCCTGTCCGCCCTGTGCCCGGTGCTGCGCGACATGGACATGTTCGAGGAGCACGCGATCCGCACCACCGGCGACGCGACCCAGGCCGCCGGCACCCGCCTGGCCGACCTCGGCGGCAAGGGGCTTTTCGCCAAGGAGATCCACGAGGCGCTGCTGGACCGGCGGATCGACTTCGCGGTGCACTCGCTGAAGGATCTGGAAACCGACCTGCCGGCCGGCATCGTGCTGGCCTGCACGCTGGTGCGCGAGGATGCGCGCGAGGCGCTGATCCTGCCGGCAGGCACCGCCACCCAGGATACGCCGCTGGACTGCCTGCCGCGCGGCACGCTGATCGGTTCTTCCTCCCTGCGGCGCCAGGCCCAGCTTTTGTACCTGCGCCCGGACCTGCGCTTCGCAACCATTCGCGGCAATGTCGCCACCCGGATCGAGCGGGTGCGGACCGGCGATTTCGGCGCGACGCTGCTGGCGCTTGCCGGGATGAAGCGGCTGGGGCTGGAGGAGGAAGCCGCCTTCATCCTCGGCCCCGAACTGGTGCTGCCGGCCGCCTGCCAGGGCATTGTCGGCATCACCGTGCGGGCCGACGACGCGGAGCTTCGGGCGATGCTCTCGGCCATCGAGGATGCCGATGCGCACGCCGTGTCGCGGGCCGAGCGGGCGCTGCTCGCTGCACTGGACGGCTCCTGCCGCACGCCGATCGGCGGGTATGCGACGCTGCAGGACGACGGGCGGCTGCACCTGACCGGGCTGGTGGCGCGCGCCGACGGGACCTTCCTGCTGCGGCGGAGCCTGGCCGGCGATCGCGCCGATGCCGCGCGCCTGGGCACCGAACTGGGCGCCAGCCTGCGCGTCGACACGCCGCGGGACAT
The DNA here is from genome assembly GCA_031424895.1 of Rhodospirillales bacterium. Classification (GTDB taxonomy): domain Bacteria; phylum Pseudomonadota; class Alphaproteobacteria; order Acetobacterales; family Acetobacteraceae; genus CAMDGX01. The sequence goes on from JANPIH010000228.1 coordinate 22,485, forward strand.
CCTTGCCTGAGGCACGACCGATGCCCGAGCCAAGACCGGCCGGGGTGCTGATCACCCGGCCCGACCCGGGCGGGCAGGAGACGGCGAAACGTGTCGCGGCACTGGGGCTGGTGCCCATCGCCGCCCCCGTGCTCGGCATCGTGGCGCTGCCCGTGCGCCTGCCGCAGGCGGCCGGATTGCAGGCAGTGCTATTGACCAGTTCCAACGCACTGCCGGCGCTGGGGCCGGGCCTGCATGGGCTTTTGTTGCTGGCGGTCGGTGACGCAACTGCGGATCGCGCGCGCGTCGCAGGCTTCGCGGACGTGGCCAGTGCCGGGGGGAACGCGGAGGCGCTGGCGGCACTTGTATTGCAGCGTTGCGCCCCCGCGCGCGGCGCCCTGCTGCTGCCCACCGCCCGCGGGGAAGGAGTGCAACTGACCCGCATGCTGAGGCACGCAGGCTTTACCGTGCAACGCCGGGCGGTCTATGCTGCGGTGCCGCAAAAATCGCTTCCCGGTGCTGCCATCGAGGGACTTGCACAGGGCACGGTCGGTGCGGCGCTGTTCTTTTCGCCGGCCACCGCACGCGGGTTCACGAAGCTGTTGCTTGCCGCCTTGCCCGCCGGATGCCTCAACGCGGTGGATGCCCTGGCCCTTTCACCGGCGGTTGCCGCACCGCTCGCCCCCCTGCCCTGGCGCCGGCTGCGCGTGGCCGACCGGCCGACCCAGGACGCGTTGCTGACCCTGCTCGCGGATCCGACAGATGAGTGACCCGAACGCCAAGCCGCCTGCCTCCGGGTCCCCATCTGGGTCCCCGTCTGGGTCCCCGTCTGGACCCGACATCACGCCCCCGACCGCACCCGCGGTGCCGGATATCGCCGCGCGGGCCGCGGCCGCCGAGCCGATGCGGGACGGCAAGCCTGCTACGCCAGCACCGAAGCCAGCCGCCACCCCTGGTGCCAGCCGGGTGGGCATGCCGCCGGGGCCTGCCCAGCCCGCCGCGGCTTTGGGGCCAAACTCTGCATCGACGCCACCGCCTTCCAGCCATACCGCGCCTGCCGCGCGCCGCGCCGGGGCGGTGCTGACCGCGTTGGCCGTGGCCATGCTGATTGGCGGGTTGGCCTGGGTGTGGAGCGAGCAGCAGGACGCCGCCCGCACCGCCGTGCCACCCGCCGACGTGGCCGCCTTGCGCGAACAGCTTCGTACCCTGCAGCAGCGCCTGGCCCAGCTGGAACAGCGCCCGGCACAGGCTGCCGCGCCGGCGGTGGATTTGCGCCCGCTGGAGGCCCGGCTGGCGGCGCTGGAGCAGCGGCCGCCACCGCCTCCTGCGGCCCCTGCCGCGCCCGCCGCACCCGATCCGGCCATCGCCGACCGGCTTGGCGCGCTCGACCAGCGCGTGGCCCAGGCCGAACGCGCGGCCAGCCAGGCCGGGCAGGAAGCCATGGCCCGCGCCGCGCGGCTCGCCCGGTTGCAGGCCGCCGCAGCGGCGCTGGCGGCCGGGCGCCCGCTGGGCGAGATTCCCAACGCGCCTTCCGCCCTGGCCCGCTTTGCCGCCACCGAACCGCCCACCGAATCGGCGCTGCGGCTGGCCTTCCCGGAAGCCGCGCAACGCGCCCGCGCCGCCAGCCGGAGCGCGGAGGCCGACCAGGGCGTCGGCGAGCGGATCTGGCAGCGTGTGCGCAACCTCGTCACGATCCGCGAGGGCGACACCGTGCTGCTCGGCGCGCCTGCCACGGCGGTGCTGGCGCAGGCGCAGGCGCGGCTGACTGCCGGCGACCTCGCCGGGTCCGTCGCGGCGCTGGACGGGCTCGACGCCCAGGCAGCCGCCGCGATCGCCGAGTGGCGCGGCCGGGCCGAGGCTTTGCTGGCCGCCCGCGCGGCCCTCGCCGGCATGTTGGCCGCGTGATGCGCCGGGTCGTTTTCATTCTTGCCGCGCTTGGCGTTGCCGTCGTCCTGGCATGGTGGGTGGCGCACCTGCCGGGCAGCGTCGCTGTTTCGGGCCTGGGCTATACGATCGAGACCACGACGCCGATCGCGGTGGTGGCCGGGGCCGTTGTGCTGCTGGCATTGATGCTGGTGCTGCGGCTGCTGATGGCGCTGTTCGGCCTGCCGGGCGCGCTGCGGTACTGGGGCCGGGCGCGGCGGCGCCGGGCCGGTGACGATGCCGTCGGCCGCGCGCTGGTGGCGCTGGCCGCCGGCGAGGCGCCCGCCGCCCGCCGGGCCGCGGAGCGCGCCCGCGCCACGCTGGGCGACACGCCGCAAACGCTGGTGCTCGCCGCCGAATCCGCGCGGCTGGCCGGCAATCGCGCCGAGGCCGAGGCGTGCTTTCAGGCGCTGGCAGCCCGTGCCGATGGCGCATTCCTCGGCCTGCGCGGGCTGTTCCGCCTGGCGGTGGAACGCGAGGACTGGAGCGAAGCCACCACGCTCGCCCGCCGTGCCGAGGCGTTGCAGCCAGGCGGCAACTGGCTGCGCGAGGCGCGGCTGCGGCTGGCCGAGGAGAGCGGCAACTGGTCCCAGGCGATGACGCTGGCCGGTCCGGACCTGCCGACCGAGATCGTGGCCACCGCCGCAGCGACCGCCGAGGCCGATCCGGCGGCGGCGGCACGGCTGGCGCGGCAGGCGTGGAAAGCCAACCCCGCGTTCCCGCCCGCCGTGATTGCCCATGCCGGTGCGCTGCGCCGGGCCGGGCGCGACGACGCGGCGGAGGAGGTGGTGCTGGAGGCATGGCGCAGCGCCCCGCATCCCGATCTCGCCGCCTTCCTGCTGGCGGAAGCGCCGGACCCACGGGCGCGGCTGCGCGAGGCGGTGAAGCTGTCCAACGCCCATGCCGAGCATGTCGAGACGCAGTATCTGCTGAGCCGGCTATCGCTGGAGGCCGGGGAGCGGCGGGAGGCGCGCTATCATGCCGAGCGGGCGCGCAGCCTTGCCGCGCCGACCAAGCGCATCCTGCTGCTGCTGGCCGACCTTGCCGCCGCCGAGGGGCAGGACACGGCGATGCTGCTGCGCGAGGCGGCGGAAGCGCCGGCGGACCCGTCCTGGCGCTGCGGTCAGTGCGGCACGCGGCATCGGCAATGGCATCCTGCCTGCCCGAACTGCCATGCGACCGCCCGTATCAGCTGGGCGGCGGCGGAACCGGCGCCGCAGAAGATGCTGACCGCAAGCTGATACCCACCCCTGGAATGGCCGACTCTTCCGGCCATTCCAGGGGTGGGTATCGCGCGCGGGGCTGGCCGGCGGCCGCGCGCGAAACAAGGACTCATAGCGGCGGCGGAGTGGCCTAGTCGAGCAGTCCGCCGGGCCGGCCCTCTGCGCGCGACGGGGCCGGGCCTTGCACGCGGCTGTCGAGGCGGCCCTGGAAGCCCGTGGGCCGGGCCGCAACAGCATCGGCGAACAGCGGGCCAGGCGTGGCGGGGCGGGCGCGCGCCTCATCGAACCGAACGGTGGGGGTGCGCGGGGTGCAATCGGCGAGGGACAGGTAGGGCTTCGGATCCACCGGGCGGCCGTTCACCCGCACCTCGAAATGCAGGTGTGCCGTGGTGGCCCGCCCGGTGCGGCCGATCTGGCCGAGGAGTTGCCCGGGCGCCACCTGCGCGCCAGGGCGGATGCCCGGGGCGAAGGCGGCCAGATGGGCATAGCGCGTCAGCACGCCGTTGCCGTGGTCGATGTCCACCGTAAGGCCATAGGCGAAATAGCTTGTCGCCATCGTCACAGTGCCGCCCGCCGCGGCGCGCAGCGGCGAGCCATGGGGTGCCACGAGGTCCAGCCCGGCATGGTGCGCGGTGACACCGCGCGACACCTGCTTCAGCTGTCCGGCGGGCATCAGCAAGGAGCCGCATGCGAGGTCCGCGTGGGCAGGGAACGCCACGAGGGCGGCCAATCCCAGGGCTGCAAGTAACGTTTTCATGAGCTGGCTCGTATCATGCATATCTGGAATGTGCAAATCGCCGGACACGTCCGGGGGAGCCTGACGTCCGCTCATGATGGCAGCGAGGCGTGAATCAGGCGCTAAGGCCGCTGCTGAGTGCCGCAGGGAACAAGGCCCAGCGCCGGCGCGGGATCGATAATCAGCTCGTGCCGCATCAGTTCGAAATGCAGGTGGGTGCCGCGCGTCGTGCCGGTGCGCCCGACCCGGCCGAGTCGCTCGCCGAGCGCCACCGTGGCCCGCCCGCCGGCCAGGGCCGGGGTCAGCGCGCCGAGATGGGCATAGCGGGTGCGGCTGCCGTCGGCGTGGCGCAGTTCCACCAGCAGGCCGGATGCGCCCATGCGCAGGATCGCCGCGACCTGCCCTGGTGCAGCCGCGCGCACCCAGGCCCCGGCCGGCGCCGGCAAATCCACCCCCGCATGGAACACGCCGCCGCGCGGGCCGAACGCGGAGGAGATGCAGGCTGGCCCCTCGATCGGCACGAGCAGCGTGGGTTGGGCCGCGGCGGGGCCGGCCAGCAACAGCGAAATGGCGGCGAGGCGTCGCCTCAGGTGTTGGTGGCCGGCTGGAACGTGCCGATCGAATTTCCGCCGTCGCACGACACCACGGCACCGGTGATATAGCTCGCGGCGTTCGAGGACAGGTACATCACCATGCCCGCCGCATCGCCCGGTTCGCTATTGCGGCCAAGCGGGATGCGCGCCGTCATGCGCTCCACATAGTCGGGTGGCAGGTAGGAGAAGTCGCTGCCCGGCGCGAAGCCCGGCTCCACCACGTTCACGCGGATGCGGTGCGGCGCCAGTTCCAGCGCCTGGCCCTTGGATAACCGCTCCAGTGCCGTCTTGCTCATGCAATAGGTGACGCTGCCGGTCGGCATCTGGCGGGCCGCACCGGACCCGATGTTGACGATGCTGCCGGCCACGCCCTGGGCGATCATCAGCCGCGCCATCGCCTGCACCACCAGGAACGGCGCGCGGACGTTCACGTTCATGATGCGGTCGTATTCCGCCGGCTCCAGGTTGATCAGCACACCGGTGCGCGGATAGACGCCGGCGTTGTTCACCACGATGTCCGGCGCGCCCCATTCCCGCTCCACCACGCCCGCCAGGTCGCGGATCGACTCGACCGATTCCAGCTCGGTGGCATGGGTGAGCGTGGCGGCGGGGTCGAGGCCCAGGCGGGCGACAACGGCAGGCAGCAAATCGCCGCGCATGTCCGACAGGCACAGCACCGCGCCGGCGCGCGCGAAGGCCTCGGCGATCCAGCCGCCATAGATGCCCGCAGCCCCGGTGACGACCACGCGCCGACCCTTGAATTCGCCCTGGTAGTCCATGTGCCGCATCCCTCGCGCCTGTGTCGCGGGCGTTGGTAGAGCAATCGCGCGCCGCGGGAAATGCGGCCCGACAACGGCGCTTGTCGTGACGCAGATGTGACCATAGTGTGGCAGGCATGCTGATGTTTCTTGCCCGTCGCGCGCTGATCGCCGTGCTCGTCACCCTGACGGTGGTGACCATCAGCTTCACGCTGACCCGCCTGTCCGGCGACCTCGCCATCGCCATCGCCGGCCCGCAAGCCTCGGCCGAGGACGTGGCGATCGTGCGCAAGGCCTATGGCCTGGACAAGCCGCTGACCACGCAGTTCTTCAACTGGGTCATCTCCGCGGCCACCGGCGACCTCGGCAAAAGCTATATGTACCACGAGCCGGTTTCCAAGCTGATCGGCGCCCGGCTGCCTATCACCCTCACGCTCGGGCTGACCGGGCTCACCATCGCGATCCTGACCGCGATCCCGCTCGGCATCATCGCAGCGATCCGCGAGGGGTCGATGATGGATCGCGGCATCATGATGATCGCGGTGATCGGCCAGGCGATGCCCAGTTTCTGGCTGGGCCTGACGCTCATCATCATCTTCGGCCTGAAGCTGCAGTGGTTCCCGATCTCGGGCGTCGAGACGTGGCACGGCTTCGTGCTGCCGGGGATCGTGCTGTCGTTCTCCGCCATCCCGGCGCTGATGCGCCTGACCCGCAGCGGCATGGTCGATGCGCTGGCGTCGGACTACATCCGCACCGCGCGCGCCAAGGGCCTGTCGCGCGCGGCGATCGTGCTGAAGCACGCGCTGCGCAACGCGGCGATGCCGGTGGTGGCGATCGCCGCGGTGCAGCTCGGCTTCATGCTGTCGGGCTCGATTGTCATCGAAACCGTGTTCTCGCTGCACGGCGTCGGCTACCTGGGGTGGGAGGCGATCACCAAGAACGACTTCCCGGTGGTGCAGTCCGTCGTGCTGTTCCTGGCCACCGTCTTCGTGCTGCTGACCCTGCTGGCCGACCTGCTGAACGCAGCACTCGACCCGCGGCTGCGCACGCAGTAGGCCCCCCCCGCCCTTATGAGCGACCCAATGAGCGCCACTGCATGAAGCTTCCCTCGGTCCGCCTCCTGACCGCAGGCCTCGGCACCGCGATCGTGGTCGTGGTGTTGCTGGCCGGTATCCTCGCTCCGTGGATCACGCCGTACGACCCGTTCGCGCACGACCTGGAGGCGCGGATGATCGCGCCCTCGTTCATGGAAGGAGGGCGGCCGGAGAACTTCCTGGGCACCGACCAGCTGGGGCGCGACTATTTCTCCCGCCTGATCTACGGCGCGCGCATCTCGCTGCTGATCGGCATCGCCACCGTGATCACCTCCGGCCTCATCGGCATCACGCTGGGGGTGATGGGCGGCTTCTTCGGCGGGCGGGTGGACGATGCGGTGATGTTCGCCATCACCTGCCGGCTTTCGGTGCCGTTGATCCTGGTCGCACTGGCGGTCGTCGGCCTGATCGGCTCGTCGCTGACCGTCGTGGTCATGACCCTCGGCCTGCTCCTCTGGGACCGCTTCGCCGTCGTGGCGCGAACCACCACCATGCAGGTGCGCAACCTGGACTACGTCGCCGCCGCCTGGGCGGCCGGATGCTCGCGCTTCCACATCTTGTCGCGCGAAGTGCTGCCGAACATCGCACACCACCTCGTGGTGGTGGCCACGCTGGAAATGGCGCTGGCCATCCTGCTGGAAGCGGCCCTGTCGTTCCTCGGGCTGGGCGTGCCCTCGCCGCTGCCGTCCTGGGGGCTGATGATCGCGGAAGCCAAAGACTACATGTTCTTCTCGCCCTGGATCATCATGGTCCCCGGCATCTCGCTGTTCGTGCTGGTGCTCGGCATCAACCTCATGGGCGACGGCCTGCGCGACCTGCTGGGAGCCACTCGCGATGTCTAGGGCAGTGCGGGCGGGTGGAAAGGAAGCCAGGCCAGGGCGCTGCCCTGGACCCGCCAGGGGGCCGAGCCCCCTGGACCCTCACATCTTTGTTCCGCCTTCGGCGGGGAGGGGCCCTCGAGGCCAGTCGAACCGCCGATCCGGCCCCACCCCCCCCAAGGCGGAAAAGGTACGGGGTTCCAAGGGCTTTGCCCTTGGTGGGGT
>JANPIH010000229.1:0-12192 GCA_031424895.1 Rhodospirillales bacterium
TCGAAATGGCCATCGAAACCGCCAGCCCCGCCATCGGCAACACCGCCGGCGACGGCATCAAATACGGCGCCGCCGGCATGATCGGCGGCGCCGACGGCCAGCCCCACAATTACTGGCTCGAATCGAAAAACCTCCCCGACCGCCCCCTCAAAACCAAGGAAGTCGGCGTCACCATCCGCCCGAACGACATCCTCCACGCCCATTCCGGCGGCGGCGGCGGCTGGGGCAATCCCGCCGCCCGCACCCAAGCCCAGCGCGCCGCCGACCGCCGCTCCGGCTTCGTCACGGAGCCCAGCTCCGGCTTCGTAACGGAACCAAAATAATGTACGCCATCGGAATCGACGTCGGCGGCACCTTCACCGACCTCGTCGCCGTCGACGAAGCAGGCCACGTCACCCTGGCCAAATCCGCCTCCACCCCCGCCGACCAGTCCATCGGCGTCATGGAAGGCCTCGACCGCCTCGCCGAAGCCCTCTCCGTCCCCCGCGCCGCCATGCTCGCCGCCACCCGCCGCATCGTCCACGGCACCACAGTGGCCACCAACGCCCTCCTCGAACACAAGGGCGCGAAAGTCGGCCTGCTCACCACCGAAGGCCACCGCGACATCATCGAAATGCGCGAAGGCCTCAAGGACGACCGCTACAACCTCCGCCAGCCGCCCCCGATCCAGCTCGTCCCCCGCCACCTCCGCCTCGGCGTGCGCGAACGCATCCGCCCCGACGGCCGCATCGAAATCCCCCTCGACCCCGCCTCGCTCGCCGCCGCCATCGCAACCCTGAAAGCCGAACAGGTCGAAGCCGTCGCCATCTGCACCCTCCACGCCTGGCGCGACGGAACCCACGAACGCGCCATGGCCCAGGCCGTCCGCGTCGCCCTCCCCGGCGTCTATGTCTGCCTCTCCTGCGAGGTCCTCCCCCAGATCAAGGAATACGACCGCGTCTGCACCACGGTCGTGAATGCCTATGTCGGCCCCGCCCTGCAGCGCTACCTCACCCGCCTCGAATCCCGCCTGCGCGACGCCGCCTACCCGGGCCCCGTCCTCATCATCCAGTCCCACGGCGGCGTCGCAACCATCGCCGACGCCGTTTCCCTCTCCGCCGGCGCCGTCCTCTCCGGCCCCGCCGGCGGCGTCGCGGGAAGCTGCCACGCCGCCACCCTCATGGGCCACGGCGACCTCATCCCCTTCGACATGGGCGGCACCTCCACCGACATCTCCCTCGTCGTGAACGGCACCGCCGCTATCGCCTCAGACCGCCGCACGCCGGCCAGCGCGTCGCGCTCCAGTCCCTCGACATCGCCTCCATCGGCGCCGGCGGCGGCTCCATCGCCCGCGTCGACGCCGGCGGCGTGCTCCACGTCGGCCCCGAATCCGCCGGCGCCCAACCCGGCCCCGCCTGCTACGGAAACGGCGGCCTCGATGCCACCGTCACCGACTCCAACCTCGTCCTCGGCTTCCTCGACCCCGACAATTTTCTGGGTGGCCGCGCAAAGCTGGATCGGCCCGCAGCCGAAGCCGCCATCGACAAAGTGGCCACCAAACTCGGCGTCACCCGCATGGAAGCCGCCGAAGGCATCCACCGCGTCATCAACACCCGCATGGCCGAAGGCATCCGCCTCGTCTCCGTCCGCCGCGGCGTCGACCCCCGCCGCTTCGCCATCCTCTCCTTCGGCGGCGCCGCCGCCCTGCACGTCACCGACATCGCCCGCCAACTCGACCTCAAGCGTGTCATCGTCCCCCGCCTCGCCGCCGTCCTCTCCGCCTGGGGCATGCTGGCATCGGACATCCGCTACGAAATCGCCCGCACCCACATCGGCGACGCCTCCCGCCTCGACGCCGCCCACCTGCGCGCCGTCTGGGACGAAATGGAAACCGACGGCCGCGCCCGCCTCAAAGCCGCCGATTTCGACGGCCCCACCCGAACCCACCGCTCCGCCGACATGCGCTACGGCGAACAGATCTTCGAAGTCGCCGTCCCGCTGGACGATATCGACTTCGCCAGCCCCAACCTCACCCAGCTCCTCGCCAACGCCTTCCATCGCCAGCACGAAGCCCTCTACACCTACGCCATGCCCGACCAGGAAGCCGTCCTCGTCAACGCCCGAACCGCCATCGTCGGCCACCTCCCCGCCCTCCCCCAGGAACCAACCCTGCCCCCCCGCCCCACCGCCGCCCCCCGAACCACCCGCCGCGTCCACCTCGCCACCTGGCGCGAAATCCCCGTCTACGACCTCGACTCCCTAGCCCCCGCCCAAACCATCCCCGGCCCCGCCATCATCGAATCCCCCACCACCACCATCGTCCTGCGCCAGAACGACACCGCCAAAGTCACCCAGTTCGGCTGGCTGGACATCGCAGTCACCTGACCCCGTGCGGCGGAACGCAAATCGGTTCCGCCAAGCAGCCCCGTAAGAGAAAGTTTTTGGTTCTTTTTTCCAAAAAAGAACTTCTTCCCCCCTGCAAAGCCCTCCCCACTACGCCAGCGAAACCCACCCCCAAAAACCCCCCGCCCCCCTTCCATTTCTCCCTCTGCCCACCCATCATGACACCGCAACGAACACGGGGATATCGATGCAACGCGTGCTCCTGGCCGCGCTGTTCCTCTGGCCAGCTATCGCCCACGCCCAATCCTCCTTCGACGAGGCCGCGCGCTGGTGCGGACGCAACGATCCCACCATCGCCCTCGAAGCCGGCATCGCCGGCTGCACCTGGATCATCCGCTCCGGCCAGGCAGACACCACGAACCTCGCCATAGCCTACCGCCTGCGCGCCAGGCACCGCACCGCCATCGATGATAGTCCTGGCGCCATGGCCGACTTCAGCCAAGCCATCCGCCTCGACCCCGGCCACGCCGGCGCCTTCGGTAACCGCGGCCTGCTCAGGCAGAACACCGGCGACAACGCTGGCGCCATGGCCGACTTCAACGAGGCCATCCGCCTCAACCCGCGCGAAGCCCTTGCCTTCCACAACCGTGCCATCCTCAGGCAGACCGCCGGCGACAACCCCGGCGCCTTGGCCGACTTCAACGAAGCCAACCGCCTCAATCCCCACGATGCCCGCATCTTCCGCAACCGTGGCCTGCTCAAGCAGAACACCGGCGACAATCGCGGCGCCATAGCCGACTACAACGAAGCCATCCGCCTCAGCCCAAACGACGAGGCCGTCCTTTACAACCGCGCAATCCTCAGGGAGGACACCGGCGATAACCCCGGCGCCACGGCCGACTACATCGAAGCCATCCGCCTCAATCCCGGCTTCGCCCTCGCCTTCCACAACCGAGGCCGGCTCAAGCAGAACACCGGCGACAACCCCGGCGCCATGGCCGACTACAACGAAGCCATCCGCCTCACCCCCGGCTACGCCCCCGCCTTCAACAATCGCGGCCTCGTCAAGCAGGACACCGGCGACAATCCCGGCGCCATGGCCGACTATAATGAAGCCATCCGCCTCGACCCGCGCTATGCGACCGCGCTCGCCAATCGTGCCCTGCTCCGTCTGGCCATCGGCGAGGCCGCCTCGGGCCACGCCGACCTCGCCTCCGCCTTCGCCGCTGCCGGCCCGCATGAAGGCTGGCCCTTCGCCGCCCGCGCCGCCCTCGCCCTCCAGCGCGGCAACACCGCCGCCGCCGCCCCCGACATCGCCGAGGCCATGCGCCGCCAGCCGGGCTCGGCCCACAACCTCGCCCTGCGCGCGGTCCTGCGCACCCGCCAGGGCGACGCCCCCGGCGCCGCCGCCGACTGGACCGAGGCCCGCCGCCGCGTCCCCATCATCGGCCAGCATCTGACCCGTCTTTTCGGCCCCGGCTTCGCCCCCCCATGAAAAATTCGGCCTCCCCGAGAATAGTCCTTGCACCGCCGCCGTCAGTTAATTATATTGTCCTTATGTTAGTTCATGCCCCATCCCCCCTCGCAGAGCAGGTCGCTGCCATCACGGCCGGACTCCGTGCGGAATCCGACCTGCCCGCCGCCGAGGCCGGGCTGATCGCGGCATTGCAGGCCCTGATCCTCGCCACCCTGGCCCGCCTGTTCTCCCGCCTGGAATCCCTCGTCGAACTCTGGGCCGCCGGCGGTCTCCCCATCCCCACCCACACCCCGCGCCAGTGCCCCACCGGCCCGCGTCTCGAATCCCCCCCGGCCCCGCGCGCCCGCCGCGCCACCCCCTGGCCCGTACTCCCCCGCCTGCCACCCCCTACCGCCACGCGCCCCGAATCCGTACCGCGCGCCCTCATCCCGGCGCGCCATGGCGCGCCCGCCAGGCGCCGGGCCGTCCATCCGTCCCCTTCACGCCCGTCAACCGGCCCCCACCAGCCCACTTTCTTTCAAAACCCGCCTCACACCTTCCACATCCGCACGGCCATTTTATTACGATATCGTAACACTAAAGCCAAACCCCGATCCGCCCAACCCCAAATAAAGAAACTTTCGTCCGTTTGCCCCATGTCAGTCACGGAGCAAAGGAACGAAAGTTTTTTTGTTCTTTTTTTTTTCAAAAAAGAACCGCTTGCTTCCTCAGGCCGTCCGCCTTACCCCCCAGAACGCCGGGTAGAACGACTTCGGGTGCCCGGTCAGGTTGTTGCGGAACGCCGTCGGCAGGTAGAACAGGCCGCAAGGCACGAACGGCACCACTTCGTCCAACGCCCGGCGCTGGATATCGGCGGCGAGGCGTTTCTGGGTTTCCATGTCCGGCGCGTCGATCCAGTCCGCGCGCATCTTCAGCATCGCATCGTCCTGCGGCCGCCACATTGCCTTGGCATCCACCCCGTTGGCCCACAGCGGCAGCGACACCGCCGGGCTGGCGATCGACAGCCCCGTCCACCACGTCACGTAGGAAGACCACCCGCCCTTGTCCGGCAGGTCGGAATTGTTGTTGCGCCGGGCGATCATCGTGCCCCAGTCCATGCTGGCGAACTCGATGTGCAGCCCCAGCCCCTTCATCAGCGCCTCGGCCACCAGCGATTGCTGGCGGATCGAGGGGAAGTCCGAAGGCGACATGAACAGGATCTTCTCGCCCTTGTAGCCGCTCTCGGCGATCATCTTCTTGGCCAGCGCGATATCCCCGTTCTTGGCCAGCCCCTCCATCCCCGCCGTGCTGGCATAGGGCGAGCGCGGCGGGAACAGCCCAACTCCGGTGGCCCCCAGCTCCTTCCCCAACTCACCCAGCACCGCATCGACGAAGTCCTGCTGGTTCACCGCCACCAGCATCGCGCGGCGCAGCTTGGCATTGTTGAACGGCGGCTGGTGGCAGTTGAAGAACATGCTCATCAGGTTGCCGAACGCATCCAACACTTCCACCTTCACGCCGGGGGCCTTGCGAAGCTGCGGCACCAGGTCCATCAGCGGCTGGTCCAGCCAGTCGATCTCGCCGCGCTGCAACGCCGCCGCCGCGGTGGCGGGGTCGGGCATGATGGTCCATTCGACGCGGTCGAAATGCGCCACCAGCCCGCCGGCATACATGCTGTTCGGCTCCTGCCGCGGCACATACTTGTCGTGCCGCGCATAAACCACGCTGGCGCCGGCCCGCCAGCCTTCGCGCACGAAGCGATACGGCCCGCTGCCGATCACTTCCGAAATCTGCGTGAACGCATCGGTCCGCGCGATCCGTTCCGGCATCACCCGCACGTCGCACAACGCGCGCGGCAGCAGCGGGAACGGCTTCTTCAGGCGGAAGCGCAGCCGGTTGTCGTCCAGCGCCACCAGCTCGTTCACCGCCGCCATCATCGCCCCGGGCAACGGAAAACGCTTGGCGGTGCGCTCGATGGACGCCACCGCGTCGATGGCGCGAACCTTCTCGCCGTCGTGATAGACCAGCCCGTCGCGCAGCGTCAGCGTCCAGGTGAGGCCGCCATCCGTCACCTCGGCGCCGGCCAGCATCTGCAGCTGCGGGATCAGCCCATCGTCGAGGCCATAGAGGTGGTCCCACACCATGTAGCTGTGCATCAAGGTCACCAGCGTGGTCGACCACACCGGGTCCACGCTGGCCAGGTCGGCCTGCGGCACGAACTTGAGCACCCTGGCACCCTGGGCCGAAACGATGGCCGGGCTCGAAAGCCCCAGTGCCGCGGCACCCGCGCCGGTGGTCGCGAGGAATCGACGTCGAAGCATTGTGGTTCTCCCTGTCTCGTCTTGTGCGAGACAGGGAGATTGGATCATTCCACGTGCCGGGCGCCAGCGAATCCCGCGCTCAGGCGGTCTTTCGCACGCCCCAGAACACCGGGAAGCCCGAGCGCGCGAAGCCGGTCAGGTTGGACCGGAAAGCGGTGGCGCGGAACGACAGGCCCAGCGGAACGAACGGTACCACCTCGGTCAGCGCCCGCCGCTGCATCTCGGCGGCCACGCGCTGGCGCGTGGCCAAGTCCGGCGCATCGAACCAGGAACTGCGCAGCCGCTCCATCTCGGCATCGTCCGGCCGCCACCACGCCTTCGCCGCGGTGCCGTTCAGCCGCATCGGCAGATGCGTGGCGGGGCTGGCGATCGACAGGCCGGTCCACGAGGTGCAATAGGCGCTCCACCCGCCCCGCTCCACCGGCTCGCCGCTGTTGCGCCGCTGGATCAGGGTGCCCCAGTCCATGCTGGCGAACTCCACGTTCAGCCCCAGCGCCTTGAACACCGAATCGGCCACCAGCGACGAGGCCCGCAGGTTCGGCAGGTCCGACGGCGACATCAGCACGACCTTCTCGCCCTTGTACCCGCTCTCCGCCACCATGCGCCGTGCGGCAGCAAGGTCGCGCGAGCCCGTCAGCCGCTCCATCCCCGCGTCGTTCGCCTCGGGCGAGCCCGGAGGGAAGACGCCCACGCCCACGCGCCCGAGATCGGGGCCCAGCTCGCCCAGCACCGCGTCAACGAACTCCTGCTGGTTCACAGCCGCCATCACCGCCTGGCGCAGCTTCACGTTGTTGAACGGCAGCTGGTGCTGGTTGAAGAACATCGTCATCAGGTCGCCTAGCGTGTCGAACACCGCAACTTGGACCCCCCGCACGCGGCGCAGCGATGGCAACAGGTCGATCAGCGGCGAATCCACCCAATCCACCTCGCCCTGTTGCAGCGCCGCGGCAGAGGTCGACGGGTCCGGCATCGTCGTCCATTCCACACGCTCGAAATGCGCCACTTTGCCGCCGGCGTGCATGCTGATCGGTTCGTTGCGCGGCACGTAGCGGTCGTTGCGCGCATAGACCGCCCCAGTGCCGGCCCGCCACTCCTCGCGCACGAAGCGATAGGGACCGCTGCCGACATACTCGTTGATCTGCGTGAAGGCATCGGTGCGGGCGATGCGCTCCGGCATGATCACCACGTCGCACAGCGCCCGCGGCAGCAATGAGAACTGCTTCTTCAGCCGGAAGCGGAGCCGGTTGTCATCCACCGCTACGAGTTCGTTGGTCTCCGCCATCAGCGTCTCGACCAGCGGCTGGCGCTTGGCGGTGCGCAGGATCGAAGCGACCGCATCGACCGCTCGGACCTTTTCGCCATCGCTGTACACCTGCCCCTCGCGAAGCGACAGGGTCCAGGTCAGCCCGTTGTCAGTGACGTCCTCCCCACCCACCATCTGCGGCCGCGGCGCGAAGCTCTCGTCCTGGCCGTACAGCCGGTCCCACACCAGATAGGAATGCATCGACACCACCAGCGCGGTCGACCACACCGGATCGGGGTTGGCGAGGTCGGCATGCGGCACGAAGCGCAGGATGCGCTGGTTGCCGGCCCCCTGGGTTAGGGCGGGGCGAGCGAGCGGGGCGGCAGCCAGCGCTCCGGCGGCGGTCATCAATTGGCGGCGCTTCATGGCGCATCTCCTGGTCGCGATCGGCAACAAAATGCCGGCCCACAGTGGCGGAACGAGCGCCCGGAGGCCAGGGGCTTACGGGAATTTCACCTGGCTGGCGGACTATTCCGCCGCACCCTTCACCTGCTCCCACCAGGCACATTCGCCTGGGGCGAGGGCGAAGTTGCCGGCCACCACCTGCACCGGGGCGCGCAGGCCCTCCTCGGCGGTGCGGCGTTTCATGGCGTGGAACTCCGCGCGCTGTTCCGGCGACATGCGCAGGCGATCGTGGCCCCACAGGGAGGGGCCGGCGGTGCATTCCTCCGCGCGGTGAGTCGCGGGGTCCACCAGCCGCCCACCCCAGCCGTATTCGACCATGAAGCCGCCCGGCGTCTTCGCGTAGAAGCTGGTCATCAGGTCGTTGGCGTGGCGGCCGAGCGTGGTGGCGATGAGGCCTTCCTGCTCGCCGGCGATGTCGTAGCCCTGGCCGACGTCGTCGAGGTTGAACAGCTCGACCATGAAATGGTGGAACGTGGTCGCCGCCTTGCTCTCCAGCATGGCAAAGCTGTGGTGGCGGCCGTTCACATGCATGAAATAGCCGCGGAGCGGCTGCTCGATCCAGTCCGACACGCCGAAACCGAGGACATCGCGATAGAAGGCCAGCCCGGCGGCGATGTCCTGCACCAGCATCACCGCGTGGCCCATGCCGTGCGCGCCAGTGCGGAAGCCGGAGATCATGCGGCCGGGGTGGAACGGTGCGGCCGTCACCTCCGGGCCGTGCACCAGTTCCACCCGGTTGCCGAACGGGTCGGTGGTGTGGACCAGCCCGCGCACGCGCCGCCGGTCGCACAGGGCGGCGTCGCCGCGCGTCACGCGATGGCCGGCGGCTTCCAGGCGAGCAGCCATGGCGTCCAGCGCTGCGGCGTCGGCGACCTCCCAGCCGAAGAAGGCCGGGCCGTCGGTGGCATCGCGCGCGACGACGAGGCGCTGCGAGCGGTCGTCCATGCGGAAGGCGAGTTCGGCGTTGCTGCGCCCGGCCAACTGCATGCCGAGCACGCCGGTGGCGAAGCCCGTCCAGTCCTCGAGGCTGGTCGCGTGCAGCCCGATATAGCCCAGCGCCTGGATGCCCATGCCCGCCCCCGTGGTTGGTACGATCATCCCTCCGCTGGGGGCGGATTGTCGAGTACTTCGCGCAACCGGACGCGCAGCAGCGGCAGCACCTCGGCGCCGAACCAGGGATTGGCCGCCTCCCACCCCACCGTGCGCCAGGAGGGATGCGGCAGCGCGAGGCAGTCCGGCAGGTATTCTGCGAACCGCCGCACATGCGTGCCCATCCCGCCGGGGCCGAGCATGCGGGCGATGGCGTAGCTGCCGACCAGCAGGGTCAGCCGCACCGCCGGCATCTTCGGCAGCAGGCGGGGATGCCAGGTGGGCGCACAGATCCGCATCGGCGGGATGTCGCCGCCGTTCGGCAGGCGGCCAGGGTAGCAAAGGCCCATCGGCACCAGTGCGACGCTTGTGGCATCGTAGAAGGTGTCGCGGTCGATCCCGAGCCAGAAGCGCAGCCGGTCGCCCGATGCGTCGTTGAACGGGATGCCGGTTTCGTGGACCTTGGTGCCGGGCGCCTGGCTGACGACCAACAGGCGGGCAGTTTCCGATACCCGGAAGGTCGGGCGCGGGCCTAGCGGCAGCCGGGCGGCGCACAGCGTGCAGGCGCGGGCGGCGGCGGCGGCCTGTTCGAGCGTTTCGCCGCACTCCGGCTCAGCCATCGATCCTTTCCCACATGGTCACGACGCGGCGGCTCACGGCCTCGAAGGTGAAGCGGAAGCCGCCCTGGGCGGTGGGCGGCTGGTCGCGGGCGCGGCTGACCGGCTCGCCCAGCAGGGCGCAGAGCAGCAGCGCACCCACCCCGCCATGAGCGACGATCGCCACGTCGCCGGGCGGATGCGGCAGGGCCAGCAGGCGGTCCATGGCAGCGACGATGCGGGCCTGGGCGTCGATCGCCCGTTCCCAGCCGCGGATGCTCCGGGTGGGATGGGCGAAGAACAGGTCGGCGGTGGCCTCGAACTCGGCGCGGGGGAGATAGCCGGTGGCGCTGCGGTCGTTCTCCCCGAGATCGGCATGGGTGGCGAAGGGCAGGCGGAGATGGGCGCCCAAAATCTCCGCCCCGTCGATCGCCTTGCGCTCGGTGCTGCAATGGACGCTGCCGATGCCGGCAACCCAGGGCTGCGCCAGGGAAGCCATCATGCGCCCCCGGCCGCGTGCCGAAAGCGGCCAATCGGGTATCGCGACCGCGGGATCGATCACGACATCGGGGTGGGTGATGAAATGGACCAGGGTCATGTCAGGCAAGAGCGTACTCGATTTCGGGGGTATAGGCCGCCGCTTCCTTGCCCAGCAGGGAGCTGAACAGGGTGAAGTGCCCGACCTCGATCGGGCCGTCGCGGAACAGGTTGTGCGCCTGCATGAAGGCGCCGAGCTTGTCGGGCGGGGCGTTGTCCAGCCGGGCGAGGGTCACGTGCGGGGCGAAGCGGCGGCGCTCCGGCTCCAGGCCAGCGCGTTGCAGGGCGGTTTCCACCTTGCCGGCGAGGTGGTCCAGCTGCGGATTCTTCGTCACGCCGACCCAGAGCGTGGTCTCCCGCCCGCCCTTGGCAAAGGTGCCGACGCCGGAGAGTTCGAAGGCGAAGCGGCGGGCGCGCAGAACGAGCAGCGCCTCGTCCACCTCCTCGGCGCGGAAAGGGGGCACCTCGCCGATGAAGCGCAGCGTGAGGTGGTAGTTCTCGATCGGCACCCATTTCGCGCCGGGAATGCCGCTGCCGGCCAGGTTCGCCAGCCGCACGCGGGTGTCCCACGGCAGGTCGAGCCCGACGAACAGGCGCATCGCTATCTCCGGACCTGGCCGAGCAGGTCGGCCACCAGCGGCACCATGCGCTCGACGATGATGCCGACACCCCTCGCGTTCGGATGGATACGGTCGGGCTGGTTCAGCGACGGGTCGCCGGCCACGCCCTCCAGGAAGAAGGGATCGAACATCACGCCAGGCCGCGCGCCCAGCCGGCGGAAGGCGTCGCGGAAGGCGTCGCCATAGTCCGGGCCCAGGTTCGGCGGCGCCAGCATGCCCGACAGCAGCACCGGGATGCCCTGGGCACGCAGGCGGTCGAGGATGGTGGCGAGGTTGGCTTCGGTGATACGCGGGTCGATGCCGCGCAGGCCGTCATTGCCGCCCAGTTCGACCAGGGCCGCGTCGACCTTCTCGGCCAGCACCCAGTCCAGCCGCGCCCGGCCGCCGGCGGTGGTGTCGCCGCTGACCGCGCCGTCGACGATCTGCACGTCGAGCCCGCGGGCGCGGAGCCCAACTAGCAGCCGCGCCTGGAAGGCATCGCCGGCGGCCAGGCCGAAGCCGGCGGCGAGCGAATCGCCGAGCACCAACAGGCGCAGCGGCGCGGGATTTGCGGGGGAGTGGGCGGGAACGGAGATGAAAAGACTGCAAGCCAGCGCAATCGCGGCTTTGCGCCTTGTCCAGGCCGGCCCATATCGTGCGGTCATGGTCACGTCATCCGCCTCCATCCAGGCTTCACCGTCCGCCCGTCCCGCCGATATGGCCCCCCGACAGCCGCTGGTGGAGGTCCGCGACCTGCATCTGACGGTGCCGTCCGCGGCGGGTCCGGTCAACATCCTGCGCGGCATCGACCTCGATATCGCCGAGGGCGAGGCGATCGGGGTGGTCGGGCCGTCCGGGTCGGGCAAGACCAGCCTGCTGATGGTGCTGGCAGGGTTGGAAGGTGCGACCTCCGGGCGTGTCACGCTGGCGGGGCAGGAGCTGACGCGCATGGACGAGGATGCGCTGGCGCGGCTGCGGCGGCAAAAGGTGGGGATTGTCTTCCAGGCCTTCCACCTCATCGCCAGCATGACGGCGCTGGAGAACGTGGCTATCCCGCTGGAACTGGCCGGTGCGGCCGATGCTATGGCGCGGGCGGCGGAAAGCCTGCGCGCGGTCGGGCTCGGGCACCGGCTGACGCACCTGCCCGGGCAGCTTTCGGGCGGTGAGCAACAGCGGGTGGCGCTGGCCCGCGCCTTCGCCCCGCGGCCGCGGCTGCTGCTGGCCGACGAGCCGACCGGCAACCTCGACGGCGCGACCGGACAATCAGTGATGGACCTGCTGTTCGACCTGCAGGCGCAGCATGGCACAACACTGATGCTGATCACCCACGACCCAAGCCTCGCGGCACGCTGCGGCCGGATCATCCGAATCGCGGACGGGAGGATCGCGGGGTGATGGGCATGGCAGGAAGGCCAGGGCGCTGCCCTGGATTCGGCAGGGGGCCGAGCCCCCTGCACCCTCATCACTTACGCCATCGGCGGGGAGGGGCCATCACGGCGCGCGACACATTCCGGGCCGGCCCCTCCCCGCCGTAGGCCGGAAAGGTGCGGGCGTCCAGAGGCCC
>JANPIH010000230.1:0-4271 GCA_031424895.1 Rhodospirillales bacterium
CCGGCGCGGGCAGTGATGCTGTTGGCAATGATGTCAGCGCCTGCGGACTCGAGCGAGTACCCGATGTCTCGCATGGCTTCGACCTTTGCCGAGGCCTTTGGGGGCAGTTCTGCCCTCTCTGTCATTCTTGTCCCGCGTCAATGGCGAACGTCATGTGGTTTGCTCGGGCGAACCGAATGAGAAGGGCCCGTCAATTCAGAAGCGAGTTCACTTCGGCGACTGCCGCAGCCGAACGCGGAAGCGCGTGATCCTACCGAGATTGTGTTACACGCCGGGTGGGGCAACTTAGTTGGATGTCCTGAACGTGGGGCTCAGATCACTTCTTCACAGCACCGGTCCCCGCATCCGGTTTAAGCGGCTCGCCTGCGCTCGTCGCTAAGCAATGGGCTGGCAATGGTCGGGCGGGATGGCAACGCGTCTCGAGCTCCACGCCGGGTGGGGCAGGCGCTGTCCGTCTGGCCTTGGTTCGGTGCGAAGGCGGTTTGCGAGACGCGCCGTGGGATATGCTTTTTGCTGGCCAGCGCCGCGCGGGCGCCGCATTCCGGCCACACACCCTCAAAAGGAACGCATCATGGGTCTCATCCAGGCAGCAGTTGGATCGATCGGTGGCTCTCTGGCCGACCAGTGGAAGGACTTCTATACCGTACCCCATGGCCTGCCGCCGACGGCCGCGTTGTTCGCGGCGGTGCCGCGCGGCACCAACGCGGGGCGCGGCTCCAACACCCGAGGCTCGTCGAACATCATCACCAACGGCTCGCGAATCGTCGTGCCCGAAGGCTACGGCCTGCTGCTCATGCAGGACGGCGCGGTCACCGCCTTCGTGGCCGAGGCCGGCGGATACGAATGGAACTCGGACGACCTTCAGTCCACATCGATCTTCAGCGGCGGTGGGCTGTTCGACTCGCTCGTTCGCCAGAGTTGGGAGCGCTTCAAGTTCGGTGGCCAGCCCGGCTCGCAGCAGGCTGCATTTTTCGTTTCGCTCAAGGAACTGCCGGACAACCGCTTCGGTACCCAGTCCGAGATCTACTGGGACGACGGCTACCTAAACGCGCAGGTCGGCGCCATCACCCGCGGCAGCTACACGCTGCAGATCGTGGACCCGATCCGCTTCGTCAAGAGCTTCGTGCCCGCCACCTACCTGCAGCCCGGCTTGGTGTTCGACTTCACCGATCTTGAAAACGCGGCTGCAAGCCAACTGTTCAACGAAGTCGTCAGTTCGCTGGCGCCGGCCTTCAGTCTCTACACCAACGATCCAGCCAAAGGGAACCGCATCACCCGCATCCAGCAGGACGCCATCGGTTTTGCCAGCAGCCTGTCGGACGCGGTCGAACGTGCCTACCGTTGGAAAACCGACCGCGGCCTGGTCATCGTCAAGACCGCCATCGTTGCCATTGAATACGACGCGCAGTCCCGCGAGATCCTCAAGACGGTGCAGCGCGCCGACGCCCTGGCAGGCGCGCGCGGCAACGCCAACCTGCAGGCTTCAGTGGCGGCGGGGATGCAGGCCGCGGGTGAGAACGCGGGTGTGGGCGGCATCATGGGCATGGGCATCGCTGGCGGCAGCCTGGGTGGCCTGGCGGGCCTGCAGCAGCCGGTGGCCCCGGCGCCGGCTGCCGTGCCTGCGCCCCAAGCTGCAACGGCCCCGGCCGAGGACCCCGTCGCCCGCCTGACCCGGGCCAAACAGATGTTGGATGCCGGCCTCATCACCCCGGCCGACTACGACGCTGCGAAGGCCAAGGCGCTGGGCCTGTAGGGCCCGGCGCAGCGCATGGCGCCTCAACCGCCCACCAGCCCCGCCGGGCCCACCGGACCGGGCTCGCCCCAGGACATGCCGCCCGCCCCGGGGCAGCATCCGCTGGACCCGAGCACGCTGCCCCAGCCGATTCGCGACGAACTGCTGGCGCCCGACCCTGCCCCGATCGACACCGCCGCAAAGGAGCTGCGCAACGGCCTGAACCACTGCCCCAAGTGCGGTTCGACAGAGGTGCAGCATCGTGCAGGGTCCGACCGGCTGGTCTGCCTGTACTGCCGCAACGAATGGTCGGGCACACGGGTCGAGGAAGGTTTCGGGCTGGGCGAGGGCATTGCAGATCTGCAGGGGGTGCAGATCGCGTCTGGCGCGCGGGACATTGCGGCCGACGCGGTGAGCCTGCGCAGCTTCAAATGCGGCGGCTGCGGCGCCGAGGTGGTGATCAACACCGAAACCGCCATGACCGCGCGCTGTCACTGGTGCCGCCACGTGCTGGGTGTGAACGAGCAGATCGACAACGGCGCAGTGCCCGACGCGGTGCTTCCTTTTCACATCAAGAAGGACGACGCGGTGGCACGAATCCGCCAGTTTGTGAACAAGCGCCGGCTGTTTGCGCTGAAGGCCTTCAAGGACGAGTTCACCCCCGAGAATGTGGTGGGCGTTTACCTGCCCTACATGGTGGTGGACGCGCGCGGCAGCGCCGACGCGGCGGGTATCGGAGAGATCGAAACCCGCCGCTACACCCGGAGCGAGGGCAAGAACACGGTGACCTATTACGACGCCGACGTGTGGCGCGTTCAGCGCCATGTGGACTTCACCGTGGACGACCTCCCGCTTGAATCCAGCGCCAAGCGCGGCAACCTCGACACCCGCACCAACACCCACAACGTCATCAACACCATCCTGCCCTTCGACACCAAGAACGCGGTGACGTGGAATGCCGCCTACCTCCTGGGCTACACCTCGGAAAAACGCGACCGCGACGTGCAGCACCTGATGCCGCGGCTGCAAGACCAGATGCTCTCGATTGCCCGCGCCCAGATTCAGCCTTCGGTGCGGCGCTACGACCGGGGCGTGCGCTGGGAGCGCGAGCGCATGGATCTCAAGGGTACGCGCTGGGTGTCGATGTATCTGCCGGTGTGGCTGTACGCCTATCACCAGCCGGGGCCGAGCGGTGGCTTGCTTCACTACATTGCGACCAACGGCCGCACCGGAGAAACCATGGGCAGCGTGCCAGTGCAGCAGTGGAAGCTTGTTCTGGCGGCGCTGACGATCGGCACGGTGGTCGAAGCGCTGGCGCTTTGGATCATCGCGAGTTGAAATGGACAGCGACGCCGTCCTCGTCCTGCTGGCCCTGGGCCCGGCCAGCGCCGTCGGCTTTTATTGGGCCATGCACCGCCACTATCGCAACACCGACAAGTCACACGCCTTCGAACGCGAAACGGCCGTCGAGGTACTGTCCCTGACCGGCCCTGAGGCCGATCGTAAGGTTGATGAACTCCGCGCAACTCGCTCGGCGCGCGTTCAAGGCGACAACGTGGGCAACCATCGCCAACGGTTGCAGCCGATGTAGGCTGGCGACCGCTTGTAGCGGATGCTTCGGCGCAGTGGGACTTCCCAGGCCCAAGCGCACTAGCACTCCCGACCAACAGGTGACAGACGCCCTCCTCGGTTACGCGCCTTGATAGCAGCCCTGGCAATGTCGCAATAGCTCATTGGCGTATGCGTTCGACACCTGTCAGTCCGTCCGCACCTTGTCTACATTTGCAAGGCAGGGTAGACATGGTCCGCCTTTGGCCCGCGATTCGTGCCGGTCCAGAAGTTCAGCCGTGCACGCGACGCCGGCATAGGCGCCGGGCACGCCGCGCGGCCGGTTTAGGGCTATTGCCAGCTTGCGGTGGCGGGCGCACCATTGCGGACGATGCGCAGTCTTTTTCGCCATGCATCGGGCCCACCAAGGAGCGTGCTATGGAAACAACGGGCAAACACACCGAGGCGTCCGTCAAGAGCGTGTTGGCGTCAACGCAAGTGACCTGCATGCTGCCGGTCAAGGACATGGCACGGGCGCGCCGCTTCTACGAGGAGACGCTCGGCCTTCTGCCGCTGGGTGCCAAAGCCGACGGCAAGTTTGTCTACCAATGCGGCGGCACAGAGCTTGCACTGTTCCCCAAGCCGGAAGGCACGAAGGCCGAGCACACCGCGATCAGTTTCAAGGTCGCCGACATCGCAACGTCGATTGCCGAATTGAAGACGCGGGGCGCTGTTTTTGACGACTACGACTTCCCGGACTTCAAGACGGTGGAGCACGTCTGCGTGCTCGGCTCAGAGCGGGCCGCCTGGATCCGCGACCCTGAAGGCAACATCCTGTGCCTCCATGAAGACCTCGACTGAACGTTGATCATCGGATTGCGGCGGCCGTAACCGGCCCCTCCATCGGGTTGCAGCGGCCGCGCACTCGGGTCGGTCAGCTTGAGAGGAGCAAGAACATGCGGATTGCTGTGATGGGATCGGGCGGCCTGGG
>JANPIH010000231.1:0-18869 GCA_031424895.1 Rhodospirillales bacterium
GAACTGGATTGGCCGCAGCGAGGGGGCCAGGCTGCGCTTTCCGCTGCACGATCCGCAGGCCGACATCGCGGACGTCGAGGTTTACACCACCCGGCCCGACACCCTGTTCGGCATGTCCTTCGTGGCGATCGCGCCGGAGCATCCGCTGGCCGCGGCCGTGGCCGCCCGCGATCCCAAGGCCGCGGCCTTCATCGCCGAATGCGCCAGCCTTGGCACGAGCGAGGCGGCCATTGAGGCGGCGGAGAAGCGGGGCTTCGACACCGGATTGCGCGTGGCCCACCCGTTTATCGAAGGGGCCAGCTTTCCGGTCTGGATCGCCAATTTCGTGCTGATGGAATACGGCACCGGCGCCATCTTCGGCTGCCCGGCCCACGACCAGCGCGACCTCGACTTCGCCCGCAAGTATGGCCTGCCCGTGCCGCCCGTGGTCCTGCCCGCCGGCGAGAGCGCCGCGACGTTCGACGTGGGCACAAAGGCGTTCGTCGATGACGGCGTGATGTTCAACTCCGGCTTCCTCGACGGGCTCGCCGCCCCGGCCCAGGCCAAGCGCGCTGCCATCGATGCGCTGGAGCGGCGCGGCCAGGGGCAGGGGGTGGTGAACTGGCGGCTGCGCGACTGGGGGTTCAGCCGCCAGCGCTACTGGGGCACGCCGATCCCCATCGTCCATTGCGCGTCCTGCGGCGTGGTGCCGGTGCCGGAAACGGAGTTGCCGCTGGTGCTGCCCGAGGATGTCCGCTTCGACGTGCCGGGCAAGGTGCTGGATCACCACCCGACCTGGAAGCACGTCGCCTGCCCGAAATGCGGCCAGCCGGCCGAGCGCGACACCGATACGCTGGACACCTTCGTCGACAGTTCCTGGTATTTCGCCCGCTTCTGCTCGCCCGGCGCGACGGGGGTGGTCGATCGCGCCGCCGTCGATCATTGGCTGCCTGTCGACCAGTATATCGGCGGCATCGAGCATGCGATCCTGCATCTGCTTTACGCCCGCTCCTTCACCCGGGCGATGCACAAGACCGGCCATCTCGGAATCGACGAACCGTTCGCGGCTTTGTTCACCCAGGGCATGGTGACGCACGCCAGCTTCCGCGCCGCCGACGGCCGCTGGCTGTCGCCCAGCGAGGTCGAGGTGCGCGGCGAGGGTGCCGCGATCGAGAAGGCGAGCGGCGATGCGGTGCAGATGGGCCGCATCGAGAAGATGTCGAAGTCCAAGCGCAACACGATCGACCCCGGCGAGATCATCGACCGCTACGGCGCCGACACGGCACGGTGGTTCATCCTGTCCGACAACCCGCCGGACCGCGACATGGAGTGGACCGAAGCCGGCGTGGTCGGCGCCTTCCGCTTCACCCAGCGGCTGTTCCGCCTGGTCGAAGGGGTGCGCGCGGTGCCGGGCGGTGCCCCCGCCGAATGGTCGGTGGCCGCGCGAACCCTGCGGCGGGCAACGCACCGCGCCATCGGGGCGGTGACGGAAGCGCTCGAAGCATTCTCGTTCAACGTAGCCGTGGCGCGTATCTATGAGCTGAGCAACGCCATTGCCGATGCCGAACGCGGCGACGCGAATGACGCTTCGCTGGCATGGGCGCGCGTCGAGGCGTTGGAGAACCTGGCCCGGCTGGTGGCGCCCCTGATGCCGCATCTGGCAGAGGAGATGTACGATCGGCTGTATCCCGGGCGGGGGGTTCTGGTCGTCGATCTCGTGTGGCCAGAATCGGATGCGGCACTGGCGGCAGCAGAGAGTATAACGATTGCCGTGCAGATCCTGGGCAAGTTGCGGGGCGCCGTGGAGGTCCCCACTGGCGCGGACGAGGCGACGGTTCTTGCGGCGGCAGCCGCGGAGCCGAACGTGGCGCGGCAGCTGGAAGGCAAGCAGGTGGTCAAGCGGATCTATGTGCCGGGCCGGATCGTGAACTTCGTTACCGCACGGTAGGTGAAGCCGATGGGACCCAGTGTGACACGGCGCGCCTGGTTACTGGGGATGGCGGCCGCCGGGCTCGGCGGATGCGGCTTCCGGCCGTTATATGGAACCGGAGGGTCCGACCCCGACGTGCAGGCACGTTTGGGGGAGGTGCAAGTCGGCCTGATCCCCGAGCGCTCGGGCCAGTTGCTGCGGCAGGCGTTGCAAAGCCGGCTTGAGCGCGGTGGGGCGGGCATCGCCCGGCGCTACGACCTGGCGGTCCAGTTGGCACTGGGGTTCGAGCCGATTGCGATCCAGAGGGACAACTCGGCGTCGCGGGTTCGGATTATCGGCACGGCGAGTTGGGTGCTGACGGCGCAGGATGCACAGCGGCGCACGATCGCCAACGGCTCCGTGCGGGAGACCGATGGCTACAACATCGTCAACCAGCAGTTTTTCGCGGCGGAACTGAACAATACCGCAGTGCAGCGGCGGATGACGGAGGCGTTGGCCGAACGGATCACAACGCAATTGGCGACGCATTTCAGCAAACGTGCGGAAGGTTAGCGCGGGGCGGAGAGTGTCGCAATGAAGCTCGATGCGCGACGGGTCGAAGCGTTCCTTGATGCGCCCGGGGCATGCAACGTCGTGCTGCTGTTCGGTGACGATATCGGGCTGATGCGTGAACGCTCCAACCGGCTGATCCATGCGATCGCCGGGGCGCTTGACGATCCGTTTCGTGTTTCCGATCTCGAGAGGGAAGCGGTTGGTCGTATCGCGGAGGAGATGAGCAACCGATCCCTGATGGGTGGTCGCCGCGTGGTGCGCATCCGCGATGTGACCGAGTCTGCACTGTCCGCGGTGACAGCGGTGCTTGGGCAGAAAGGTGATACACTGCTGGTTCTCGAAGCTTCCTCGTTGAATTCGCGCTCTAAACTGCGAGGCGCACTCGACCGTGCGCCGGATGCGGTGACAATCGGCTGCTACCCCTTGGACGCGGCGGCCCTGGATCAGGTGATCGTCGCGACCCTGGCTCGCTTCGGCGTCACGGTAGAGGCCGACGCGCGCACGTGGCTTGCGGGGCAGCTGGGCGTGGATCAGGCCGTGACGCGATCGGAGCTGGGAAAGCTCGCATTGTTCGTCGGCGACGCAGGCCGGGTGGATCTTGCGGCGGCGCAGATGTCTGTGGGCGACCTCGCCGGGCTGTCGCTGGAAGACGCATTGTTTGCCGCGACGGCAGGCAATGTCATTGAGGCCGACCGAGCCTTGGAGCTAGCGGTGGCAGAGGGCGCCACTGCCGTGGGTGTATTGCGAGCCGCACTGTATCACTTGCAGAAGTTGCAGAGGGCGCGTGCGGCGATGATGCAGGGCATTTCGGCGTCCGAGGCAGCACGTGCCGCCCGGCCGCCAGTGTTTTTCCAGCGTCAGCCGGCCTTCGTACAGGCGCTTCGCCTATGGTCCGATGAGGACCTCCAGGGCGCATGCAGCCGGCTGTGGGAGGCAGAGCGCCTGTGCAAGCGGACAGGAAGCCCCGCCGACACCATCTGCCGAAGCGCCATCCTTGGCCTCGCCCAAAGAGCGGCTCTGTCGCGGCGCCGGGAAGGTCCGTGACGCTACACGAACAGAAAGGGCGCCTCGCATGCTGCAATGATCCCGGAGTTCCCTGACTGCTCCGTCTCACGTGATGTGACTAAACTTTGTCGTCCGTCAGATCGCGTCGGTCAAGGTCCAGGGCTCGCCCGGATCGCACAGTAGTGGCCAAGCATTGCGTGTGCGCACATTAGGCTCCAGACCCATTTCGGCGCGCAGTGCCCGGAACAGCGCCCCGTGCGCCACTACCAGCACCAGCCCTGGATGCTCCAGGGCGCGATTGACCGCCGCAACTGAACGCGCTCGCAGGTCGGCGAAGCTTTCGGCATCCGGCGGCGTATAGGTGCCCTCCACCCACTGGCTGAACCACTCCACCATCGGCTGGCCTTCCTGCGCGCCGAACGAGGTCTCCCGCAGTCCTTCGTCGATATGCACCGGCAGCCCAAGTAATTCGGCTGCGACCTTCGCCGTGTCGTAGGCGCGCGACAGCGGCGAGGTCACAATCGAGGCGATACCTCGGTTCACCAGCATCGGCGCCGCTGCCTGTGCCTGTGCAATGCCGTTCGTATTCAGCGGGATGTCGATGTTCCCCTGACTGAGCCCTTGGGCATTCCAGTCTGTTTCGCCGTGCCTAAGGAACCAGAAACGTTGCCCTGTGAGCGCCACTAGCGGCCTCCGTTGGTCGGGGTGAAAGGCGGGATCAATCGAACAGCGAGCTAACCGACCGCTCCTCGTGGATGCGCGCCATGGCATCCGCGATCAGCGGCGCGATCGACAGCTGTCGGATGTTGCCGGCTAATCGCACTGCTTCAGTCGCCAGGATGCTGTCGGTGATCATCATCATCTCGACCGGGCTCGACGCGATGCGCGCCACCGCCCCGCCCGACAGCACCCCGTGCGTCACATACACGCTGGCCGATTTCGCACCGTTCTCAATCAGCGCCCGCGCCGCGTTCACCAGCGTGCCACCGGAATCGACGATATCGTCCACCAGGATGCAGTCGCGTCCCTCGACCTCGCCGATGACGTGCATCACTTCCGACACCCCAGCTGCTTGGCGCCGCTTATCGATAATGGCCAACTCCGTGCCGAGCCGCGTCGCGATTGCCCGCGCCCGCACCACGCCGCCCACGTCAGGCGAGACGATCATCACATTGCGTCCGGCATAGCGCTCATTGATATCGCGCGCGAACAGCGGCGCTGCCTGCATATTGTCCACCGGGATGTCGAAGAAGCCCTGAATCTGCCCGGCATGCAGGTCCATCGTTAGCACACGATTTGCACCGGCCTCGGTAATCAAGTTAGCCACCAGCTTGGCACTGATCGGTGTTCGCGGCCCGCTTTTGCGGTCCTGCCGAGCATATCCGAAATACGGGATCACGGCGGTGACCCGCCGCGCCGAGGCCCGGCGCAACGCATCGAGCGTGATCAGCAGCTCCATCAGGTTATCGTTCGCGGGGTAGGAGGTGCTCTGCACCACGAACACATCCTCGCCGCGGATGTTCTCATGGATCTCCACGAACACCTCCATGTCGGCGAAGCGCCGCACAGAGGCCCGGGTCAGCGGCAGGCCAAGCGCGGCGGCGACCGCCTCGGCCAGGGGGCGGTTGCTGTTGCAGGCAACAATCTTCATCAACGTGATCCAAATGGGGCGATCCGGGCCGCGCCCTCCGGGCAAAGACGCGGCCGCGGCAGCAGTCAGGCAGCGAAGCGCCGGCGTTCTAGCAACAGCTTGCATCCCTGTCCAACAGGGGGCAGCTTTCACCGTGACGGCGGTTGCCGCCGTGGCCCGGTCTGGTTGGCGATCACGTCCCTTACTCCACCGGCAGCTTCCTGGGCCACCACCAAGGCAACATCCGCCCAGAGCCCGGACAGCGCGCCGCGCGGTACGGCATTCAGCTGGGCCACCTGTCCGGCCTCGGCGCCTCTTGCATCGGCCACCTTCCAGCGGATTTCCACCCGCTGCTGCCCGCGCGGCAGGTCCGCTAGGGAGACGTCGCCCGCCACCGCATAGTCGGCCCTGTCAGCCACTTCCTGCACCTCCATACCCAGCTTCGTCAGATGGTCGCGCATGTGTCGCGCCAGAGAGCGGTTACCGTCTCCAGGTGCCCCGCGCACCTCGCGCAGATGGATCCTCACCGGGCGGTTCACCAGGCTGTCAGGATCTGCCTCCCGCCGCGCCGCCTCGATGCCGGCCAGCAGCGCCGCGATAGTCGGCGCTGCCTCCCGCCCCGCCCGGCGCAGCGTCTCCGAAGCCGCCCCCGCCCATACGTCGGCGGCGACGGGGCGGGCCTCGGTCTGGCCACGCTCGGCGCCGGCCGGATCACGCACCCGGAACGCTGGCACCACGCGGCCATCGCGCAGTTCCGCCAGCAGTTCCAGCCGCCAGTCGCCTGGCCGGGCTGCGTCGGCCACCGCCGGCAGCGCTTCCTCCTGCATCGCTTCGGCGACCGCGGCGGCATACTCGGCCGCTCCTGCGTCGGTCAGGTAGGCCTGGGTCGGCGGAAGCACCGCGAGCCGCGCCGGAGGGGGCTGCGCCAGGCGCGCGGCCGCCGCTCCTGGCCGCCCCTCGAACGGCCGCGGCAGGTCGCCGCACGCCGCTGGCAGGAGCAACGAAAGAAGCGCGAGGTTATACCAGCGCACAGGACACCAGCGTCGCCAAGACGATCATCACGATGAACATCCAGAGATAAGGCATGGCACAGTTATACAACGTCCATGGAAAGAAAGATGAATAACCCCGCAACGCTATAGCGTGATGACCGACATCTGATGGCCGATCGCCCCGCCACCGGCAAGGGTGCGCCGGCGATGGCTGAAGAAGCGTGCCTCGTCCGCCAGGGTGTCCAGGCCCAAGGCGGCGACGCGGCCGGCGCCGGCCGTTTGCAACCGGTAGACGCAGTAGCCGGCGAGGTCGAACTGCCACCGTTCGGGTCGCCGCCCCTCGCTGAAGAAGCGGGCATCAGAGGGTTCGCGCGCTAACACTGCCTCGCGCAGATCAGTTGCAATTTCATAACTATCAGTCCCGATGCAGGGTCCGACAGTGGCGACAATTCGCTCACGGCGGGCACCAAGTACTTCCATCGCTGAGAGCGTCGCCTCCAGCACGCCAGCCACGGCCCCACGCCAGCCGGCATGAGCACCGCCGGCTACTCCTGCAGTCGAGTCGCAAAACAGCACAGGCGCGCAGTCAGCCGTGACGATGCCAATGGCGATGCCGGGGCGATTGGTCACGGCCCCATCTGCCCGCGGCTCCTGGCCGGGCAGCCAGGGGGCCTCCACGCGCACAACCTCGCTCCCGTGCACCTGGGTCAAGCCAACAAGTAGCGCCGGATCAGCACCGAGGGCTCTTGCCGCCCGTGCTCGGTTTTCCAGGATCGCCGCACGCGAGTCCTGTCCAGCCAGCCCACAATTGAGGCTTGCATAGGGACCGATGGAAACACCGCCGCGACGAGTGAAAAAGCCATGCCGGGCAGGCAGGGCAGATGCTGCGATGTATTCAGCATCTATCATGCAGAAACTCCTGGCATCGAGGGCAGGGCAGGGTGGCAAACTGCCATGACCTTGAACAGCCGGCCCATCAAGTGGGGCTCGGCCAAGCGTTGAGCCGCCTCCATTAGCGCCCCCGCGCGAGGTGGAGGCTGAGTAGCGGCCAGCGCACGGCTCCGTTCGAACAGTCCAAGGCGGGTCAGGAACGCACCCTGCGACACGGGCCCTTGTACCGTGGCACCGGCCAACCGTGCCACGCCGGCCAGCGCCTCGAAGTCCACATGAGCGGTCAGGTCTGCACTTCCAGGATCAGCCAATGGATCGACAGTTTGCCCGTCACGCAATGCCTGGAGGCTGTCACCCGGGGCGGAGCGCTGAGGACCATAATCAATGAATAGCGCCAAGCCCCCTTGGACCGCGACCCTGTTGGCAACCAAGCGGACCAGATCACGCGCGGCCTCGCTCCATTCAACGATCCCGCCGTCAGGTGCATCTATCGTCGGTGGAGCAGGGCAGTGGACCTCGATGAAGGCGCTGCTCGCCACGTGCCGCTCGGTCCAACCGTCCGCTCGTCGGACGCACTGGCGGATCGGCAGCGCATCTAGAAACTCGTTGGCCAGCAGCACCAGCGGCCCCTCAGGCAACATCTCAATCCGGTCATGCCACGTCGCATCCGCTAGTACCTGCGCTTGTTGGTTACGCAGGCTGGGCGAGGTTTCAACCAAGTGGACATTTGTGGCGAGCGATGGCGCGGCACGGCGCAGCACACGCAGCACATCGGCCATCAGTGTTCCGCGGCCGGGCCCCGCCTCGGCCAGGAGGCTATTTGCAGGGGATCCCATCGCCTGCCACGCCACCGCTGCCCATGCGCCCACCACTTCGCCGAACACCTGCGAAATCTCCGGCGAAGTGGTGAATCCGGCCAACGGATTCGGCCCGGCATAGTATGCGGCATTGGCTCGGGCCATGAAGCGGTCCAGCCGCTCCATCAGCGGAGGCACTTCATCGCACGCGCCAAATCAGCACCAGCCCGATCGCCAGCATCGGCAGGCTGAGCAACTGTCCCATGGTCGCTCCGGCGAATAAGAAGCCTAGGAACGCATCAGGTTGGCGATAGAACTCCCCCACGGTACGCGCGACGGCATAGCCCACGAGGAACGTCCCTGTAAGCAGTCCGGCACGAGCCCGGATCGCGTTGCTGCGGCTCAGCACTACCATTACCGCCAGTAGGACTGCACCCTCCAAAAATGCCTGGTATAGCTGGCTCGGGTGGCGCAATGCATCTCCCGCACCTGGGAACCGCATGGCCCAGGGCAAGCTAGGCGGGGCCTCGCGGCCCCACAATTCGCCATTGGCAAAGTTTGCCAACCGACCAAGAAGCAGGCCCACCGGCGCCACCACTGCAAGACGATCGGCGAAGCCCCACAGCGGAATTGAATGCCGGCGGCAATAGAACAGCGTTGCGAGTGCGACACCGAGCATGCCGCCATGAAACGACATGCCACCGTGCCATACCGCGAAAATCTCGATCGGCTCAGCAAGATAACGGGCGGGCTGATAGAACAGCACGTAGCCAAATCGCCCACCCAGCACCACGCCAGCGGTCGCCCAGGTTAAGAATTCGTCAACCTGCACCGGTGTGGCCACCGCTGGCGATCTCTGCGCCAGCACTCTCATCCAGCGCCAGCCAATCACGAGGCCACCGATATAGGCCAGCGCATACCACCGCAGCACAAGCGGTCCCAGCACCAGGAATATAGTATTGTCAGGGAACAGTTCGAGCGTCATGTGCGAGGGTCCGGGTTCGCCCTCAAAATGTTGGCATAACGCGCCACGCCATCCTCTAGCGTCGTGAACTTCCCACCGTAGCCGGCCGCTCGCAACCGACCCATAGGCGCCTCTGTAAAGCTCTGATACTGGCCGTGCAATGCCGCGGGCATATCGATGAACTCCACCGATGGCGCGACACCAGAGG
The DNA here is from genome assembly GCA_031424895.1 of Rhodospirillales bacterium. GTDB lineage: Bacteria > Pseudomonadota > Alphaproteobacteria > Acetobacterales > Acetobacteraceae > CAMDGX01. The sequence goes on from JANPIH010000231.1 coordinate 8,949, forward strand.
CCAGACACACAGCCTCGGCCACAGCCCGATAGCTGCGTGCGGTCCCGGTGCCCAGGTTGTACAGGCCGTTCACCTCCGGATGGTCCAGCAGCCACAGCAACACATCAACGGCATCACCCACCCAAACGAAATCCCGCCGCTGCTCACCATCTGCGATATCTGCCCGGTCGGAGCGGAAAAGGCGTGGGGCATGGCCGCCCCGCACCTCGTCCAGCTTCACCTTGACCACGGAGATCATGGGCCCCTTGTGGGCCTCATTCGGGCCATACACGTTGAAAAATTTGAGTCCGGCCCATTGCGGCGGGCGCGGCGCGCCGAGCGTAACGGCACGGGCAATAGTAAGGTCAAAGGCGTGCTTGCTCCAACCATAAAGGTTCCGCGGCCGCAGCCGCGCCAACCGGTCCAACCCATCGTCGAAGCCTTGGCCACCATCACCATAAGTTGCCGCCGAAGAGGCGTAGACAAAGCGCACCCCGCGCGCCGCGCACCAGCGCCACAATCTCAATGGCAGTTCCACATTCACCGACCAGACGAGGTCGCCGTCCGACGCCGTGGTACTGCTGATCGCGCCGAGGTGGAACACCATCTCTATCGGAGGATAGCTGGCCAGAAAGGCCTCTAGCGCTTCAGGGTCGATCAGACGGTCTGGCGGGTGGGCCGCCAAGTTGCGCCATTTGCCGTTGGTGCGCAGGTGGTCGACAACGACGGTCTCATGCCCACGCTGAGTAAGGACCGCATGCAGATTTGAGCCGATGAACCCGGCGCCACCAGTGACCACAATCATGATAGCGGAGTATAAAGCCCACCGCGCACGCCGCAAAGCCGACAGGAGCTTGCCATGGCCGAAAGACTGCGATTGCTGGACGATTTAGCCGGGATGGCTGGAGGCGCCGTCTCCGCCCTTGTTGGCATCCGTGACGAGGCCGAGGCCATGGTCCGCGCCCGGGTAGATGAGGCGGTGCGGAGGCTCGACCTGATACGGCGTGAGGAGTTTGAGGCCGTCGCCGCGATGGCCGCCACGGCGCGCGACGCTCAGGAGAGGGCCGAAGCGCGCCTGGCTGCACTTGAGGCGAAGCTCGAGACGCTGTCCCGGCAGCCGGGCGGGGGGGGGCCTGGGATGATCGTGTGAATGCTCCGCTTCGATGACCTGAGATGGCAGATTAACTTCACGCGCCTGTCTCTTGATTCGGACTTGCGACACCCCTGCTGCCATGCGTAGGTTTCGATTAGGCGACCTCCGAGTCGTGGCGCCGTTCCACTATTGGGGAGACACCGCATGTCAGCCCATGCCGCCAGCTTTGGCGACATCGCCGCCAACCCCCTGGACGTGATCGAACAGATCGTCGCCGCGAATGACTGGATATGTGACCGGCGCAGCGATTCCGAGATGGCTGCCGAAGCTCCGGGCCGGTGGTGCGACTATGGGTTGTATTTCAGTTGGTCGAATGAAATCAGTGCGATGCATTTTACCTGCGCCTTCGACCTGAAGGTGCCTGAGAAGCGCCGCGGTGCCCTTTACGAGTTGCTGGCACTTGCTAATGATCGCCTCTGGATTGGGCATTTCGGCCTCGATGCAGCCGACGGCATGCCGGTGTTTCGCCACTCCGTCCTGCTGCGCGGGGCCCCGGGAGCCTCGGCGGAAAGTCTTGAGGACATGGTTGACATTGCCATCAGCGAATGCGAGCGCTTCTTCCCTGCCTTTCAGTTCGTGTTGTGGGGTGGCAAGGCTCCGGCCGAGGCGCTGCAGGCCGCCATGCTGGAGTGCGTTGGCGAAGCCTGACAGCCCGGCCAACTTTGGTGCCACAGACCATTCCCGTATGAGGTACGATAAGCAATGAGCGCCATCCCGCCCATCCTGCTCGTCGGCCTCGGCAAGATGGGCGGCGCGATGCTAGCCGGCTGGCGCGAGCGGGGCCTGGCTTCATCAGTTGCCGTTGACCCGACGCTACCACCATCTCCTGGGGCGGAGGTAATCGTCGTGGCCGATGCTGCTGCCATTCCGGCGGGGTTTAGCCCAGCTGCAGTCGTGCTGGCCGTCAAGCCGCAGAATGCGGCAGAGACGCTGCCGCTTTATGCCAGGTTCGGCGAATCGTCCGTTATGCTGTCGATCATGGCCGGGCGCACACTTTCGGGAATGCGCACACTGCTGGGGGAGAGATCAGCCGTGGTGCGCGCCATGCCGAACACGCCGGCGGCAGTACGCCAGGGCGTCACGGTAGCCTGCCCAGGCCCGGGCGTGACTGAGGCGCAGCGGGAATTGTGCGACGCATTGCTGGCCGCCATCGGATCGGTTGCCTGGGTCGAGGATGAGGGGCTGCTGGATCCGGTGACGGCAGTTTCCGGCAGCGGCCCGGCCTATGTGTTCCTGTTGGCAGAGCTGATGGAACAGGCTGCAATTGAACAGGGCATTCCGGCCGCTCTCGCACGCATTTTGGCGAGGGAGACGGTATCCGGCTCGGGTGCGTTGCTGGCATCCAGTCCCGAGGATGCGGCTCAGCTGCGCAAGAACGTCACTAGCCCAGGGGGTACGACCGCTGCTGCCTTGTCGGTCCTGATGGACAAGGCGGCTATGCCAGACGCGCTGTCACGAGCCATTGCGGCGGCAACAAAGCGGTCGCGCGAATTGGCTGGCTGACGCATTGCAGATGACAAGCCGGGGCGGCTACCCCATGTTATCTTTATGGACGCAGCCCCAGACCATGACCTTGATGCGGCCCTGGTCGCCGCCTGTTTCGTGCAAATCGCAGCGCGCGGCTGGGCACGGCTGAATATCCCGCTTGCCGCGCGCGATGCGGACATTCCGCTCGATGCCGCGCGACGGCACATTCCCGACCGCTGCGCCTTGCTCATGCAATTCGGTGTGTTGGCGGATGCGCATACCCTGAAGGACGCATCAGCGGAGGGAGCGCTGAGAGACCGCTTGTTCGACCTTACCATGCGGCGGATCGACTTCCTGCAGGCGCATCGCGCTGGCGTGATCGCTTTGTTGCGGGCGGTTCCGTTCGACCCGTTGGCAGCAGCACTCCTGGGCGCGGCCACGCTGCGCAGCATGGCCTGGCTGCTCGCCACCGCCGGCATCGAGGTGACGGGCGTGCGCGGGGGGTTGCGAGCGGCGGGCATGATGGGGGTCTGGGGATGGACTGTAAGGGCTTGGCAGAGCGACACCAGCGACGATCTTGCGGCAACAATGGCAGCACTGGATGATGCTCTGTGCCGCGCCGAGCGCGCCGACGGTTGGCTTGCCAGTGGCGGGCGCGTAGAGTTGGGTTCTGAGACCGCGCCGATGGACGTGCCCTTCACGGCACAAGAATAGGAGCAGTTGCTATGCCGAGCGATGCTAAGAAGCCGCTGGCCAGCTGGCCGGGCATTGAGGAGTTCCAGAGAATGCTGGGCGAGATGAAGATGCCCGGCATGCCCGATGCCGAGGCACTAATGCGTGCCCACCAGCGCAACATAGAAGCACTGTCGGCAGCGAACCGCATTGCACTGGAAGGTGCACAGGCGGTGGCGAAGCGGCACATGGAAATCATGCAGCAGACTATGGGCGAGCTGAGCGAGACAGTGAAGGCGCTGGCCAGTGGAGGTGGGCCGCAGGACAAGGCGGCGAAGCAAGCCGAACTGTTGAAGTCGGCTTATGAGCGCGCGGTGGCAAACACCCGCGAAATGGGAGAGCTAATTCAGAAGGCTAATGGCGAAGCGATGGGCGCACTCAACCAGCGCGTGTCTGATTCAATTCAGGAATTGACGCAGCTGATCGGGGCAACTCGTAAGCTGTGACTGCCACTTGATCCGCTCCTATAGGTTTGTGGCGTGATGAAGGGCACAGCCCATGTGCGGCGTTTTCTTGGCAGCCGCCCGCATGAGCGACATATTGGCAGACGTGTTTATTTCCGTTCGAGAAGCAATCGAGTAATCCCGTCGGCGCCGGTTTCCTCACCATGGACTGAGTGACCATGCTCCCGGGCACTGCGCGGCACGTTATGGCGTGGCTCCTCGCCCCTCAGGAAGACCAGAAGCTTGGTGCCGGGCGCAAGCCGATCCAGTGCAAGTCGCGTGCGTACGAAGGTCATCGGACAAATGTCCTGCGTGATGTCGAGCGTATGCTCCGCCACGAGGGTGATTTTTAGAAAAGGGGGGCTCATCTTTGTGGATGCCGTCTCTGTTGCATTGTCCAAAATAGTCCATTGCGAAGTGGACTGGCCAGAACCTATTTTTATAAGTATTTCGCAACGAACAGATGTGCGAATGAGTAGGGGCTCTGCTGCTTCGGAAGTGAGCGAGATGAAGGGTCTTGGACTGACGGCACAGATCGTTGCGGCCCACAAGTCGAAGAACAGCGGGACGCCAGATGCGTTGCCATCCCTGATCATGGATGTGTAATACCAACCGCCCGATATGCCGACTCTTCCGGTATTTCGGGCGGTTGGTATCGCGCGCCGGGCTGGCCGGCGGCGGCGCGCAAAGCAGAGAGTCATACTGACCGCCGTCGGCCGATCCTTCGTCGGTCGACATCAAGGGCGGTTGGTATAACGTATTCTGCCCTCAGTCGGACGCGATGAACCGCGAACCGACACGCCAGAGCCGGCGGTGCCGATCAAAACGTCTATCGACCCTGACCCTGGTATCTGCCAAGGGGATGGCGAGAAGCTGAAGATGGTAAGACGCCACCTCAATTCCTCTTTCAGTATGACTCCCGATCAGTGTCGGCGGCGGTGGGGACTGCCGGCAGAATATCCGATGGTGGCGTCCGACTATGCGCAGCAGCCTTCGTCGCTGGTCAAAAAGATCGGGCTGGGTACAAAGCCGCGCCGGCGAGCATAGCACCCGATACCGTGGCCGGATGCTCTTGGGACCGATACGACCTGGGACCTGACATGGACACGGCCGTGCCCGATCGGCTACGCCTGAAGGAATGGATGTCGACCCGGGCATCGACTGACCCCGATGCCGTTTGGCGCGGGACACGCGATCGGGGTGATCCAGACTAGGGCGCTTCGGCGCGATGGTACGGGAGACCGGATGGAAAGCCGAATCGAGCGTCTTTGCGTGGAACGGGGCTTGAAAATGACTGGGCAACGCCGGGTGATTGCGCGCGTTCTGTCGGACGCCGACGACCACCCCGATGTGGAGGAACTGTACCGTCGCGCAGTCGATCTTGACGCGCGCATCTCCATTGCAACCGTCTACCGTACCGTACGCTTGTTGGAGGAGCGCGGCATACTGGAACGTCGCGACTTTGGTGGTGGCCGCGCTCGTTATGAACCGACCGAGCACGGCCACCACTACCACCTGATCGACATTGACACGGGCCGGGTGATCGAGTTTGAGGACGCGGAGCACGAACAAGTGCTCGCCGCAATTGCTAACCGGCTGGGGTTTGATCTGTTGTCCCATCGCTTGGAGCTGTTCGGCCGGCGACGGGACGCCAAGCGAGACGACACGCCACCGTCCCCCCCTGGCAGGACATCGTGAACACCTCCCTCCCTGTAACCACCAGTGATGTGCCCGACCTGCGGGCGGGGTTTGGCGAACTGCGTAGCGGCAGTCTAGGTGTGCGCATCGCAACCACAGTCGCTGAAATCGAGGCTGCCCAGGCGCTACGCTACCGGATCTTCTATGAGGAAATGGGCGCTCATCCCGATGCACCAACCTTTGGAACCCGACGCGACAGCGACCGGTTCGACCCCATTGCCGACCATTTGTTGGTGATAGACCATGCCATCGGCACCGGGCCAGAAGGGGTCGTTGGCACCTACCGCCTCATCCGTGCCGAGGCAGCTGCTAAGATAGGCGGCTTCTATTCAGCCGACGAGTACGATCTTGCTGCGGTATTGACCTTCTCGGGCAAGGTCATGGAACTGGGCCGGTCCTGCGTGGATGTGCAGTATCGCAACAGGGCAGTGATGCAGTTGTTGTGGCGCGGAATAGCCGCCTACGTGTTCAAGCATGGAATCGGGCTGATGTTTGGCTGCGCCAGCCTGCCCGGGACCGATCCTGACGCCCTGGCCCTGGAACTGACCTATTTGCACGCCCATCACCTGGCACCACCAGAGCTGCGGCCAAGAGCGGTACCGTCGCGTTATGTTGAAATGCGACGACACGACCCTGCGACGCTGGACCCAATGCGGGCCCTGGCTGCGCTGCCACCGCTGATCAAAGGATATCTTCGGCTGGGAGGCTTTGTCGGCGACGGTGCGGTCATCGACACCCAGTTCAACACTGTGGACGTTGCGATCGTGGTGAAGACAGACCTTGTGACGGACAAGTATCTCAAGCACTACGAACGTACTACCCGGGAGCCCGGAGCATGAGTCCGAGGACTAGCTTCCATGTCATCATGACCTCGCCGCGCTTGGCGGAGCCGGCCGTCGCGGTGTTGGAACAAGTGGGGTGCGTGATCCACTACATGCCGCCCTATCCGTCGGCACAAGCCATCGAGGCATTAACCGCCGAAGTCCAAGCCCACGCCATCCTAACGCGTCAGGGCCCGGTCAACGCTGCGGCAATGGCTGCGTCCGCGCGGCTGCGGATCGTCGCACGCCACGGAGTTGGAGTGGATGACGTCGATCTGGATGCAGCCCGGGCACGCGGCATTATCGTTGCCCGTGCGCCTGGCTCGAACACCCTGGCCGTAGCCGAGCACACAATCGCTATGATCCTGGCGATGGCCAAAGATTTCCGGGATCTGGGGGAGATGATCGCGACCGGGAACTGGCGTGGCGGCGTCACAAAGGTACGCGACATCAACGGCATGCGCCTCGGCCTGCTTGGCTTCGGAGCGATTGGGCAGCAGGTGGCAAAGCTGGCCCACCCCTTCGGCATGGACGTCATGGCCCTGCCACGCCCCAGTACAATGATTCGGACTACGGGGAGGGTCACCCAGGCTCCAGATCTGGACTCTCTCCTACGGCACAGCGATGTGCTGTCCGTTCACTGTCCGTACACGCCCGCGACGCATCACATCATCAACGCCGCCGCTTTCGCGGCAATGCCGAAGGGCAGCTACTTGGTGAACACCGCGCGCGGCGGCATCGTCGACGAGGCCGCCCTGGCAGCCGCGCTAGATGCGGGGCACATTGCAGGGGCGGCGTTGGACGTGTTCGAAATCGAGCCACCACCTTCGGATCACGGTCTGCGCCGGCACCCGAAGATTCTGGCAACGCCGCACGTTTCAGGCGTGACAGAGCAATCCCTCGTTAACATGGGTTTGATGGCAGCGGAATGCATTGCGGCCTGTCTGACCGGACAGGCATTACCGCCCGCGCGAATTGTGGTGGGATAGCGCACAACTGCAAGCCATGTCTAGATTTCGCGCATCTGGCCAGCAGTGTAGTCGCCGCGCATGGATGTGACTGTCGCGAACGCGGTTTTGCGATGGCGTGGTTGGCGGCTTGCCGCCGGCGCGGCACTGTTTGGCTGCTTGGCGGCCCTCGCGTTGCCGCCCCTGCACGTGGTGCCGCTTATGTGGCTGGCAGTGCCTGGTCTTCTAATTTTGCTGGGGGCCCAGACTCCGGGATGGGGTGCGTTCAAGATCGGCTTCTGGTTCGGATTCGGTCACCATGTGGTTGGGTTGCACTGGATTACCGAGGCAATCTTGATCGAGTCCGCGCGGTACTGGTGGCTTGTGCCATTGGCCGTACCGGCACTCTCAGCGGTTATGGCGATCTTCATGGCAACTGCCTGCATGATCGCCCGATCGTTTCCCGCCGGGTGGCCCAGGATCGCTGCGTTCGTGGGCGCATGGGGGCTTACCGAACTGGCACGGCAGTTCATCGCGACGGGGTTCCCGTGGAATCCTTGGGGCAGTGTATGGGCAATACCGGGTTCAGTCGGCGATGTGATGCTGCAACCAGCCGCGTGGGTCGGTGTCCATGGGCTGACACTGCTGACCCTGGCACTGGCGGCAATGCCACTGCTGGGACGGCGGGCAGTTTCAGGTGGGCTCGCATTGCTGGCGCTGTGGGCGGTGCTGGGCGGTTGGCGGCTGGACCAAGTTGCGCCCGCACTGCCGGGCCTGACCGTGGTCGTGGTACAAGGCAATGTGCCGCAAGGTCAGAAGTGGGATCGCAGCCTCATGGCAGCGATATTCGAACGATATCTCGTATTGACTCGGGATGCACTCGCCAGCACCGTCGGCCCCGCGGTTGTGGTCTGGCCGGAGACAGCCAGCCCTTATCTGCTTGACATCGATCCGGCAGCCCGGGCGATGATTGCAGAGGCTAGCCTACGTTCGGATGGAGTCGTGGTTCCCGGGTTGATCGGTACCGTCCGTTTCGATGCAGATCGACGCCCCTTGAATAGCTTAATGGCGCTGCTGGGGGCGGGACCGCCGGTTGCGACCTACGACAAGTCGCATCTAGTACCCTTCGGCGAATATCGCCCACGATGGATTCCGCTACCGCTGGAGTTCGGGCCGAGTGGGTTTGTCCCTGGGGTTGGACCACGAACGGTTCGGGTGACGGGCCTTCCCGCATTCGCGCCGCTGATTTGTTACGAAGCGATCTTTCCTGGATCCGTAATTGATGCAGCCGATCGGCCGAAGTGGATGGTGACCGTTACAAATGACGCATGGTTCGGGAACTCGGCAGGGCCGCGGCAACATCTAGCGGCAGCGCGAATGCGTGCGGTGGAAGAAGGGTTGCCGATTATTCGGGCCGCCAACACCGGTATCTCGGGGGGATATGATGCCTTTGGCCGGGAGTTGGGACGGATGGGGATGGGAGTGACGGGCACGCTCCTGTTCGCCCTCCCAGGCGCGTTGCCAACGACAATTTTCGGCCAATACGGGTTGTTGGTTCCAGCGGGTGTGTCGCTTACCTTGCTCGTGATTGCCTTATGGGGGGCAAGGGCGACGTGGAGTCTCGTTTCGGGAGACATCCGTCGGCGTATTTCATAATCCGTTGACGATTTTTGGTTGTGTCCCTATGGTACTTTCAACCTATGGGCTGTGATCTCTCGGCGATAGATATTTAATGAATGCGGGCAGAATGCCCATGATAGGGACAATGCACAGGATGGCGGGATCGGCGAACCAAGGTGAAGAGGAGTCTGGTGCACGGCCAGAACGGGAGTCGCGTGCAAGTCCGATTGACGCCCATGTCGGTGCGCGCATACGCCTACGACGAACGTTAATGGGCCTATCTCAGGAACGGTTGGGTGAAGCGCTTGGCCTGACATTTCAGCAGGTGCAGAAGTACGAGCGTGGCGTGAACCGGGTGGGAGCATCCCGGCTTTTCGATCTCTCCCGCGTGTTGGACGTGCCGATCAGCTTCTTTTTTGATGACATGCCTGAATCACTATCCGCTAGTTATAGTGGACAAAGTACGCCGCTAGGGGCGCGGCGAAGTTTTGGGTTCGCTGACAGCCAAGAGAGTTTCGGCGGCGTCGGTAGTGATGAGGCGATGAGCCGGCGTGAAACACTGGAGTTAGTGCGCGCCTACTACCGAATCACGGATCCTTCCGTGCGGAAGCGAGTCTTTGAACTCATTAAGTCGCTAGTTCCTGAAGGCAGCGAGTGATCTCCATGCAGCCGCTCAATTGGGCTGATTAAGTTGCTTGGACAAATTGGCCGAGAGGGAGTCCTCCGACGCGCCGAAGTGTGATCAGACGTTGATCTCTGAAATGTAGGTCAGCGCTGTTTCATAGTAATTGCTTACCCCGGGGAGCAGGCCACCTCACCCCCCATCAGTTTTCGGTAGCTGCGCATTGACGCCGCGAATCGTCGTGTGATTCAAGGAGTCCGCCTTTTTTCGGAGCGGGTTCTGGATGGTCGGTGGGATTGCTCGGCAAGCCGATGGCATTGCCCAGGAACTACGGCGCCGGTTCGCGGCGCAGCGCAAGACACAGCGTGACAAACTGGCGCTGCTGGTGGCGACGATGCTGCACGCGCGCACCGCCAATCTGATGGCACTCGCCGCCAGC
>JANPIH010000232.1:0-3146 GCA_031424895.1 Rhodospirillales bacterium
ACGGCACGCTGCTGCAATCCTCCCCGCGCGTCGGGCGCAACTGGCTGCTCGGCGCGATCGAGAGCGGGGTTGCCGTCATCTAGAACGGCGTCCGGTTCAGCTACACCCAGACATGGCAGACGCAGTCGTTCCGCGGCCAGCGCGCCGGGCTGTTCAACTTTGCGTCGGTCGCCATGTCGGTGCATTTCTAAAGACAAAGCATGCATTCCGATGAAATACTTACGCCGCCCCTTGCATCTGTCGAGTAGGCACCCCATATCCAATTTACTGGTTTAGTCGGCTCTTCGGTTGCGGCACACGCCGGAACCCCGCCTGACTGACCCTTTTCATCGAAATCGGACGACCCGGCCAGGCGACCCCACGGGGAAGCCGCGCCCTCGGCCCGAGAACCATCCTCAAGGACACACCCTCATGTCGTATCGCACCATTGCCACCGGCCTCCTGCTCTCCTCCCTCGCGCTGGGCCTGTCCGCCTGCGGCCAGACCACGGGCGACCGCGCCCTCTCCGGCGGCCTGCTGGGCGCCGGCGCCGGCGCCGCGGTCAGCGCGGTCACGGGCGGCAGCCTCGGCACCGGCGCCGTGATTGGCGGAGCGCTCGGCGCTGCCGGCGGCGCCGTGACCCGCCCGGGCACCGTCGACCTCGGCCGTCCCGCCTGGCGCTGAACCAGACTGGCGCTGAACCAGACTGGCGCTGAACCAGACTGGCGCTGAACCGGCACCGGGGGCCCTGCGCCCCCGGCCGGAACCGCAACCGTCTTCATCCAACCCCAAGGGGGACGCTATGCACGCGCGCATCAGACTGACCGCACTCGCGGCCGCCGTGTTCGCCAGCCTGGCACCGGCCGGCGCCGACGCCGCCGGCACCGCCGACAACGCCGCCCGCCCCGGCGCAACGGCCGCCGCCACCGCCCCGCGCGGCCCCGACCGCGAGACCCAGGTCGGCGTGGTGGAGCAGCGCATCGCTTCCCTGCGCGCCAGGCTCCAGATCACTACGGCGCAGGAGCCGCAGTGGAACCAGTTCGCCCTGGTGATGCGCGACAACGCCCAGCGCATGGACGACGTCTTCCAGCGCCGCGCACAGACGCTCTCAACGCAGAACGCTGAGGAGAACATGGCCTCCTACGCCCAGATGGCCGCCGCCCATGCCCAGGGCATGCAGAACCTCGTGCCCGCGTTCCACGCCATCTACATCACCATGACGGACCTACAGAAGAAGGCCGCCGACCAGGTCTTCCGCGACGACGCCCATCGCGACCGCGCACCACGTGGCCGCCAGGGCGCCGCGCGATGAGCAACCGCACGCTCGCCGCCGCACGGACGGCAGCCCGCTGCGCCATCGTCGCGCTGGCGATGGCCGCCAGCATCGCCGCCGCCGGTTCCGCCGGCGCCCAGGGCCACAACGGCGGCAAGGGCCGTGGCCAGGACCAGTTCCGCGACAAGGGCTATGACAACGGCAAGCACCGCGGCGCGGACCAGCGCGGCCGGCAAGGCCGCGGCCATGACTGGGAACACGAGCACTGGCGCAACGGCTACCGCGGCCACGGCCGCGAACCCGCCCGCCGCCCGGACATCTACTACAGCGCCCCGCCGGTGGTGCACCTGCCGCCGACCTACTACCGGCCGCAGCCGGGCCTGTCGCTGAACTTCGGCTTCCCCTTGTACAACTGACCATCTCTCACAACCGACACCGAGCGGCGCGTCGCCTGCCAGCGCGCGCCGCGCCCTGCCGCCCATCGAACCTGCCGGGAAGGCCCGCCGATGCCAAAGTCGACCGCCGCCGCCGCACCCACCCACAGCCCGGGGCATCGCGCGCGATCGCCCCGGTCCGCGCGGCACTGACCGGCCAGCCGCGTGCCGGGCGATGCCGCCGTGCCGACCGAACCCGCCACTGGGCCCACCCCGATGAGCGCCGCCGAGCGCAGCGCTGCAACGCGCTCGTTCTTCCGCGCCTTCCTGCGCCTCGCCGCGCCGTACTGGACCCAGCCGGGCCAGGCGCGCCCGCGCGTGCTCGCCGCGGCGCTGCTGCTGGTCGTCATCTGCCAGGTGGCACTGGCGATTCGCCTGAACATCTGGAGCGCCGACCTGTTCGACGCCCTGGAACGCCGCGCCAGCGACCGCGCGCTCAGCCAGATCGGAATCTTTGCCCTCATCGTCGCCGCCCTCATGGTGGTGAACACCATGCACCTCCTGCTGCGCCGCCACCTGCAGTTCGACTGGCGCCGCTGGCTCACCCGGCGCGTCGTCGGCAACTGGATGGAGGACGCGCGCCACTACCAGGTCGACCTCATCCCCGGCGACCACGCGAACCCGGACGGGCGCATCGCCGAGGACATCCGCATCGCCACCGAGGGCGCGATCGACCTGGCCAGCAGCTTGCTGTTCTGCATCCTGACCCTGCTGACGTTCGTCGGGATCCTGTGGTCGCTGTCCGGCACGATCACCGTGGCCGGAGTGCCGATCCCCGGACACCTCGTGGTGCTCGCCCTCTTCTATGCCGGCGCCGGCGCCGTGATCGCCTTCGTCCTTGGCCGTCCCCTCGTCCGCGCAACGGACGAGCGCCAGACCCGCGAGGCCGATTTCCGCTTCGGCCTGGTGCAGGCGCGCGAGAACGCAGAGCCCATCGCCCTGGCCCGCGGCGAGCTGTCGGAACGTGGCCGCATCGGTACCCTATTCGAGGACATCAGGCGGGCGTGGCGCCGGCAGTCGGCCGGGCTGGCCCGCCTCGTGGTCCTGTCCTCGGGCTACACCACGGCCGCCGGCGTGCTGCCGCTGCTCGTCGGCACGCCGCGCTTCCTCGCCGGCACCCTGACGCTGGGCGCGCTGATGCAGTCGGCCCAGGCCTTCCAGCAGGTCACCGCCGCGCTGTCCTGGCCGGTCGACAACCTGCCCAGGATCGCCGAGTGGCGCGCCTCGGTCGAGCGCGTGCTGGCGCTCGACGATGCCGTGCAGACCGTCACCATCGAGGCGGCGCGCAGCGGCGAGACCGCGATCAACCTCAACCGCCTCCCCGGCTCCCAGCTCGGCCTGCAGTCGCTGTGGGTCGCAGCGCCGGACGGCACCGCCCTGCTGCTGGACCTCGACCTGGTGGTGGCACGGGGCGAACACGTGCTGGTGGACGGCGAGCCGGACGCGACCGCCGCGTTCTT
>JANPIH010000233.1:0-8345 GCA_031424895.1 Rhodospirillales bacterium
CCGACGTGTCGGCGGTGCAGGCAGAGGCCCTGGCGGTGGCCGACGCCCTCGACGCCGCCCACACCGCGCCCGGGGCCGCGCCACGCAGCAACCTTCGCGACGCTGCCGCGGCGGTGCTGGAGGAGTGGGACGACCGAGACAACCCGCAACATGGCCTGCCAGAGGCGATCGAGCGCCTGCGCGCCGCCCTGGCCATGAAGCCTGGTCGTGCCGCCCGCGAGCCCGGTGCGACGCGCAAGCCGCGGGAGGGCACCAAGCAGCAGGCGGTGTTGACTATGCTCCGCCGCGCCGAGGGGGCGACGGTGACGCAGATCGCCGAGGTGACCGGCTGGGCCAGTCACACCGTCCGCGGCTTTCTGGCGGGCCTGAAGAAGAAGGGCATCCAGGTCACCACCCTGGAGCGGGTGCGCATCGTCGGACCCAACAAGGAGGGCGCGAAGGGGTCCTATACGGTTTACCAGGTAGCCGAGTGATCCAACCGCAGGTTTCCGGGTCGGGGACTGGGGTGAGGCCATGGCCTCACCCCATTACTTCTTGGTCTTCGGCGGTTGCAATGCCGCCAGCAACTCCGACACCTCCCAACCCTGCCGTTTCGCGGCCGCGAGTGTGTCGAGCAGCACCCTCCTGGCGTCATCAATGTAGAGCTTCGCGACACGGGGCGTGCCCGCCTTAACATCGGCAAGGGCCATCGCCTTGGCCGTCGCCATGACAATCTTCTCGGGGTCCTTTGACGACATCTAATCGCTCCTGCACCGATGTGATCATGATGCAACCCGACGAGCAGGAAACCGAGAGAAAACGTTCTCCCGAGCTTTGCGCAATGACCTCAAGCCGTGCCAATCTGCGAGACTTGCATTCCCTGTAGTGACAAGGTGTACACGGGGAGCGAGCAGCAGATTATCGGAGGGCCAGATGCCGGATATCCCGACGCTGACTGGTGGTTGCCTCTGTGGCGCCATCCGCTACGAGACCTCCGGCAAACGACGCAACAGCATCGTCTGCCATTGCCGCATGTGCCAGCGCGCGTCTGGCGCTCCCTTCGCTGCGCTGTTCTACATGGCCCAGGAGGACATCCATCTAACAAAGGGCCAGCCGGCGAAGTACCAGTCATCCGCGGAAGCCGAGCGACATTTTTGTGCGAACTGTGGATCGCCCTTGTTTTTCCAGCGGCTCACCCGCCCAGACCAGCGGGCGATACTCGTGGGCTCTCTGGACGACCCAACCGGCTTCAAGCCCGACTACGTCGTCTGTCTTTCCAGCAGCGTCGACTGGCTGGACACGATCGACGAGGCACCACAGTTTCAGGAAAAGCCAGACGGCATGTCGCCAACGTTGCTGTATGATCCTGCGACTGGGCACGCGTCGCAGCGTCTGGATTAGGTGCCGGCCGTCATCCTGCTGCCGACCGGGTATTTGAGGCCATGCGCATGGCGGCCACGTCGTCGAAGGTCCGGTCCTCGCCCTCCAAGATGGCGGGCTGACCGCTGATCTCCTCCCATCGCCGCACGATCACGTCGACATAGGCCGGATCGATCTCCAGCAGCACCGCCTGCCGACCCGTCCGCTCCGCGGCGATCATCGTCGTGCCGGAACCGCCAAACGGATCGAGCACGATGTCGCGGTGCTTGCTGCTGTTGCGAATGGCACGCTCCACCAGTGCCACCGGCTTCATCGTCGGATGCAGGTCGTTGCGCGCCGGCTTGTCGAAGTGCCAGACATTCCCCTGGTCGCGCGCGCCGCACCAATAGTGCTGGCTGCCGGCCTTCCAGCCGTAAAGCATCGCCTCGAACTGCTGGTGGTAGTCGGCACGGCCTAGCGCAAAGGTGTTCTTCGCCCAGATGATCGTGCTGGACCATTTGCCGCCGGCATCCTGCCAGGCGCGGTGCAGCGTCGGCCATTCGGACGAGGACATGCAGACGTAGCTGGCGCCCTTGGTGACCGCGAGCAGGTTCGTCAGGGCCGGCCGAATGAAGTCGAGGAAGCCCGAGCCGAGCGCATCATTGGCGATGGTCATCTTGGCGGCAGTTCCTCCCGTATACGCAACATTATATGGAGGATCGAGGAACCCCATGTCCGCTAGGCGTCCGTCGCCGAGGGCCCGCTGCACGTCCTCCAGCTTGGTGGCGTCACCGCACAGCACGCGATGGGCACCGCAGATCCAGAGGTCGCCGGGGCGGGTGATAGGCACGTCTGGCAGCGGCGGCGCTTCGTCCACCTCGCCGTCGTCACCACCCTCTGTCGCAGCGAGCAGCTGCTCGAGTTCCCGCCCGGAGAAGCCGAGCACGTCGAGGTCGACCACGCCCTCGTCGCGAATGCGCGCCAGCTCCGTCGCGAGCAGCGCCTCGTCCCAACCGGAGTTGAGCGCGATCTGGTTGTCGGCCAGCCGAAGGGCACGGGCTTGCGCCTCCGTCAGGTGCGCCAGGCGGATCGCCGGCACCGATGCCAACCCGAGCCGCTTGGCGGCCAGCACACGGCCATGGCCCGCGACCAGGACGCCCGCGGCATCGACCAGCACGGGGTTCACGAAGCCGAACTCGGCGATTGAGGCGGCGATTTGCGCCACCTGCGCGTCGGAATGCGTGCGCGCATTCGCGGCATACGGCACCAGTGACGCCACCGGCATCGGCAGCACCGCAATGTCAGGCTGCATCGGCGGCCTCGATCGCCTTGGTGCGTTCTGCGGCCACGGCATCGTAGTCCCGGCCATCGCCATCCAGGGTGACCGGCAGATCGGGTTGGTTCTGTCGCCAGCGCGCGATCGCCAGATCGACATAGGCGGGCGCGAGCTCGATCGCGCGGACGCGGCGCCCTGTGCGTTGACCGGCTAGCAGCGTGGTGCCGGACCCGGCGAAGGGCTCGAACACCACGTCGCCGGGCCGGGAGAACGTCTCCATGGCGAAGGCCGGCAGCTTCACCGGGAACACCGCCGGATGCTCCACCTCGATGCCGCGCTCCTTGTGCCGAGTGATGCGTACCACGTTGTCCGGAATGCGGAATTCCTGGATCGGCCGGCCCTCGTGCGAATTGCCGCTCATCGTGCCGTCGGCCCTGCGCAGGCCGGACATCAGCAGCGGATCGCCAGCCCACTTGCACGGGATGATCTTGTTGGCCTGGCGTGCCTGGCGGTTGAAGTGGAACAGGAACTCGAAGCTGGGCGCGAGGCGGCCGTTCCAGTCGCCCGGGAGGCCGGGGCCCTGGTCCCAGACATACCAGCCGAACCTCCGCCAGCCGGTGGTGCGCATCCACTCGACCCAGCCCTGCCAATATGCGTGCCATTCGCTGTCGTGGTGGGTGAGGCCGAGATTGACCAGCACCTGGCCGTCGTCGGCGAGGACATCGCCGACGTGCCGGAACACGCCGCGCATCAGCGCGTCCCAATCGGCGATGCCTCCGGTGGTGTAATTGCGCTGGCTGCCATAAGGCGGCGAGGTGAACAGCAGTGCGGCGCGCTCGCCGGAGATGACACGCGCGACGCAAGTCGCATCGGTGCTGTCGCCGCAGAGCAGCCGGTGTTCGCCCAGAAGCCAAAGGTCGCCGGGGCAGGTTACTGCCTGGCGCGGTGCCTCCGGTTCGGCGTCAGCCGGGTCGTCGCCCTCATCAGCGCCGCCTGCACCCGCAGGCTCACCATGGCCCTCACTGCCGGCGCCGTCCGGCCCGTCCCGCGCATCGCCATCGGTGACGGCCTCGTCTGCGGCAGCCAGGATCGCGCCGATCTCGTCCTGTGAGAACCCAATGGCCAGGAGGTCGACCTCGCCCGCCTGCTGCAATCCGGCCAGCGCGTCGCGAAGCAGCGCCTGGTCCCACGTCGCGTTCTCCGCGATGCGGTTGTCGGCCAGCCGCAGGGCCTCCTTTTGCGCCGACGACAGGTGCCGCAGCACGATCACCGGCACCTTGGCGACGCCCAGGGCCTGGGCCGCATCCAGCCGGCCATGCCCCGCGATCAGCACGCCATCCTCACCCACCAGCAGCGGGTTGGTGAAGCCGAAGGCGAGCATGCTGGCCTTGATCTGCTCGATCTGCCCGGCCGAATGCAGCCGAGCGTTGCCGTGGTGCGCGCGCAGTT
Source organism: Rhodospirillales bacterium (assembly GCA_031424895.1). Classification (GTDB taxonomy): domain Bacteria; phylum Pseudomonadota; class Alphaproteobacteria; order Acetobacterales; family Acetobacteraceae; genus CAMDGX01. The sequence goes on from JANPIH010000233.1 coordinate 4,064, forward strand.
CCCCCACCGGACGCAGCACGATCTTCGCGGCCATCCATGGGAGGGACATCACTGGCATCCGGATTGTGGAAAGTACGAACTGCGGAGGGAACGGCGCGGCCAGAAGTGGCGGAGTTCCGCGGGCCGCTGGGCGGTGTTTGCGCACCGCGAACCAAAATTGCGACCTAGCGCTAGGGGTCTATCGCGCTCCTGCCCCCCGCATCAGTATTAGCCGGGAAGGAACCAAGCAATCGAGAATGAATACTTCGTATTGTTCTTGGTTGTTCTTCGATTGTTGCTTTGTCGATATTGGAGAGATTGCCTACTGGCCTACGTGGCTCTCTCGACCAACCCAAGTCTTCGATCGTGGGAAGAATCTACCGCGAGCGGTTCCAGCGCTGCAATCGCCTTTCGCACGTCTCGTGTCGATTTCCGATAGACCATTGATATATCAAAAGAAATTTCTTATGCGACAGCCGCGGCGCCCGGACCCACGCACGAGCCAGGGCGCCGCAGCCACCGATCACGCCACCATGGACCGCGGCACCAACCCGTAGTGCACGGCCAACACGCTCAGCGCCCCCACCAGGATGCCCTGGCCCTGGACGTGGTTGATCGCCCGCCCGCCCCAGCCCTGCCGGCCGGCCCACTCCCGCACCGAGCACTCCATCCCGACCACGTGCCACAGGCAACTGCCGCAGGCGGTGTCGGTGCCGCCGAACAGGGACAGGGCCTCTGCCACACGACGTCGGGCGGCAGCCTGGTGCTCGGTCGGTCCGTCGTCGCTGCCGCCGCTGACGCGGACCAGGGCCGAGACGCGGATGCTGTCGAGCGTCGCCGCGCGGAACTGGGTGCGGAACATGCACCCGGCCTCGTGCATCGCCGGGGTGATGCTGCCGTTAGCGAGCATCTGGCCCAGCGAGTCGACCATCCGCCGCTGCGTCGCGGGCCGGCCCGTCTCGGGATCCTGGCCGCGGAGCGTTTTGGATGCCGGCCCGTGCTGCAACCGCCAGCGGGACGGTTTGCCCAGGTCCTCGGCCGCGTTGCTGCGCGCCGCCTTGCGTTTACCGGCCATGGCCATGTCCTCCCTGTCGACGCCCCCAGCGCCGGTTGGCTTCGTTGGTGATGGCCTGGCGCAGCCAGGGATCGGTGATGTCCTCCACGGGAATGGCGGCAACACGGTGCTCGTGCCAGGCACGGGCCCGCATGGCGTCGATGTCCATCGCGGTGGACGGGCTACGTGCCAGGTCCAGACACGACCGTGGGGGTTGCGGCGCACCAGGGAGCCTCATGCCCGCCCTCCGGTGCTGGACGTGGCCCAGAGCAGCAAGGCCAGGGCATCGGCCTCGTTGTCGTCGGCGGGGTGGAAGCCGCGGGCCTGCATCGCGGCAATGACGGCAGCCTTGTCGGCGTTGCCCTTGCCGGTGGCGAAGCGCTTGATGGTGCCGACCGGGACGCCCTCGTAGGGGATGCTGTTCAACTCCGCCCAAGCGGTGAGCGTCGCCAGCAGACCGCCGAAGACATGCGCCGCGTCGGTCCCCATGTGCCGGCGGACTTCCTCGAACACGATCCGGTCGATCGGTCCGACCAGGTCGAGCATCTCGCGGAGCCAGCCGTGGAAGCGGAGGTAGCGCATCCCGCCCCCCTCGAAGCGGCTTGACTTGAAGGTGATGGTGCCGGAGGTGATGCGGTCATCGCGGGTGCGCAGCGCCCAACCTGTGGCGGTGCCGAGGTCGAGGGCGAGCACGGCGGGCGTGCCGACCAGGATGGGCGGTGATGCGGGCAGGGCAATGGCGGGACTTGCCAGTGCCGTGGGCACGGCCAGAGTCGCGGAAGCCATGGTGATCTCCTGAGAGGGGGAACAGCGTGGTCAGGACGACGACGGCGCAGGTCTTGGCGGAGCTCGCCGTCGTCGCCCGCCTCAGCAGCAGCCGTTCTGCGGCGGCCCTGTGGCCAACCGGCTCCGGGCACCGATGCGGCCTGTCCCGCCGGTCCCAGCGTGTCCCACTTCGGATTCGCAGGTGGGACGGGATTTCCCTCGCCAGATCAGTGGGTTGCGCCGATCTGTCCCACTTGACCCACTTTGGAGTGCGTTCCTATACCCCATATAGGAGAGTGTATTTCCCGTCCCTCCACCATACCTCTCACATATGGGTTTCAGACCTAGTAGGTCAGGTGGGACAGTGGGACAGAACGCCAAGATTGCAGTCGCAGTCTTGATCAGTTCTTGTCCCACCTGGACGCTCGAAAATGCCGCAGTGGGACAGTGGGACAGGTTTCGTGTGTCTCGGGCCATCACAACGACGCCTCCCCAGGCGGCGGCTTGCGGTAGCGCCACTCTCGGGGGATGCCGTCCTTGATTGACCCCTTCGATTTGTAGCGGACCCACTTCTTCGCCTTGAAGAAATTGCCCACCCGCATCTGGTCGCCCTTGGTCCACTTGGCGGTTTCGATGCTGAGGGCCTGCTCCAGTACCTCTCCCACGGAGATGTCGGTGAGCGGCGACTGCCTGGGGACGAAACGATCCTGCCAGTTCTCGTAGCTGCCGACCCCGACGTTGACTGGGCGCGATTCACTGATGAGCCAACGCTCGATCCGCGCATCCCAGGCATCGCCCTGGTAACGCTCCTCCTGGGCCACGCCGGCGAGCGCGACGAGTTCCTTGTCCTCCGTCCACCAGGCCGACCCGGCGTTGAACCGAACGACCGCCTCGGCCCAGAGCTGGTCACGATCGCGCCGCAGGGCGTCGAGATCGATGTCGCCGCAGCGCACCGGCCAGAACCGCCGGTTGCCGGTCTCGTCGCGCAGGTAGGTGTCGGGGTTCACCGTGCCGGCGAAGACGCACTGGCGTGGCACCGTGATCACGTAGCGCTCGTAGGGCGGGCGATACCGGTCGGTGGTGCGGGTCAGGAACGCCTTGATGCGCGACACGTCGGTGCGCCCGATGGCGTCCAGTTCCGCCATCTCGATGATCCACACGCCGCGCATTTGCTGGGCCGCGTCCTTCGAACCGAGTTCGGCGAGCTCGTCGGTGAACCATTCGTCGGAGGCGAGCGCCTTGAGCGCAGTGGATTTGCGGATCCCCTGCGGCCCTTCCAGGATCAGCATGTGGTCGGCCTTGCAGCCGGGGCGCATGATCCGGGCCACCGCGGAGATCATCCACATCGCGCCCATGGCGCGGTGCAACCGGGTGTCCTCCGCCCCGAGATAGGTGACGGGCCAAGCATCGAGCCGCGGTGCGCCATCCCAGGCGAGGCCAGTGAGATAGTCGCGGACGGGGTGGACGCGGATGTTGCGCGCGACGGCGACAACGCTGCGCCCGACCACGGCGGGCGGTACGTTGATCTCGTGGCGCTGCAGCCATTCGGCGCAGCGGACATCGTCGGCCTCGCCCCACGGCCGGGGATGGACGATATCCGCGGCATCCCATGGCAGGGCCCGGGTGACAACGATTTCCTGGGCAAACTCGTCGAGCACCAGCGCGCCGGTAAAGGCGGCATCGAAGGACAGCGCCGTGATGACGTTCGCCTCGTTGCGTTCTGGCGTGCCGTTGACATCGAGGCGCAGCAGCGAGGACCAGCGGGGGCGGACCGGCGCCTGGTGCACGTCTCCGGTGGTGTTGAGCCGGCGCCGCAGTTCCGCGACCTGCTTCTCCAGGATGGCGACCGGCATGCCCGTGGCGGTCTTGATGGCGGCGAGCACCTGCCGCTCAGCGAGTGGTTCGAGGCGCTGGGTTACCAACTGACCCAGCAGCCTGGACAACGGCGCCATCTCGGGCGGCTTGGTGAGCGCGCCGGCGGCGGCCAGAAGGTCGTCTACCGAGGTCCCCAATCTTGGGGTGCCTCCGGTATCCTGGGACGGCGGCGCGGCGCTGGGGGCCGCATTGGCCGCGTCGTAGTCGGCGGCGCAGACGCCGTGCTGCAGATCGTCGTTGAAGTCGTCGCCGTGCAGCGGGCTGCGGATGCTGGACGGGATGTTGGCGATGTTGAGCTGGTCGGCCAGCGTCGCGGCGGCCTGCATGCCGGCCAGGCCCGCATCGGCAAAGATGGTGACGTGCGCGGTGCCGGCCGGCCACTGCCAGCGCCGCAGGCCATCGGCCGACAGTGCCGCCATGGTTGGCACCCCGAAGATCCGCTGCGCGGAGAGCGCGGTCTCGATTCCTTCGGCAACGCCGATCCTGCCATCCTCGGGGTGCGGCGCCAGGCGCACTGCGCCGCCCGCCACGGGGCCGAGCATCTTCTTGCCTGGGGGTGCCTTCGCCGAGCCGTCGTCGAGCAGGTAGGTGCGGTGGATGCCTCCGGTG
>JANPIH010000234.1:0-2971 GCA_031424895.1 Rhodospirillales bacterium
TCGTCGGAGCCCGGGCCGTGGCGCACGTCGCGGACCCCGTATCTGAGGGACATCATGGACGCGCTGTCCGCGGTGCATCCCGCCCGCCGCGTGGTGTTCATGAAGGGCGCGCAGGTGGGCGCTTCGGAGGGAGGCAATTGCTGGCTGGGCTACATCATGCATCACGTCCCGGCCCCGGTGCTGGCTGTGCAGCCGACCGTGGAACTGGCCAAGCGGTTCAGCCGGCAGAGGATCGATCCCCTGTTGGAGGAGACACCGGCGCTGAGGGAGCGGGTGGCACCGGCGCGGGCCAGGGACAGCGGCAACACCATGCTGTCGAAGGAGTTTCCGGGCGGGATCCTGGTGCTGACCGGGGCCAATTCAGCGGTCGGGCTGCGCTCGATGACGGCGCGGTTCCTGTTCCTCGACGAGGTCGACGCCTATCCCGGCGACGTCGAGGGGGAAGGCGACCCGATTGCGCTCGCGGAGGCGCGGGCGCGGACCTTTGGCTGGCGGCGCAAGGCGTTTCTTGTCTCGACGCCGACCATCGCCGGCCGCAGCCGGATCGAGCGGGAATACCTGTCGAGCGACCAGCGGCGGTTCTTCGTGCCGTGCCGGCACTGCCAGGCGATGCAATGGCTCCGGTTCGAGCGTCTGATCTGGGAGAAGGGCAACCCGACTTCGGTGTCTTACCATTGCGACAGCTGCGACGCGCCGATCGGGGAGCACCACAAAACGGCGATGCTGGCCGGCGGGGAATGGCGGGCCACCGCCACCTCGCAGGACCCGCACACGGTCGGCTTCCACATCTCGGCGCTCTACTCGCCCGTCGGCTGGCTGTCCTGGGAGCAGATCGCCCGCGATTGGGAGGCAGCGCAGGGAAAGCCGGAGGACCTCAAGACTTTCCGCAACACCGTGCTGGGCGAGGTCTGGCAGGAACACGGCGAAGCGCCGGATTGGGAACGCCTGGTCGAGCGGCGCGAGGATTTCTCCCTCGGCACCGTGCCATCTGGTGCCCTGGTGCTGACGGCAGGCGTGGACGTCCAGGACGACCGGATCGAGGTCGATGTGTGGGGGTGGGCCGAGGGATATACGTCCTGGCTGATCGACCACGTGGTGATCCCCGGCAGTCCGCGCGAGCGGGCACCCTGGGAGGAGTTGGCGAAGCTGCTGGCGAGGGACTGGCCGCGCGGCACCGCCACTGCCGGCGCGATGCGCATCGCCAAGGTGTGCGTCGACACGGGCGGCCGGGACACCGCCTCGGTTTACGGCCATCTCCGGCACCTGCGGGATCCGCGCATTGCGCCCACGAAGGGCGTGGAGGGGTGGAACCGGGCACAGCCGGTGCAGGGGCCGACGCTGGTCGATGCGCTGGTGAACGGCCAGAAGCTGCGGCGCGGGCTGAAGCTGTGGACGGTGTCGGTCTCGACCTGGAAGGCTGATCTCTATCGCCGGTTGTGGCTGGGGCGGGGTGAAGCAGCCGAGTTTCCCGCCGGTTGGGTGCATCTCCCGCAGGGGATTGAAGTCGAATGGGTGAAACAGCTTGTCGCCGAGCAACTGCGCACGGTGAAGGATCGGCGCGGCTTTGCCCGGCAGGAATGGGCCAAGCTACGTGAACGCAATGAGGCGCTGGACTGCGCGGTGCTGGCACGCGCCGCGCTGTGGCTGCTCGGTACCGATCGCTACGGCGACCGCTACTGGCAGCGGTTGAGAGAGGATGCGGCGGATGCGCCGTTCCTGCTGCCGCAGCCAGAGGCAACCGCCAACGGCCCAACTGGCCAACAGCAGATGGTCTCGGCAGGACCAGCACTGGAGTCCACGGCCACCGCCACGACGATGCGGCCTCGGTCCTGGCTCGGACCGCGCGGCGGCTGGTTGCGCTGATGGAGAACACCGATGAACCCAGACGCACTGGCGTGGGCAATCGCACAGCCGCTCGGCAATCGCTGGCGCGGCCTTGCCGACGCCTACACTGGTGGCACCACGCGGGTGACCTTCGAGGGACGCACCGTGGAGTACCGATCGCTCGCCGAGATCGCCCAGGCGTTGGCCGCCGGCTACGCCGCTGAGAATCCAACGCAACGCCGTCCCTGCGTGACCCTGGCCCGCTTCTCGCGCGACGCCGACTGACAGACTGGAGACCCACGATGTCCGAGGACGACGTTGCGCAGAAGCTCGCTGTCCACGAGGCGGTGTGTGCCGAGCGGTGGAAGCAGGCCGAAGCGCGCCTCAAGCGGATCGAACTCGTCCTGATCGCGATCGTGTTCCTGCTGCTGCTTGGCGAGGGCACGGCGCTTGAGGTCGTGAAGCGCCTGGTGGCGAAGTAGGAACTGATGATCCCCACCCGCCTCCGCGACGCCTGGCGCGCCCTGCGCGGCTATGCCGCGGCCCAGGATGCACGCGCGTCCACCTGGGCAGCCTCGGGCGGCAGCGCGAACAGCGAAGTGGCGAGTGCTTCGAGCACCATTACCCGTCGCGCCCGCGATGCCGTACGGAATGACCCGTACGCAGCCCGCATCATCGACCTCTGGACCGGCAATGCCGTGGGGGCAGGCATCACCACCCGGTGGCCCGACAAGAAGCACGCCGATGCCTGGCGCCGCTGGGCGGAGAGCACGGCCTGCGACGCCGAAGGACGGCTCGATCTCTATGGATTGCAGGCGCTGGTGATGCGCTCGGTGGTGGAGAGCGGCGAATGCCTGGTTCGGCTGCTGACCACCGAGCCGACACCCGCCAACCCGATCGGGCTCCGATTGCAGGTGTTGGAGAGCGATCACCTCGACGCCAGCCGGACCGGCACGATCGGTGGCGCCGTCACTGTGCAGGGCATCACCCTCGATGGCACGGGCGCCCCTGCCGCCTACTGGCTGTTCCCGCAGCATCCCGGCGCCGCTTGGTATCTGCCGGGCAAGAACGAATCCAGCGCGCCGATCCCGGCCGCCGACGTGCTGCACATTTATCGCAAGCGCCGACCCGGCCAGCTGCGCGACGT
>JANPIH010000235.1:0-1726 GCA_031424895.1 Rhodospirillales bacterium
GATGGACCTTATTGTCGCGATAACCGCGTGTTCCGCGGGGCAATCCAACAATTTCCGCTACAAGCCCATCCAGTTTCACGTCGACTGATCATTTGTTGTGCGCATGCCCCGGAGCTTGGGGCGGCGGTCTGCGTTAGACACTTCCAGCAGATCGGAACATCATGCCCCCCATCGAAGAAATCGAACTTCGCGACGCGTTTACTTCCTTTATTGGTCGAGCCCCATTTCCGTGCGTGGGCGCCAAGTCGAACCTGCTCGCCTTGTGGGAGCTGTGGCGCGCGCATCGGCCGTCGCCGAGCGCACGGCTGGACGTGATCTCGTTCGAAGGCTTGCTGATGCCGCGCGAGGCGGCAGAGCGTGTGCATGCGGGCTGGCCGGAGCTGGCGGCTTTGTCGGTGCAGCTGAGAGAGAAGTGGCCGGAGCGGGCGCGCGGGGTGCAGCGCATCGTGCTGGGCGATGGCGTGACGCTGACGCTGCATGTCGATGAGGTCGGGCGCGCGGTGGCTGAGGCGCGGGCGCAGTGCGATGCGTGGTTTCTCGATGGCTTCGCGCCGGCGAAGAACCCGGAGATGTGGTCTGCGGAGGTGCTGGGGCACGTCGCGCGGATGTCTGCGCCTGGGGCGCGGGCGGCGACGTATACGGTGGCGGGGGACGTACGGCGGAACCTGCAGGCTGCGGGTTTCGACGTCGCCAAGGTTGCGGGACATGGGCGGAAGAAGGAGCGATTGGAGGCGCGGCTAGTCTCGGGTGGTTCGCCCCGTGCGGCGGCGCCGAAGCGCGTGGCGATCATTGGCGGCGGGATTGCGGGGGCATGCGCAGCGCGAGCCTTTGTGCGGCGCGGATGTGCGGTGACGGTTTACGAGCAGGCGGAGCAGTTGGGCGCGGGCGCGAGCGGCAATCTGATCGCGCTGGTGATGCCGCGGCTGGACGCGGCCGATGGTCCGGCGGCGCGGGCGCTGCTGGAGGCGTGGCTGTATGCGAGGCGGTTCTATGCGGAGCTGGGGGCGGACGCCGTGCAGGCGCTGGACGCGGTGCACCTGCCGCGCGGCGAGCGGGAGGTGGCGCGGTTTGCGAAGCTGATAGCGGACCCGCCGCTGAATGAGACGCTGCTGCGGGCGGAGGGCGATGGCTTGCGGCATGTGGGCGCTGTCGCGGTGAAGCCCGAGGCTGCGCTGCCGCAACTGATGGCGGGCGCGGAGGTGCGGTTTGGCGCGCGCGTAGTGTCGGTCAACGAGATCGATGCGGACCTGGTCGTGGTGTGTGCGGGGATGGGCGTGGGAGAGATTGCGGGCGCGGATGCGCCGGCGGTCGAGGGGCGGCTGGGCCAGGTGGATTGGGTTGCGTCTAAGGGTGAGCCGCGCGCCGTGGCTGATGGCGGGTATGCGGTCGAGGCGTTTGGGCAGATCGTCTTTGGCGCGACGTTCGAGGCGGCAGTTGGCAAGCCGCGGGTGAGTGAGGCGGCGAGCGCGCACAATCGCGATGTGCTGGCGCGGTTACGGCCTGATGTGGCGGCCGGCGCGACTGAAGCGCGAGCGGCTGTGCGCGCGACGACGCAGGATCGGTTGCCGTTTGCGGGGGCGGCGCCGGACAAGGAAAAGGCGCCGGACGGCACTCCGGCGCCTTCAGAGCGTCACCGCCTTGTCGGCGGCCTCGGCTCGCGTGGCTTTCTTTGGGGGCCACTGCTTGCCGAGATGGTCGCATCGGAGGCTTTCGGTGAGCCCTGCCC
>JANPIH010000236.1:0-12697 GCA_031424895.1 Rhodospirillales bacterium
TTCTGCTGGACCACAAACCGACGACGCAACATGGCCGATATGGTCCCGGCACTCTGCAGGGCCATTGCCACGTCAACCAGCCTCACACGTCGAAACGTCTTCGCAAGTGACACCGTGCCAATTGGTTGATAAGCGGGAAAAACTTTCATTCCTTAGGCCGTGACTCCCGGCGCAAAGGGGTAAAGTCTTTTTGCTTCTTTTTCTTCAGAAAAAGAAGGCCTTGCTTGCTTCGGACTCACAGGGGAAACGACCATGGACGCATTCAAGCAGGCGGTTCTCTCCGCCCTTCCGGACGACCACGCAGGCGCCACGCTGGCCGGGCGGGTGTGGCGGCCGGACGTGGCTGGCCCGAGCGTGGTGGCGGTGCGTGGCGGCGAGGCGTTCGACATCACGGCCAGCTTCGCCACCATGCGCGACCTGTGCGAGCAGGCGGACCCGGGTGCGGCGTTGCGCGCGGCCAAGGGCGAGAGCCTGGGCGCGGTCGGCGACATTCTCGCCAACACGCCGCCGGAGGGGCGCGATGCTGCACGTCCCTGGCTGCTGGCGCCGATCGACCTTCAGGCGGTGAAGGCCGCCGGCGTCACCTTCCCCATCTCCATGCTGGAACGGGTGATCGAGGAGCGCGCGCGCGGCGACCTTGAGGCCGCGGCGGGGCTGCGGGCGGAGGTGACGGCGCTGATCGGCGACGACCTCGCGCGCCTCAAGCCCGGCTCGCCCGAGGCGCGCAAGCTGAAGGACATGCTGATCGCCCGCGGCGCATGGAGCCAGTATCTCGAAGTGGGCATTGGCCCGGACGCCGAGATCTTCACCAAGGCCCAGCCGATGGCCGCCATCGGCACCGGCATGGATGCCGGCGTGAACCCTGTCAGCACCTGGAACAATCCGGAACCTGAAGTCGTGCTCGTGGTGGCGAGCGACGGGCGCATCGTCGGCGCCACGCTGGGCAACGACGTGAACCTGCGCGATGTGGAGGGGCGCTCGGCGCTGCTGCTGTCCAAGGCGAAGGACAACAACGCCTCGGCCGCGGTCGGACCGTTCATCCGCTTCCTCGATGCCGGCTTCGGGCTCGACGACATCCGCAGCATTACCGTCTCCCTCACCGTGGCCGGCACCGACAATTTCCGGCTGGAGGGCAGTTCGTCGATGACACGGATCGCGCGCGACATCACCGACCTCGCCGGACAGATGGTCAACGCCCACCACCGCTTTCCCGACGGCGCCGTGCTGTTCTGCGGGACCATGTTCGCCCCGATCGACGACCGCGACGCGCCGGGCAAGGGCTTCACCCACAAAACCGGCGACATCGTCACCATCGCCACGCCGAAGCTCGGCCGGCTGGTGAACCGCATCCGCCCCACCGACCAGTGCGCGCCGTGGGAATTCGGGCCGGGCGCGCTGATGCGCAACCTGGCCCGGCGCGGGGTTTTGTAGCGCGGGCTGGAGCATGATCCGCGCCGATAGAAGCGCGGCCCATGCTCCAGTTTCTTGTCTGATCGCGTGATTTACGTCTCCGGCGAAGCCGCCTCCGGCGATCACGCTCTATCGCTTCGGCCTGGCCGACCTGAGCGGCACGACCTGGGCGCCGGCGGTCGCGCGGGCCAACCATGCCGGCACGTCCTCTGGCGGCATCGGCCGGGCATAGAGGTAGCCCTGGGCCGCATCGCAGCCGATGCCCATCAGCATGCGGGCCTGGGCGACCGTCTCCACCCCCTCGGCCACCACCTCCAGCCCCAGGCCGTGGGCGAGCGAGACGGTGGCGCGCACAATCTCCTCCGCACGCGAGTCCACGCCCAGCCCTTGCACGAAGCGCTTGTCCAGCTTCACCGCATCCAGCGGCAGGCGCAGCAGTTGCGACAGGCCGGAATTGCCGGTGCCGAAATCGTCCAGCACCAGCCGCGCGCCCTGGCCACGCAGGGCGGCGAGCTGGTGCAGCGTGTGGTCGCTGACGCGGTCCAGCAATACTTCCTCGGTGATCTCCACCTCCACGTCGCGCAGCGACAGCCCGGCCTGGACGACCTGCCGGGCGATCACGGCCGCAATGTCGTCGCGCGCGACTTCCACGGCCGAGAGGTTCAGCGCGAGCCGGCCCACCGCAAGGCCCTCGCGGCGCAGCATGGCCATCGCCTCCAGCGCGCGCAGGCGAACCGCACTGCCCAGCAGCATGACGCGCTCGGGCCCGATGATGTCGAACAGCTCTGCTGGCGGCACCAGGCCGGTCTCAGGATCGGACCATCGCGCCAGCGCCTCCATCGCCAGGACCGGCGGGGCGTCCGCGGAATGCGGCCGCAATGCCACGATGGGTTGCAAATGGGCCTGGATGCCCGCCACGGTTGCCCCCGACGTGGCGGCGTCGAAGGCGCGGATCACGGCGGAGGCATGCAGCAGGCGTGCGGCGTCCTCGCGGCTGGACCAGCCGACGCTGCCGCGGCCGTCGCGCTTGGCGCGGCCCAGTGCCGCGTCGGCCGCGCGCAGCAGCACCTCCGCGACGGTGGCGACGGTGGGCGCCATCGCGAGCCCCAGCGTGGCGCCAAGGCGCAGCGAACGCTCGCCGAACGGCACTGTCGCATTCAGCGCCATGACGATGCGCTGGGCGATGGTTTGTGCCAGGTTCGGCGCGTCCACGCCCACCAGTATTGCGGCGAACTCGTCGCCGCCGGTGCGGGCCACGATATCCCCGGGGCGCACGGCAGCGCGCAGCCGGACAGCGGCGGCGCACAGCAGCGCATCGCCGGCAGCATGGCCTTCGGCGTCGTTCACCTCCTTGAAGTGGTCGAGGTCCAGCATGATCGCCGCCAGGGGCTGGCCGCCGCGCAGGGCATCGGCCAGTTGTGCGGTAAGGGCGCGGCGGTTTGGCAGGCCGGTCAGAGGGTCGGTGTGGGCCATCTCGTCGCTGTGGCGCAGCGCGCGCCGCAGTTCCAGATTAGAAGTAACCGCGCGGGCCAGTACTCGAAGGGTGCGCACCGTCTCCTGGTCATGGCTGCGCGGCACGCGGTCGATCACGCATAGCGTGCCCAGCGCAAACCCCTCGGCATTGACCAGCGGCACGCCGAGATAGGCACGGATCGCCACCTCGCCAGTCACCAGCGGATTGTCGAGAAAGCGCGCATCCAGCCTGGTGTCCGGCACGTCCAGGTGGTGCTCGCCGTCCAGGATGGCATGGGCGCAGAAGGCCTGGTCGCGCGGTGTCTCGCTGACCGCCAGGCCTTCGCGGGCCAGGAACCATTGCCGGTCATGGTCCACCAGCGAGACCAGGGCGATCGGGCTGCCGGTAAGGTGGGCGGCCAGCCGCACGATCTCCTGCACCGTCGCATCCGCGGCGGTGTCCAGCACGGCATAGGAATGCAGCGCCGCAAGCCGGGCCGTCTCGGTCGGGGAACGGGGGGCAGGGGGCATCTGAACTCCGGGCCAATGATGGGCCGCAGTCGACGCAACGGGCCGGGCCGGAGCGAGAAATCCCAGATGCCGGTTAAGAAATGATGTTTGTCAGAGTGTAGTCGTGTCAGTACGCGAAGCGTGGCTCCGGCAGCCCGCGCACGCCGACATCGATGGCGAACAGGCCGCCGGCCGCCGGTTGCCGTGCCCGCTCCTCCTCGTCCAGGTTCTGCCAGGCCGAGGTGATGAACAGCGTTCCCAGCCCTGGCCCGCCGAAGGCGCAACTGGTAATGTTGCTGGCCGGCACCGGCACTATGCGATCCACCGTGCCATCCGGCGCGAAGCGCGTCACGCGCCAACCATTGTAGTTCGCACTCCACAGATAGCCTTCCGCGTCCACGGTCCCGCCATCGGCGACCAGCGGGGCGGGCAGGGTGGCGAACACCCGGCGCTCGCCGATCGCCCCCGTCGCGGGGTCGTAGGGGAAGGCCCAGATCAACCGCTTCGGGCTGTCGGAGAAATACATCGTCCGCCCATCCGGCGACCAGCACAGCGAGTTCGGGATCTCGATGCCGTCCATCACCTTGGTGCAGCCGCGCTCGTCGAGGCGATAGAGGAACCCGTCCGCCTTCTCCTCGCCGGCGCGCATGGTGCCGACCCAGAAGCGCCCCTGCCGGTCGCACTTGCCGTCGTTGAAGCGCAGCCCGTCATGATGCCCCGGCGCGTCGGCCAGCTTCGCGATCGCACCCGTCGCGGGGTCGAACACGCTCAGCGCCGATTTCAGCGCAACCAGGATGCCGCCCGCCGCGCGCAGCGCCAGCGAGCCGACCGGCTCGGGCATCGGCCACGTCGTCACATGCCCGGCCGCATCCAGCCGCCGCACTGCCGGGGCGCGGATGTCGACCCAGTACAGCGCCCCCTCGCGCGGGCACCACACCGGCCCCTCGCCCAGCATGTCCAGCGTGTCGCCCACCCGCTTCAAGCCCGCCATCGCTTCGCTCCCGCACCTTGTCGCCCTTGGCCCAGCCTGTCACAAAACAGTGCGCAGACACAGGGGATGGACATGGCCCGGAGCAACATCGACCACGAGTTCCAGAACCTGCACGAGTTCATCAAGGCGGCCCATCTCCGCCTCAACCGCTTCATCTGGGACTACCTGATCGGCGGCGCGGAGACCGAAACCACCGTACGGCGCAACCGCCTGGCGTTGGACAGCGTGGCGTTCCGCCCGCGCGCGCTGGTCGACGTCTCCAGCACCGACACCGGCGCTGAATTCTTTGGCCGCGACATTCGCCTGCCGATCGCCCTCGCCCCGGTCGGCTCGCTCGAATCCTTCGACGCCGGCGGCGGTGCCACGGTGGCCAGGGCGGCCGGCGAATACGGCGTGCCGATGTTCGTCTCCTCCGTGACCCAGCCGGGTCTGGAGGCCATCGCGACATCCGGCACCGGGCCGAAGGTGTTCCAGCTCTACGTTCGCGGCGACGACGACTGGATCGGCGACCACGTGAAGCGCGCCGTCGATGCCGGCTATGACGCCTTCTGCCTCACCGTCGATACCGCCCACCTTTCCCGCCGCGAGCGCGACGTGGCCAAGCGCTTCCGCAAGCCGTGGCAGGTCCGCAACGCCGGCATGGAGTTCCAGGCCGGGCTGAACTGGAAGAACGTCGAGACCTTCAAGGCGCGCCACAAGATCCCGCTGATCGTCAAGGGCATCGCGACGCGAGAGGACGCCGCCAGGGCCGCCGAGATGGGGGTGGACGTCGTCTATGTTTCCAACCACGGCGGCCGCCAGCTCGACCATGGCCGCGGTGCGCTCGACGCGCTGCCGGAGGTGGTGGAAGCCGTGGCCGGACGCTGCAAGGTCTACGTCGATGGCGGCTTCAGCCGGGGCACCGACATCCTGAAGGGCATCGCTCTCGGCGCCGACCTCGTCGTGGTCGGCCGGCTCTACCTCTACGCCCTGGCCGCCGACGGCGCTGCCGGCGTGGTGCGGCTGCTGGAAATCCTGGAAGACGAAGTGACCGTGGCGCTCGGGCTGTGCGGCGCGCCCAGCTTCAAACACCTCGACCGGTCCTTCCTCCACCCCGCCCCGTCCGTGACGGAACCCCACGTCCACAGCGCCTTCCCGCTGCTGCGCCTGGGCGAAGGATATTAGGCCGGGTCGCCGCCCCATAGGCTTGAAGAAACGGAAGGCTGAGCTCTGCCCAGACCCGCCAGGGGCCAAGCCCCTGGACCTTTATCATTTTGAAAAATAATGGGATCAAAAGGGCCGCCGGCCCTTTGCGGGTCCCCCGCGGCGCGACTTCGCGTCGCGACGGCAGAGCCCTGGCCTTCTCTTCGCGCTTATGGGGCGCCGCCCCGCATAGCCGCGACGCACCCCCGCTGCTACCATCGCCAGCCCATCACGGAGTGCCGGCCTTGCCCACGCTCTACTTCGAGGACCTTGCCCTCGGCCTCACCTGGCGCGCCGGCCCCGTCGCGGTTTCGCAGGCCGACATCATCGCGTTTGCCCAACAGTTCGACCCGCAGCCCTTCCACACCGACCCCGAGGCCGCCGCCGCGCATCGCCTGTTCCGCGGCCTGGCCGCCAGCGGCTGGCACACCGCGGCGATCTCGATGCGCCTGTTCGCCACCGCCGAGCACGTCATCGCCGGCGGCATCATCGGCAACGGCATCGACGAACTGCGCTGGCCCCGCCCGGTCCGCCCGGGCGACTGCCTCGCCCTCACCTGCGAGGTGGTCGAACTCCGCCCGCCTGCCGCGGGCAAGTCGGTCGGCTGGGCGCGCCTGCGCAACACCACCACCAACCAGAACGACGAGCCCGTGCAGTCCCTGGTCGCCTCCCTTTCCGTTCCCTGCCGTCCGCAAGGCTGAACATGTCGCTCGCGCGCCCCGCCTACAGCCACGCCGCCCCCGAGCCTGGCACGCTCACCGAGCTTGCCCCCGGCATCCTCTGGCTGCGCCTGGCGCTGCCCTTCGCGCTCAACCACGTCAACATCCACATCATCGACGACGGCACCGGCTGGACCATCATCGACAGCGGCGTCGCCAACGACACGACGCGGGAGGTGTGGGAACGAATGCTCGCAGGCCCGCTCGCCGGACGCCCGGTCAACCGCCTCGTCATCACCCATTTCCATCCCGACCACGTCGGCCTCGGCGGCTGGCTGGCCGACAAATGCGGCGTCGGGGTCACCATGAGCCAGACCGAATACTTCCAGTCCCGCCTCTCCCGCGGCCGCGCCGGCGGGGTCGACGGCAGCACCCACACCCCGTTCTACGTGCGCCAGGGCCTCAACGCGGAGGAACTCCACGCCGTTACCGTGCGCGGCGATTCCTACCAGCGCCTCACCGTCGATCTCCCGATCAACTACACCCGCATCCGGGCCGGCGACGTGCTGGACCTCGGCGGCCGCCGCTTCGAGGTGCTCACCGGCGCGGGGCACGCGCTGGAGCAGGTCATGCTGCTCAACCGCGCCGAGGGCATCTTCCTGCCCACCGACCAGGTCATCGCCCACATCTCGCCCAATGTCGGCGTGCATGCCATCGAGCCGGAGGCCGACGCCCTGGCCGATTTCCTCGCCTCGCTCCGCGACCTGCGCGCCACCATACCGGCCGACGTGCTCACCGCGCCGGCCCATGGCCGCCCGTTCCACGGCCTGCACGACCGCATCGACACGCTGATCCTCCACCACCGCGAGCGCTGCGACCTAGTCGCAAAGGCCATCGCCGACGGCGCCACCACCACCGCCGGCATCATGCCCACCCTGTTCAACCGCAAGCTCGACCCGCACCAGATGGGCTTCGCCTTCGGCGAGGCGCTGGCCCACGTCAACCACATGCTCGCCCTCGGCGAACTCCGCAGCGAACCCGACGGCAGCGGCATCCTGCGCCTGTCCCTCGCATGACCGAGACCACCGGCACCCTTGCCCACGCCGGGAACGACCTCGCCTGGGCCCACCTGCCCGGGCGCGGCCCCACAATCGTGTTCCTGCCCGGCTTCAAGTCCGACATGGAAGGCAGCAAGGCCACCCATCTGCGCGACTGGGCGGCGGGGCGCGGCAGGGCAATGCTCCGCCTCGACTATTCCGGCCACGGAAAAAGCACCGGCGCCTTCGAAGCCGGCACCATCGGCACCTGGGCCGCCGACGCAAGCGCCGTCATCGAGGCCCGCGCGCCCGGCCCCCTGCTGCTCGTCGGCTCCTCCATGGGCGGGTGGATCGCCCTGCTGCTCGCCCGCGCCATGCCCGACCGCGTCGTGGCCCTCATCGGCCTGGCCGCCGCGCCCGACTTCACCGAATCCTTTCTCGCCGCCCTCACCGCCGAGGAACGCGCAACCCTCGACGCCCAAGGCCATATCGACCGCCCCAGCCTTTACGGCGACCCCTACCGCTTCACCCGCGCCCTGCTGCTGGATGGCGCCGCGCAAAGCCTGCTGCACGCGCCCATCCCGGTCCACTGCCCCGTCCGCCTGCTCCAGGGCCAGCAAGACCCCGACGTGCCCTGGCAAACCGCCCTGCGCATCGCCGAACGCCTGGACTCCACCGACGTCGAAACAATCCTCGTGAAGGACGGCGACCACCGGCTGTCGCGGCCACAGGATCTTGCCCTTCTCACACGTGTGGTCGAAGCGCTTCTTTTTTGAAAAAAAGAAGCAAAAAACTTTTATGACTTTGCCGCCGTGCAAAACACACAAGTGCCACTGGCAAATGGATAAAGTTTTTTTGCTTCTTTTTGTTCACAAAAAGAAGGCGCTTTCTTCCTTGATTGCTTTCAACCCCTCCCGATAACTCGCATACCGCCACCGATATCCCAGCATCTCCTGTGTCCGCCTGCTCGCGACCTTGCGGTTCTCCGCCCAGAAGCTGCGCGCCATTGGGCTCATCGCCGCCACCGCATCCTCGAACGCGACGGCCGGCGGCAGTTCCACCCCCAGCAGCCGCGCCGCCTCCTCGACCACGGCCGCACTTTCCGCCGGCTCGTCGTCCGCCAGGTGCAGCACCCGCACGCCCGGCATCAGCGTCTGCCCCACAGCCGCGAGCACCGCGCCTGCGATATCGTCCACATGGATGCGCCCGAACGCATGCCCCGGCTTCACCACGCGCCGCGCCCGGCCCGAACGGATGTCCTCGAACGCCGAGCGGCCCGGCCCGTAGATCCCCGCCACCCGGAACAGGTCCACCGCTGCCCGCCCCGCCAGCCCCGCCCAGGCCTGCTCCGCCGCCACCCGCCGTGCCGACCGCGCCTGGCCGGGCGCCGCCGGCGTCGTCTCGTCCACCCAGTCTCCGCCGCGGTCGCCATACACGCCGGTGGTCGAAAGGTAGCCCGCCCAGCGCAAGGTGGCGCACGCGGCCAGCGCCGGGCCATAGGCGGCCAGCACTGGATCTCCCGCTTCGTCCGGCGCCACTGTCGCCAGCACATGCGTCACGCCGTCCGGCAGCGTCGCGCCGAAGTGCAACACCGCCACGCCCTCTGGCGCCACCACGCGCGACGGATCGCGGCTCGTGGCACTCACCCGCAGCCCCTTCGCCCGCGCCAGTCGCGCAACCGCGCCGCCGCTGTAGCCGAGGCCGAACACCAGCAGATGCACTGTCCCATCCTTCCCGTTTGCCGCCCGGTCCTGGCGCAGACTACACTGTGGCCATCATGAACGCCCGAAATGCCATTCCGGCCGCCGCCCTGCTCCTGGCCGCGGTCTTTGGCGGATGGGTCCTGCTGGCTCCCCAGTCGATCGAGACCGCCGAAGCCGACGTGCTCCTGCCCCTGCCGCCGATGCCGCCGCGCATTGGCGCGGGCCTGGAATACGAACGCTGCCTCGGCCTACTCGCCACCGAGCCCGAGACCGCCGCCGCCAATGCCCGCGCCTGGGCCGAACGCGGCGGCGGCGAGCCCGCCATCCACTGCCTCGCCCTCTCCCGCCTCGCCCGCGGCGAACCCGATGCCGCCGCCGAGGAGCTCGAACGCCTCGCCTCCGCCAGCTCCTCGCCGCCAGCCACCCGCGCCGCGCTGCTCGAACAGGCGACCCAGGCCTGGCTCATGGCCGGCAAACCCGCGCGCGCCTACGCCACCGCCGCCCTGGCCCTGGCCCTCGCCCCCGACGACGTAGCACTGCTGATCGGCCACGCCACCGCCGCCACCCTGCTCGACCGCGACGCCGAAGCCGCCGACGACCTCGCCCGCGCACTCCGCCTCGACCCGCGCCGCCCCGACGCCCTCATCCGCCGCGCCGCCGCCCTGCGCCGCCTCGACCGCCTCGCCGAAGCCCTGTCCGACGCCAGCGCCGCCCTGGCACTCGACCCCAACAACCCCGAGGCCCTGCTCGAACGCGGCATCCTGCGCCAGCGCGGCGGCGACGATAGCGGCGCCCGTACCGACTGGGAACGCGCCATCACCCTGTCGCCCGACACGCCGACCGCCGATCTCGCGCAACAGAACCTCGCGCTGCTGGAAGCGGGTCCTAGCAGGTAGAAGCAAGAAACTTCTTTTTCTGTAGAAAAAGAAGCAAAAAGACTTTCATCCATGGCGCCGGGATTCACAGGCGCCATTGGGAAAAGTTTTTTGGTTCTTTTTGTCAAAAAAGAACTGCTTGCTTTACCCGAGCCCCGCCACCGCCACCGTCACCACCCCGAGCCCCAAATTCACCCCGATCATCATCCGGATGCGCCCCGCCGCTTCCGCCGCGCCGGCCGCGTCGCCCGCCTCCAGCGCCGCGCGCATTGCCCGCCACGGCCCCAGCACGATCGCCACGAACACCACGGCCATCACCAGCCCGGTCAGGTGCATCACATGCACCGTCCAATTCGCGCCCTTGAACCCGCCGAACCCCCAGAACAGCAGCCCATACCCGCTCAGCAGCACGATCGGCATGGCATGCCACACCACCAGGAAGAACCGCCGGAACACTTGCCCGTGCAGCGCCAGCCGCTGTGCCGGTTCCAGCACCGAAAGGCTGGGCCGCAGCACCATCAGGGCGAAGAACATGCCGCCCACCCAAACCACCGCCCCCAGCAGGTGCAGCGCCTTCAGAACTCCCACGCCCGTCATTTCAACATTCCCCTGATTTCGTCCAGCACGGCCCGCAACTCCTGCGCTGCCACGCTGCGCGGCGCCGTCTCCGTCACCCCGAGCCCCTTCGCGAAGGCCGCCGCAAATCCTACCCGGTTGCCCAGCGTCGCCGCCAGCACCGGCAGTTCCTGCCGGGCGATCTCCGCCTCCACCGCCGCCCGCAGGCTGCCGCTCGCCGGCGCCCGGTTCAGCACCAGGCGGAAAGTCCGCTTCTCGTCGCGCGCCAGCTTCAGCGTGCCTTGCGCCGCCCACAGATCGGGCGGGCTCGGCTGCACCGGCACCAGCACCAGGTCCGCGGCCCGGATCGCCGTGCGCGCATCGCTCTCCACCTGTGGCGCGCTGTCCACGATCAGCACGTCGTGCGACCGCCGCAGCCGTTCGATCTCCGCCGGCAACCGCCAGCCCGATAATTCCGACAGCGAGATCGCCACCGCGCCCGCTTGCCCCGCTCCCGTCCGGCCCACCCGCAGCCCGTGCCACCGCGCCAGGCTCCGCTGCGGGTCGATATCCAGGATCGCCACCCGCACTCCTTCCGCCAGCGCGGCCGCGAGATTCGCCGCCAGCGTCGTCTTGCCCGCGCCGCCCTTCTGCTGGGCCACCGTGATCACCACCGACATTGCGATTCGCTCCGCCTGCACACGGCCGCTTCTACCGCAAGCGAGACCGCGCGTGTCGCCCTTCCCGTGCCGCCCTGGCATAGAGGGCCCGCACAATGCCGTGGAGATGGCCATGGAAGACCTCCTGACCCCCGCA
The DNA here is from genome assembly GCA_031424895.1 of Rhodospirillales bacterium. Classification (GTDB taxonomy): domain Bacteria; phylum Pseudomonadota; class Alphaproteobacteria; order Acetobacterales; family Acetobacteraceae; genus CAMDGX01. Next base: position 11,191 of record JANPIH010000236.1, read on the forward strand.
GAGATGGCGCAGGCGGACGCGAACGCGGTGGCCAGCGGAACGCCGGTTGCCGTGCTGATGGAACGCGCCGGCTGGGCGGTGGCCCAGGCGATCCGCTCTCGCGTCGGCCCCTGCCGCGTGCTGGTCGCCTGCGGCCCCGGCAACAACGGCGGCGACGGCTATGTCGCCGCCCGCCTGCTCGCCCGCGAAGGCTGGCCCGTTGCCGTCGCCGCCCTCGCCCCCCCGCGCGGCGACGCAATCCCCGCCGCCGCATCCTGGCACGGCCCCACTGTTCCCTTCACCCCCGAACACGCCGCCCGCGCCCTGGTAATCGACGCCGTCTTCGGCGCCGGCCTCGCCCGCGACCTCCCGCCCGAGGTCGCCGCCCTCCTCGCCGCCGCCCCCCGCATTGTCGCCATCGACGTCCCCAGCGGCCTCGACGGCGCCACCGGCTCGATGCGTGGCCGCGTCGCCCAAGCCGAACTGACCGTCACCTTCCACCGCCGCAAGCCAGGCCACCTTCTCCTGCCCGGCCGCCAACTCTGCGGCGAACTGGTCCTGGCCGAGATCGGCATCCCCGCCGGCCACCCTCCGGCCCGGACTTGGCGCAACACGCAAGCCCTTTGGACCCGCCCCGCCCCCGGGCCCGCCGACCACAAATACACCCGCGGCCACGTCACCATCCTCGGCGGTTCCGAAATGACCGGCGCCGCGCGCCTGGCCGCCGCCGCCGCGCGGCGCATCGGCGCCGGCATGCTCACCATCGCCAGCCCGCCGCAGGCCGCCGCCATCTACCGCGCCGCCGACCCCGGCGTGATCGTCGCCACCGACCCGCTCGAAACCCTTCTCGCCGACCCCCGCCGCACCGTCTGGCTCGCCGGCCCCGGTCTCGGCGCCGAAGCCGCCCGCGCCGCCCTGCCCACGCTGCTGGCTGCCCGCCGCCTCACCGTGCTGGATGCCGACGCCCTCCACGGCCCACCCGAAACCCTGCGCGGCGCCACCGTGCTGACCCCCCACGCCGGCGAGTTCGCCCGCGTCTTCGGCCCCCCCCTCCGCGGTCAAGCAGGCCCCGACCGCCTTGAAGCCGTCCGCGCAGCCGCCGCCCTCACCGGCGCCGTCGTCCTGCTCAAGGGCGCCGACACCATCATCGCCGCCCCCGACGGCCGCGCCGCCATCAACGACAACGCCCCGTCCTGGCTCGCCACCGCCGGCGCCGGCGACGTGCTCGCGGGCCTCGTCGCCGGCCTCCTCGGCCAGGGCATGCCCCCCTGGGAAGCCACCTGCGCCGCCGCCTGGCTCCACGGCCAGGCCGCAAACCGCGCCGGCCCTGGCCTTATCGCAGAAGACCTGATCGCGGCGCTCGCACTATCGCAGCTATTCTTCGTTAGAGACAAAGCAGGGAAGCACGTTCTTTTTTGAAAAAAAGAACCAAAAAACTTTCCGACGCTTGCACCGTGCCTGAACGGTAAACACGGTGTAAATGAATGAAAGTTTTTTTGCTTCTTTTTGTTCACAAAAAGAAGATTCT
>JANPIH010000237.1:0-57131 GCA_031424895.1 Rhodospirillales bacterium
TCCGGCTGCACGCGCTCCAGCCAGCGCGCCACATGCCCTTCGCGCTGGCGGATCGAATTGACGTTCCAGGTGGCGACCCGCATGGCCGCGATCCGGGACCGCTATTCCACCGAAAAACTGGTGCCACAGCCGCAGGCCGAAGCGGCATTCGGATTGCGCACGGTGAAATGCGCGCCCATCAGCGCATCAGAATAATCCAGCTCGGAGCCCGCCAGCAGGTCCAGGCTCGCGGAGTCGACCAGAACCACCGCCCCGTCGCGCTCCACCACCAGGTCGTCCTCGGCGCGCGCACCATCCAGCTCGAAGCGATACTGGAACCCGCTGCATCCGCCGGCCAGCACCGCCACCCGCAATGCCTCCGGCGCGCCGGGCGGCTGGCCCTGCACGATCGCCTTGATCTGCGCTGCCGCGCGGGCGCTCAGCCGGAAGGGGGCGTCAACCATGTGCGTGTCCATTCACTCTAAATAGGACAAACGCAGGCCGGATTGAAGGGGCATCACGCGACGTCGCATTGATGCCGCCGCCGGCTTTGTGTATCCGCACCGCAGCATGACAAGGTGGCGGCGCATGACCCTGGCCCACAGGAGCCCGGTCCCCCCCAGGAGCTTCGTCTGATGACGGCAGGACCCCGCGCCGCCTGGGCGGTGCGCGCCGAAACCGCGCGCGGTCGGCTCCATCCCGAGCCCGAAGCGGCCGGCCGCAGCCCCTGGCAACGCGACCGCGACCGCATCGTCCACAGCACCGCATTCCGCCGCCTGCAATACAAGACGCAGGTTTTCGTCAACCATGAAGGCGATTTCTACCGCACCCGCCTGACCCACAGCCTCGAAGTCGCCCAGATCGCCCGTTCCATCGCCCGCGAACTCGACCTCGACGAAGACCTCACCGAGGCCCTCGCCCTGGCCCACGACCTTGGCCACCCTCCCTTCGGCCATGCCGGGGAGGAGGCGCTGGCGATTGTCATGAAGCCGTTCGGCGGCTTTGACCACAACGCGCAGAGCCTGCGCGTCGTCACTCTGCTGGAGGCGCGCTATGCCGCCTTCGACGGCCTGAACCTCACCTGGGAAACGCTGGAGGGCCTGGCCAAGCACAATGGCCCGCTGCGCCGCCCCCCCGCCTACGTCGCCCAGTACGACGAGCGCCATAAGCTGGAACTCCACACCCACGCCTCCGTCGAGGCCCAGGTGGCGGCTTTGGCGGACGACATCGCCTACCATTCCCACGACCTCGACGACGGGCTGCGCGCCGGCCTGTTCACTGTCGAGGAGATCCGCCACCTCCCCGTGGTCGGCGACGCGCTCACCGCCGCGCGCATGTCCAGCCTCGACGTTCCGCCGCAGCGCCTGCGCCACGAGACCATCCGCCGCGTTATCCACGTTCTGGTCACCGACCTGATTGCCGAAACCCGCCGCCGGATCGCCAAGCTGAACCCAGCAGATTCCGACGCGATCCGGCGCGCCCGCACCCCGGTCGTCGCCTTCAGCCCTGCGATGGCCGAGGCCAACCGGGTGATCAAGGAGTTCCTGTTTGCCCACATGTATCGCCACTGGCGGGTCAACCGCATGGTTGCCAAGGCCAAGCGCATCACCTCCGAGGTCTTCGCCCTGCTCCACGCCGATACCGGCCTGCTCTCGGCCGACTGGCGCGGACGGGCAGGGGAGGGCGGCACGGCCCGCGCGGCTACCGCCGTCTGCGACTATGTTGCCGGCATGACCGACCGCTACGCCCGCGACGAACATCTCCGCCTCACCGATATCTCCCACTCCGCCTGACGATTTCTGGAACCCCGATGACGAACCTGTTCTCAGCCATGCGCGACCGCGTGCTGGCCGCCCTGCGCGCCGACCTCCCCGACCTGTCGGCCGACGCCCTGGCCCGTGTCGAGGTTACGCCGACGCGGGAAGCGGCCCATGGCGACATGGCGACCAACGCCGCGATGGTCGTGGCCAAGCAAGCCGGCCGTAAGCCGCAGGAGATCGCCCACGCCCTCGTCGCCCGCCTGCGCGACGATGCCGACATCGCCGAGGTGTCGGTCGCCGGCCCGGGATTCGTCAACCTGCGACTCGCCGAATCCACTTGGCGCGCGCAGTTGCCCACGATTCTGGCGGCCGCCGAGTCCTACGGCGATTCGGCCGCGGGGCAGGGGGTGCGCGTGAACGTCGAATACGTCTCCGCCAATCCGACCGGCCCGATGCATATCGGCCATTGCCGCGGCGCCGTGGTGGGCGACGCGCTCGCCAACCTGCTCGCCAAGGCCGGCTTCACGGTCACAAAGGAGTATTACATCAACGACGCCGGCAACCAGGTCCTGGCGCTGGCATGGGCCGCCTACTGGCGCTACCTCCAGGCAGTCGGCACGCCGCTCACCGAGGACGAATACGCCCAGATGGTCCCCGGCGGCCTGCAGTACCGTGGCGACTACCTTGTGTCCGTCGGCCAGGCACTGAAGGCCACCCACGGCGACAGTCTCGCCGCCTCCGGCGGCCATGTCGGTCCCGTCGAATCCTGGCTGCCCGTCGTCCGCGATGCCACGCTCGACCTGATGATGGCCTCGATCCGCGAAGACCTTGCCCTGCTCGGTGTCGAACAGGAGGTCTTCTCGTCCGAGCGCGCCCTGGTGGCGGCCGGCGCCGCCGATGCCACCATCGAAACCCTGCGCTCGCGCGGCCTGATCTACGAGGGCGTCCTCGAACCCCCCAAGGGCAAAACGCCGGACGACTGGGAGCCCCGCGAGCAAACCTTGTTCCGCGCCACCCAATTCGGCGACGACGTCGACCGCCCGCTGCGCAAATCCGACGGCAGCAACACCTACTTCGCCAACGACATCGCCTACCACGCCGACAAGGTCCGGCGTGGCGCCCAGGTCATGATCGACATCTGGGGCGCCGACCATGGCGGCTATGTGTCCCGGATGAAATCCGCCGTGAAGGCCCTCGGCGACGGCACCGCCGCCGCGCCCACGCTCGATATCGTGCTCTGCCAGATCGTCCACGTGCTCAAGGACGGCGAGCCCGTCCGCATGTCCAAGCGCGCCGGCACCTACATCACCCTGCGCGACCTGCTCGACGAGGTTGGCCGCGACGCCGTCCGCTTCACCATGCTCACCCGCAAGTCCGACGCCCAGATGGAGTTCGATATCGCCCAGGCGGTGGCGCAAACCCGCGAGAACCCCGTTTTCTACGTCCAGTACGCCCACGCCCGCTGCCGCTCCGTGCTGCGTGCCGCGGCGGACATGCTGGGGCAGGAAGCCATTGCGCCTTCCGCTCTCGCCGGGGTCATTCTCGAAAGCCTGAGTCACGAAGCCGAACTTGCGCTGATCCGCCGCCTCGCCTCCTGGCCGCGCACTGTCGAAGGCGCGGCACTTGCCCGCGAACCTCACCGTATTGCGTTTTTCCTCTATGATTTAGCGGCCGACTTTCATATGCTGTGGAACCGTGGAAGGGACGATGCTGCACTGCGGTTTCTGCAGGCAGAGCGACGTGCCGACACCCTGGCGCGCGTCGCCCTGGTGGTTGCAACCGCGGCCGTGATCCGGTCCGGCCTCGCCGTCATGGGCGTCACGCCGGTGGAAGAAATGCGCTAAAGGGCAGTCAGCCGGACCGCCCGCAAGAGAGATGGGCAGTCCGATGGCCGAGATCGACACCACTTACCGCACGCCCCGCCACCGTTCGGGCATGGACCCCAACACGCGAAGGCTGGCCGTCATCGCCTGCGGAATTGGCGCCGCCCTGCTGGTCATGGTCGGCGCCTGGTCCCTCACCGGCGGCAAGTCCGGCGGCGTGCCGGTGGTGGAGGCCGATGCCCGCCCCCTGCGGGTCAAGCCCGACACGTCCCAGCAGGGCCCTGACGTGGGAAGCCCCGCCACCCCCGGCAAGCAGGCGCTCGCCCCCACCCCGGAGGCGCCCAAGCCCGAGGCACTGCGAGCCCAGGCCGAGAAGGCCGCCGCCGAAAAGCTCGCAGCCGAGAAGCTTGCAGCCGAGAAACTCGCCGCCGATAGGCAGGCTGCCGAGAAGGCCGCCATGGAGCGTGCCCATATGGAGCGTGCCCAGGCGGGCACCGCAACCCCCGCCACGCCGCCGGTGGCAAGCACCGCCCAGGTTACCGCCCCCCTAATGGCCTCGGGTCGCCCGGCCGGCCAGCCTGTCGCCCTCACAGCGCCTATCCTTCCCTCGCCGCCCGCGCCGCAGGCCGCCCGTCCCGCGCCCGCCCCTGCGCAAGTCGCGCGTCCCGCCCCAGGCTCCGCCCCCGCCTCCACCCCCGCCTCCACCTCCGCCACGGGGGCCAGCGGCACTCAGGTTCAACTCGCCGCCGTCGGCTCCGAAAGTGCGGCGCTCAGCGAATGGAGCCGTCTGGAAAAGCGCATGCCCGACATCCTGGGCGACCGCCGCCCCGCTGTCATTCGCGTGGACCGCGACGGCAAGACCATCTGGCGCCTGCGCACCGGCGGATTTGCCGATCCCACCCAGGCCCGAGGCTTCTGCGATCGTGTCCGCGCCAAGGGCGGCACCTGCACGGTTGCCAGCTTTTAGCCAGGCTTCCGCCGCCCGGCGCGCGTCATGGCGCCGGTCATCCTGGCCTTGCTGGCGTCGTGCCAGTTCGGCGTTGCTCTTGTCGTCACCCAGTTCGCCCTGCGCCATGCCGCGCCCGCCGCCGGTGCACGCATCAGCATCCTCGCCTCCGCCGCGCTACTTGTCGTTGCCGCTCTTGTCGCGGCGCAGGTCGCCCCGGCAGCCGTCGGCGTCGCCGACTGGCGCGGCGCGGCAGTCTTCGCTGCGGTCGGCCTGGTGTTCCCCGTCGCCGTCACGCGGCTGACCTTCGAGGCGAATCGCCGACTCGGGCCGAATCTGGCGGGCGCGCTCGGCAACCTCGCCCCGCTGTTCGCCGTGTTCGGTGCCCTGCTCCTGCTTGCCCAGGTGCCCAGCCCGGCCCATGCCGCGGGCCTCGCCGCCATAGCCGCCGGCATCGCCGTGATGTCCCTGGCCCGCGGCACCGCCCGTGGTTGGCCGCTGGCCGCAATCCTCCTGCCGCTGGCCGCCGCTGCCATCCGCGGATTGGTCCAACCCGTTACCCAATGGGGTCTCGCCTTCTGGCCGAGCCCTCTTGTCGCCGCGGCGATCGGCTATGCCGTGTCCGCGATCGTGGTCCTCGCCACTATCCGCCCCGCGGGAACATCCGGCCCGGCGCTCGCCTGGTTCGCCGGTGTCGGACTGTGCAATGGCGGGGCCGTGCTCTCCCTCTACGCGGCCCTCGCCGCCGGCCCGGTGGCGCTGGTGGCCCCGCTGGTGGCCACCTACCCGCTTGTCACGCTCGCCCTGGCGCGCCTTCTGCCCGGCCGTGCCCCGCTGCACCCCATCGCCCTGGCGGGCATCGCCGCCACCGTCGCCGGCGTGATGCTCCTCCTCGCGGGTTGACCAGCACCCCTTCCAACGCCCCGAAACCCGCCAGCTGGCATGGATCACCTCTCTGGCCCGACCACGGCTTTCGCCGCCCCCCGTCGGTTGCTAAGGCTGCCAGATGCTCGCACCCGACACCCGTGCCGCCATCATCGGCATCGCCGGCCCCATCCTTCTGCCGGAGGAGGAAGCCCTTCTGCGCGCCCACCCCCCCGCCGGTGCCATCCTGTTCCGCCGCAACATCGAATCCCCCGCTCAGCTCCGCCTCCTCGTCGCGGCCCTGCGCGAAGCCCTCCGCCCCGGCGCCGTCCTCATGCTCGACCAGGAAGGCGGCCGCGTCGCCCGCCTCCGCCCGCCCCACTGGCGCGCCCATCCGCCCTGCGGTGCCCTCGGCGCCCTTCCGCTGCCCCGGGCCCTACGCGCCGCCTACCTCCAGGGCGCGCTGATCGGCCTGCAATGCGCCGAAGCCGGCTTCGACACCGTGTGCGCCCCCATCCTCGATCGCCGCGTCCCCGGCGCCAGCGAGGTCATTGGCGACCGCGCCTTCGCAGAGGAACCAGCCGAGGTCGCCCGCCTCGCCCGCGCCATGGCCGCTGGCCTGCTCGCCGCCGGCATCCAGCCGGTCGGCAAGCACGCCCCTGGCCACGGCCGCGCCACCGTGGATTCCCACCTCGCCCTCCCCATCGTCGCCGCCAACGACATCGAGGCAGACCTGCTTCCCTTCGTCGCCAACGCCGACCTGCCCTGGCTGATGACCTCGCACATCCTCTACCCCGCCTGGGACCAGACCCGCCCTGCCACCCTGTCCCCCACCATCATCGACACCATCATCCGCGGCCGACTCGGCTTCCGCGGCGTGCTGGTCAGCGACGACCTCGCCATGCATGCGCTCGACGGCCCGCCCGCCTCTCGCGCCATCGCGGCACTCGAAGCCGGCTGCGATGTCGCCCTCTATTGCCCGGGCGACCTTGAGGGCACTTCGTCGGTGCTGCGCACCGCGCCCGCGCTCACCGGCATTGCCCGAGCCCGCATGGCCACCGCCCGTGCCACTGCCGCCGGCCGCCGCATCGCCCTCGATGAACCCGCCCTGGCCGCGGAGCGCGCGCGCCTGATCCCAGGCACCTGATCCCCTCGGACCTCCTGGCCTTGCGTCCCGCCCATGCTGGTATACTTACCGCCGGGCGGCACCCTGCCGCGGCGGAACGCATTCGTGGAACTCCAAGGCATCATCCTTTCGCTGCTGGCCGCCATCGCGGCGATCGTGCTGCACGAGGTGGCACACGGCTATGCGGCGCTGGCCCTGGGCGACGATACCGCCCGCCGCCAGGGCCGCCTGACGCTGAACCCCATCGCCCATGTCGATCGCGTCGGCACGCTGATCGTGCCGGGCGTGCTGCTCATCATCGGCAGCCTCACCGGCAGCCGGTTCATGTTCGGCTGGGCCAAGCCGGTGCCGGTCGACCCCTGGCGCTTCCGCGACCCGCGCCGCGGCATGATGCTGGTCGCCATGGCCGGCCCGGCGATCAACTTTACCCTCGCCGCCCTCACGGCGCTTGCGTTGCATCTCGACGACGACCCAATCCGCACCCTCGGCGCTGTGATGAACCTCCAGGGCGCCGAGCGCAGCCTGCCGATGCTGCTGGCGGTCGAATTCGCCATCTCCTTCATCATGTTCAACATCCTGCTCGGCTTATTCAACCTCCTGCCGATTCCCCCGCTCGACGGCGGCCGCATCATGGTCGGCATCCTGCCCTACCGCCTCGCCATGGGCTGGGCGCGGCTGGAGCGCGCCGGCATTTTCATCGTGCTTGCCCTGTTGTTCCTGCTGCCGATGCTTCTGCGTGAACTTGGCATTCCGTTCGACCCCGTGCGCATGCTGCTGGTCGACGCCACCGGCTGGATGCTCGCCCACCTGCCCTTGCCAGAAACCTACGGGCGGTTCCTGCTCCATGAGTTCTGACACTGCTTCGGCGCAATCCGCCCAGGGTGAACTGCCGGTCACCCCGGAGGACATGCTCCTCCTGCGCCTCGACGGCTTCGAGGGGCCGCTCGACCTCCTGCTCGAACTCGCCCGCACCCAGAAGCTCGACCTCGCCCGCATTTCCATCCTCGCCCTGGTCGAGCAGTACCTTGCCGTCATCGAGGGAGCCCGGAAAATCCGCCTGGAGCTGGCCGCCGATTGGCTGGTGATGGCCGCCTGGCTTACCTGGCTGAAGTCCCGCCTGCTCCTGCCGAAGGGACACGAGGCCGCCGAAGAAGCCGAAACCGCCGCCGAAACGCTGGCCGAACGCCTTCGCACGCTGCAGGCCATGCGCCTGGCCGCCGCCTGGCTCGGCGCCCGCCCCCAACTCGGCCACGACGTTTTCGTCCGCGGGCTGCCCGAGGACCTCGTCGACACCGACCGCACCAAGCTCGCGCTCGACATCCCCGGGCTGCTGCGCGCCTACCTCGCCGCCATGCGCCGCGCCGGCGCCCGGCGCCGCTACCGCCCCCAGTTCCTCACTGTCTGGACCGTCAAGGACGCGCTGGCCCGCCTTGCGCTGCTGGTCGGCAACCTGCCCGACTGGTCCACCCTGGAGCAGTTCCTGCCCGAGATGATTGGCACCCCCCTCGAACGCCGCGCGGCCCTTTCCTCCACCCTGCTCGCCGGGCTGGAGATGGCCCGCGGCGGCGCCATCCGCCTGCGCCAGGAACAGGAGTTCGGCCCCATCCAGATCCGCCGCGGCGACCTCCCGCCCCATTCCCCCGACGAGCCGCCCGCCAATGCCTGACACACCGGACCCCGCCCCCCAGCCTGCGGGGGAACCTACGCAGGAGGGGGAGGCCCTGCTCCGCCTCGCCGAGGCCATGGTGTTTGCCGCCATCGCCCCGGTCACCCCCCGCCAACTTGGCCAACTCCTGCCCGACGGCGCCGATTCCGACGCCGTGCTCGCTGCCCTGCGCGCCCGCTATGCTGGCCGCGGCGTCGAGCTGGTCGAAGTCGGTGGCGGCTGGCAGTTCCGCACTGCGCCCGATCTCGCGCCCAAGTTGCGCCGTGTCGTGCAGGTGCCGCGCCGCCTGCCCCGCGTCGCCATGGAGACGCTGGCCATCATCGCCTACCACCAGCCCGTCACCCGGCCGGAGATCGAGGAATTGCGCGGCGCCGCCCTCGGGCAGGGCACGCTCGACCAGCTGCTCGAAGCCGACCTCGTCGCCCCGCGCGGCCGCAAGGAAACCCCCGGCCGTCCCACCCTCTGGGGCACCACGCCCGCCTTCCTGTCCCAGTTCGGCCTGCAATCCCTGCGCGACCTGCCGCGCCGCGAAGACCTGCTGGTGGAACCCGCAATGCTCATTCCCGACCCGGCGGACTCCCGCCCGCGACCAGCCGCCAGCGAACCCGCGGCGCCGCCGTCCTCCGATCCCGCCGACCCTGCGCCATGATCGCGCGCCCGTTTCCCACCCGCGCCGTTTCCTGCTAGCAGATCGCCCCATGGTCCCGCCTTTCCGCAGCCCCCGTCGCCGCCATGTTTGACCTCGCGTGGTCCGAACTCGCCGTGATCGGCGTGGTGGCGCTGCTCGTCATCGGGCCGAAGGACCTGCCCGGCGCCATCAAGGCCGTCGGCGATTTCGTCCGCCGCGCGCGGCGCATGGCCGGAGAGTTCCAGACCCATGTCGACGACATGGTCCGCGACGCCAATCTCGGCGAGGTACGCAACCAGATCAACGAGATACGCAACCTCGACATCAAGGGCGCGCTGGAGAAGGAAATCGACAAGGACGGTTCCATCCGCTCCGCGTTCGACGACCCCTTCAGCAACAAGCCCCAGCCCCTGACTCCGGCCCACTCCACTGCCACGATCGACCTCCCTCCGCCCGAGGAGGCCCCGCCGGTCACCGCCGCCGAACTCGGCGCCGCACCTGCCACCACGGCCGAGCCCGAAGACACCACCCCCGCATTCATTCCGCCGGCCATCGCGCACCCGCCGCCCATGCCCGACTTCCTCCCGCCGGCCACATCCCGGCCCCATCTGGGCCTCTAGCCCCTTCAGCAGGACCCGGACGTGGCAAAGCCCAAGACCGAAGACACCATCGAAGACAAGCCGATGCCGCTGCTCGATCACCTGATCGAGCTACGGCGCCGCCTCATGTGGTCCCTCGCCTCTCTGATCGTGACCGTGATCGGGTGCTGGTTCCTCGCGCGGCCAATCTATGCCTTCCTCGCCCAACCGCTGATCGACATCCTGGTCGAGACATCGGGCGGCGAGCCCCGCCGACTCATCTTCACCGCGCTGACCGAGGCGTTCTTCACCTACCTCAAGGTGGCGATCTTCGGCGGCATCTTCATCTCCTTCCCGCTCATCACCCACCAGATCTGGCTGTTCATCGCCCCGGGCCTTTACCGCAGCGAGAAGCGCGCGCTCGCTCCCTTCCTGATCGCCTCCCCGGTGATGTTCCTGATGGGCGCCTCGCTCGCCTACTACCTGATCTTCCCCGCCGCCTTCCGCTTCTTCGTCGGCTTCGAATCGCCCGCCGAGCCGGGCGGCGTACCCATCCAGCTTGAAGCCAAGGTCGGCGAATACCTCGACCTCGTGATGAAGCTGATCCTGGCCTTCGGCATTGCCTTCCAGTTGCCTGTCGCACTGGCGCTGATGGCAAAGGTCGGAATCGTCACCTCCGGTGGCCTGAGGAAGGCCCGGCGCTACGCCATTGTCGGCATCTTCGTTTTCGCCGCTGTGATCACTCCGCCGGACCCGATCAGCCAGATCGGCCTCGCCATCCCGCTCATGGGGCTATACGAAATCTCGATCCTGGCCGCCAAGCTGGTCGAACCCAAACCCGTGAAAGAGGACGACGTCTGATGCGCATCGCCTGCCTGCACACCGTCGACAGCAACGTCCCGGTGCTGGAGGCCGCCGCCTCCCGCATCCCGGGCCTCACGCTGTCGCACATCGTGCGGGCCGACCTGCTGAAGCGCGCCGAGGCCGCGGGCGGCCTGACCGACGCCATCCGCGACGAGGCCGCGGAGTTGCTGGGCACCCTCGCCGCCGACGCCGACGCCGTCCTGCTCACCTGCTCCACCGTCGGCCCCGCCGCCGAGCGCGCCGACCTGCTCGCCCGCGTCCCGATCCTGCGCGTCGATGCCGCGCTGGCCTCCGCCGCCGTCGCCCTGGCCGCCGCCGGAAAGGGCAGGGTGGACGTGCTCTGTGCCGTGCAGACCACCGTCGAGCCCACCCGCGCCCTGTTCGAACGCGTGGCCGACGGCACCGGCGTCGCCATCGCGATGCACATCGCCCCGCACGCGTGGGATGCCTTCCGCGCCGGCGACACCGCCACTTACCACCGCCTGGTCGCCGCGGCCGCCGATGCCCTCTATGCCAAGGGCGCGCAGGTGATCGCCTTCGCCCAGGCCTCCATGGCCGCCGCCGCCCCGCTCTGCACCGGCGGCACCCCGCTCACCAGCCCCGATGCGGGCCTGGCCGCCGCCGCCCGATCGTGATGCTTCGGAACATCTTAAGGTAGGCCAGGGCGCTGCCGTCGCGGCCCGAAGTCGCGCCACGGAGGACCCGCCAGGAACCTGAGGTTCCTGGACCTCCCATCGATGATTGGGGGCCGGGACTAAACTGTCACCGACGCCACGGGATCTCATCCATGCACGACATCCGCACCATCCGCGACGCCGCTGCTTTTTTCGATGCGGCCATCGCCCGCCGCGGCCTGCCCCCCGCCGCCGCCGCCATCCTCGCCCAGGACACCGAGCGCCGCACCGCCCAGACCGCGCTGCAGGAAATCCAGGCCTTCCGCAACGCGCTGTCCAAGCGCATCGGTGAAGCTCGTCGCAAGGGCGAGGACAGCGCCGCCCTCGAAGCGGAGGTCACCGCCAAGCGCGCCGAGATGGAGGCGCTCGAGAAACAGGTCGCCGCTCTCGACAAATCCATCTTCGACACCCTCGCCGCCCTGCCCAACCTCCTCGACCCAGAGGTGCCGGACGGCCCCGACGAAACCGCCAACAAGGTCCTGAAGCAGGCCGGCGAACCGCGCGACCTCGGCTTCGAACCGAAGCAGCATTTCGAGCTCGGCGAAGCACTCGGCATGATGGACTTCGAAACCGCCTCCAAAATGGCCGGCAGCCGCTTCACCATATTACGCGGTGGCCTCGCCCGCCTCGAACGCGCCCTCGGCCAGTTCATGCTCGACCTGCACACCACCGAGCACGGCTACACCGAGCACACCGTCCCCTTCCTGGTGAACGACGCCACCATGTTCGGCACCAACCAGCTCCCCAAATTCGCCGAAGACAGCTTCCGCACCACGGACGACCGCTGGCTCATCGCGACTGCCGAGATACCGCTGACCAACACCGTCGCCGGCGAGATCGTCCCCCAAGCCAGCCTCCCGCTGCGCCTCACCGCTCTCTCCGACTGCTTCCGCAGCGAGGCCGGGTCCGCCGGCCGCGACACCCGCGGCATGCTCCGCCAGCACCAGTTCCGCAAGGTCGAGCTGGTCTCCATCGTCCACCCCGACCACAGCGTCGCGGAGCAGGAGCGCATGACCGCCTGCGCCGAGACCATCCTGGAACGCCTGGAACTCCCCTACCGCCGCGTCTTGCTCTCCAGCGGCGATACCGGCTTCGGCGCCGTCCGCACCTTCGACCTCGAGGTGTGGCTGCCCGGCCAGCAGATGTGGCGCGAGATCTCGTCATGCTCCAACACCCGCGATTTCCAGGCCCGCCGCATGAACGCCCGTTTTCGCACCGCGGAAGGCAAGGTCGGCGGCTTCGTCCACACCCTGAACGGCTCCGGCGTCGCGGTCGGCCGCGCGCTGATCGCGGTGATGGAAAACCACCAGCAGGCCGACGGCACCATCCGCGTGCCGCAGGCGCTGGTGCCGTGGATGGGCGGCGTGGAGTTCATCCGCAAGGCGTAGCAGGGCGCCTCTGTCGTATCTCCCCTCTGCAACCTCCTCACGCCAGCCGCGTTACCCGCCGCGGCGTACAGGGAGGTAGATCCATGGTTTCGCGTCTCTTCGGGTCAGGCGATCCTTTCAACCTGCTTCAGCGCGAGGTGAACCGCGTTTTCGACGAGGTCTTCCGCGGCTTCCCGCTTGGCGGCTTCGCCCCCAGCCTCGATGTCCACGAGACCGAGCAGGGGCTGGAGGTCACCGCTGAGCTTCCCGGCATGGCCAGCCCCGATATCGACCTGCACATCGAGGGCGATCTGCTGATCCTGTCCGGCGAGAAGAAGCAGCAACACCAGCGCGACCAGGGCGGCCGGCACATGACGGAACGCAGCTTCGGCCGCTTCCAGCGCAGCTTCCGCCTTCCCTTCACCCCCGATCCCGCGCAGGTCCAGGCCCGCTTCGACCGCGGCGTGCTGCACATCACCCTGTCGCGGCCCTCCCGCCAGGATGCAGGCGGCCGCATCCCCATCATCGCGACCGACGCGCCCGCCACCGAGGACAACAGCGATATGAACAAGCCCCATCAGGCGACACCGCCCCGCTCCGCCAAGGGCGGCGCCCGTGTGGAGCCGGCCGAGGGCCACGCCACCCTCACGGCCACCGGCGGCGACAGCACGGGCCAGAGCAGTGGCGTCCAGGCCGGGCATGGTGGTGGGTCCACGCAGGGCATGGGCCCCGAGCGCAAATCAGACCAGTCCCCGGGCACCCCGGCCCGTGCGCCCGGCGACGCCGTCGATCAGGCCAGCCGAGAATCCTTCCCCGCCAGCGATCCCCCGTCGAATTCGGGCATCACCGGCGTCGTGGCTACCCCGCCGCGCAAAGCGTGACACGCCGGCGCGGTCCATGACGCCTGTGTGGCAAGTGGTGAGCCCGCTGGGACTCGAACCCAGGACCACCAGATTAAAAGTCCGGTGCTCTACCAACTGAGCTACAGGCTCGCCGACCGCGTTGAACGACACGCGGCGCCGCCGGTCAAGGGCTGTCGGCGATGGTCTCCGTCGTGCCGTATGGGACGGGCAGGGTCTTGCGCAGTCGCGCCCCCTCCCGTTCCACCGCCCGGAAGGTGCGGATGAAGTTCCCCCCGGCCAGCCCCGCCACCGCCTCGTCCGACCAGCCGCGCCGGATCATCTCGGCCAGCAGGTGCGGAAACCGCCGCACATCCTCCAGCCCCACCGGCGTCGTCGCGACCCCGAAGAAGTCGCTGCCGATGCCCACCTTCTCCGGCCCGATCCGGTTGGCGATGTATTCGATGTGCCCCGCCACATCCTCCAGCGTCGCCAACGGCCGCTTCCCGTGGGTTCTTTCGTGCGCGCCGATCTTCGAAAGCCGCTCCGCCTCGGTATGCAGCACGAAGCTGGCCCGCAGAGGCCCCATCCATTGCCGCACCGTCTCGCTGAGAAAGTCCGGGATGAATGTCGCCATCACCAGCCCGCCGCGCTGGCGCACCAGATCCAGCACGTCGTCCGGCACGTTGCGCACGTGGTCGCACAGCGCGCGGGCGTTGGAATGGCTGAACACCACCGGCGCCGCACTGATCTCCAGCACCTGGCGCATCACGCTCGGCGCCACATGGGCGCAGTCGACCAACATCCCCAGCCGGTTCAATTCGCGCACCACGGCCCGTCCGAACGCCGTCAGCCCGCCATGCCGTGCCGCGTCAGTCGCCGAGTCGCACCAGTCCAGCGTCCCGTTGTGGCACAGCGTCATCAGCCGCGCCCCGGCGGCGTGCCACACCCGCAGCGGCGCCAGCGAGTTCTCCAAGCCCACCCCACCCTCGACCGCGAGCATCGAGGCGATCTTCCCCGCCTTCTTCGCCCGCGCGAAATCCCCCGCCCGCTTCACCGGCAGGAACACGTCGGGGTGCGCCGCCTGCATCTGCAGAACGATGTCGATCTGCTCCATCACCGCCCGCCCGGGATGGGCGATCTCCGTCGGCACGTAGGCCGCCCAGACCTGCCCGCTGACCCGCCCGGCCTTGAGCCGCGGAATGTCGGTATCGCCGTCGTTGCGTTGGCGCTCCAGCGCATAGGCCGCGACATCGCCCTTCGCCGCGGCATCGTTGCGGATCACCCAGGGCAGGTCGTTGTGCCCGTCGATCAGCGGCATCGACTCCAACAGGGCAAGGGCGCGGCTGAGTGCCGGATCCGAAGCTTGCTTGGCCATGGGAACGCTCCACGCAACAGAACCCGAAACATGCGGCGGCATGCGCGAAGCGGCAAGCGGATCAGAACCGGCTGAGCCCTTGCGCCAGGGTCGCCGCGACGGACTGGAACTGCTTGAACGCCTCGAACAGCCGCTGGTAGCGCGAGATCACGCTGCGGTCCGGCCGGAAAGCATCATTCCGCTCCGCCAGCGCCTCCTGTGCCGCCGGCAGGCTGGGATAGGCGCCAAGCCCCGACCAGGCGACCATCGCCGCCCCCACCAGCCCCGGCTGCGGGCTGCCGCGCAGGACCAGGCAACCCAGCACATCGGCACGTATCTGGCACCACAGGTCGGATCGGGCACCGCCCCCGCCCAGGAACAGCCGGTCGAACGGCAGCCCGCCCAGCAGGTCCCGATCGGCGAAGGCCACCCCCTCCATCACCGCGCGCGCCAGCTCAGGTGTGCCATGGCCCCGGTCCAGACCCACGAAGCCGCCGCGCGTGGTTGCCGCCCAGCTCGGCGCCCGCTCGCCCGACAGCGCCGGCAGGAACAGCAGCGGCGCCATCGTCACTGGCGCCTGCTCCGCCAGCGCCACCACGCTCGCCACGTCTGGCTGCCCCACCACTTCGGCCAGCCATTTCAGGCAATCGCCCCCGGCGCCGCTTGGCCCGCCGGTATGGTACAGGCCAATGCCCCAGGGCAGCGTCACCAACCCCTCCGCCTCGGTCGGCATATCGGCCAGCACGCCGCCGGCGTCGGTCGTGCCGGCGATCAGATAGGCATCGCCCGGCCGCGCCGCCCCGGCACCCAGGCTGGCGCACCAGGCATCCATCGCCCCGCACATCACCGGCACGCCCGCATAGCCCGCAAGCCCGGTGCAGGGGCCGATAACGTCCCAGGGATCGAACAGCTCCGGCAGCAGCGCCGCGTCCAGCCGGGCGCGGCGGAACAGCGCCAGCGAGCGCACATTGCCCCGCCGCTCCAGCGCCCAGGCGTTGCTGATCCGGTCCGTCGCCCGCCGCCCGGTCAGCCGGAGCACCAGGTAGTCCTTGGGTTGCAGCACGGTTCGGGCGCGGGCGAATGCCGCCAGATCATGCGCCTCGGCCCAGCGCAGGCGGGCGGCGGGATGGAAGGCGTTCATCTCCACCCAGGTGCCGCGCGCGATGCCGGCCAACCCCGCCGCCTCGGCGGTCGCACGGGTATCAGGGAAGCATTGGGCCGGGCGCACCGGCTGGCCGGTCTCGTCCACCAGCACCTGGCTGCGCGTGAAGCCGGTGGCAATGATCGCCCGCACCTCGGCGGTGGGAAGCTCCGCCACCGCCTGCACCAGCATGTTCCACCACGCGGCAGCATCCGCCTCCTCGCCCACGTGGTGTTCGCGCTGGGCGCTGGCGACGATCTGCCCGTCGCGTCCCACCAATGCGGCGCGCAGCGAGCTTCCGCCCAGGTCGATGGCAAGCACGGTTTCCATGTCGCGCGGGACCCTAGCCATCGGACCGGGCGGACGCCAGGGGGTCGTTGCGCAAATGTGATGCCTTAGGGACGCGACACTTGCCCGGACTCGCTGCACGGGGCACCACTGCTCCATGCCCTTCACCCGCCTCACCCGCCCGCTCGACCGTGCCGACGGCAAGCTGTATCGGCAGATCGCGACGCGCCTGCGCGCGGCCATCACCGCCGGCCGGCTGGCCTTGGGCCAGGACCTGCCGACGGAGGCGGACCTCGCGAAGGGTTTCGGCGTCAGCCTGATCACCGTGCGCCACGCCCTGCGGGTGCTGGAGACGGAAGGGCTGATCGACAAGCGCCCGGCCAAGCCCGCCGTGGTCGCCAGCACCGAGCCGCGCGGCCCCGACGCGAGGCGGATGAACTCGCTGGACGACATCGTGGCTGCGACCGAGGGGGCGAGCCTGGAGATCGCCGACTGGCACAAGGTGCGCGCGCCCGCCGCCGCGCGCGTCTTCGGCCTCGACCCCGCAACCCCGGTGCCCTGCCTGCACGCCCGCGTGATGCGCGACGGCGTGCCGCTGTCGGACGTGACGATCTACTTCCCGCCCATCATCGGCGAGCGCCTGACCCCGCGCGACTTCGACGACGTGGTGGTGTTCCGCTCCGTGCAGCGCCATCTCGGCCTGCGCCTGTCCGGCGTGCGGGTGACGGTGCGCGCCGAACTGGCCGACGCGGCGCTGGCGCGGCGGCTGGACTACACTGTGGGCGCCGCCGTGCTGGTCAGCGAGATCGTCTATCTCGACGAGGATGGCCAGCCCGCGGAATTCACCGTCGCCCGCCATCGGGGGGATGCCTACAGCCTCAGCTATGCCTTTTCCGCTGGCTAGCCGTTGCGCCGCAGCAGGCCGAGATTGACGCAGTTGGTCAGCCGATTGTCTCGCAGAAACACCAAAAGGCACTCCGCGGCCTTGCGGCGGATGTCGAGATTGGCCGGTGGCGAGTAGAACGCGGCATGCGGCGTCACCAGCAGCCGGTCCGCGAGCCACGCCTCGCGGTCGCGCCAGGCGGCCAGCAGCTTCGGCAGCGGGGTAGGGGGCTCTGAGGGGAAGACGTCGAGCCCCGCCCCACCCACCTTGCCCGACTTCAGCCCATCGTAGAGCGCGTCGAGGTCGACCAGCGGGCCGCGCGCGGTATTGATCAGGATCAGGTCCTGCTTGGCCGCCGCCAGCGCGTCGGTGCCGATGATGTGCCGCGTCTCCTCGGTCGACGGCGCATGCAGGCTGACCGCATCCGATTGCGCCATCAGTTCGGCAACCGAATGCACGCGCCGGCAGCCGAAGCCGAGTTCCACGCCGTTGGGCAGGTGCGGGTCGTAGAACACGATGTCCATGCCGAACCCGGCGGCCCGCCGCGCGGCGGCCATGCCGATGCGGCCAAAGCCGATGATGCCGAAGGTGTTGTCGCGCAGCCGGCGCATCAGCCGCGGCCCCGGCGACCAGCCCCAGTGGCCGACGGGGTCGCTGCGCAGCTTCTCCTGGTAGTGCACGATGCCGCGCGCCAGCGTCACCATCAGCGTAACCGCATGGTCGGCGACCTCCGACGTGCCATAGTCCGGCACGTTGCACACCGGCACGCCGCGCGCCGCCCAGGCGGCGATGTCGAGATTGTCGTAGCCGACGCCGAGGCGAAGGATGATCTTGCAGTTCGGATACTGGGCCACCGGTCCGACATCGTGGTTGGCCGATCCGGTGATAATCCCGTCGGCCTCGGCCATCTCCTGCGCCGAGGGCTGGTCGCCGATGGGATACATCGCCAGCGTCGCGCCGTCGCCAAACGTCGCCTGCTCCAGCCCGTCGGACGGCAGCGGGTAGTTGAGATAGAGGATCTTCATTTCACGGCTCCGATCGTGCCGCCCATCTTCACGATGGTGCCGGGTTCGGTGATGAGCTGGCTGACAGCGCCGTCGGCGGGAGATTCGATTTCCACCACGGCCTTGACGGTTTCGATCTCGGCAACAGTCTCGCCCTTCTTGACCTTCGCGCCAACCGCGACCGTCCAGCGCACGAGCTTGCCGGAATCCACCGTCAGGTCGCCGAACGGCATCTTGATCGGCTCGCCGTCCACCTTGGCCTCGGGGGCGGCGGCTTGCCGGGGGGCGGACGGCAGTGCGGCCGGCGCCACCTCGGCCTCGATGCCGTCGATGCGGCCCTTCCAGCGCCAGGGCGGCGTGGCCTTGCCGCCGATCACTTCCCGCACGCGCAATGCCACGAGGTCAGCATTCACGAGCATGGCGCGTTCCAGCGCCGGCCCGAACGGATGCGTCACCGGCGCGGTGTGCAACCTGGCCACCGGCGCATCGAGCTGGTCCCAACACAGCTCGTTCATCGCCTGGCCCAATTCGGCCCCCAGCCCCATCATCGGCCAGCCTTCATCGACCACCAGCAGCCGGTGCGTCTTGCGAACGCTGTCCGCCACCGTGTCGACATCCAGCGGCTGGATGGTGCGCAGGTCGATCACCTCCACCTCGATGCCCTCGGCCGCGAGCGCCTCCGCGGCTTCCAGCGACCGCTGCACCATCTGCCCGGCCGCCGCGATGGTGATGTCGCGCCCCTGCCGCGCGATGCGGGCGACGCCGAACGGCACGTAATGGTCATCGCCCTCCGGCACCGGCCCGCGGCTGCTGAACAGCGCCTTGGTCTCCAGCATGATGACGGGGTCGCCGGCCCGCAGCGCGGTCTTCATCAGCCCCTTGGCATCCGCCGGCGTCGCCGGCATGGCAACCAGCAGGCCCGGGATGTGCGACCAGATCGAGTGATAGGTCCCCGAATGATGCGGCCCCGTGGAACGCACGGTCCCCGCGCCCACGCGGATCACCATCGGCGCGTTCATCTGCCCGTTGGACATGTAGCGCAGCTTGGCCGCCTGCAACGCGATCTGCCCGGCGGCCTCGAACATGAAATCGGCGAACATCAGGTCGGCGATGCAGCGCACCCCGGTCGCCGACGCCCCCAGCGATGCACCGGTGAAGCCCAGCTCGCAGATCGGCGTGTCGACCATCCGGTGCGCGCCGAACTCCTGGTACAGCCCCTTAGTATGGCCGAACGTGCCGCCGCGCTCGCCGGTCCCCTCGCCGTAGTAGATGATGTTGGGATTGGCGCGCATCTCCTCGGCCAGCCCGTCGCGCACCGCATCGAGCCACCCGGTCTCGACCATCCGGCGCGGCTTGGGTGCGGCCAGCGCCTCGGGCGGGTTGATCGGATCGGCATAGGTATGCTGGAACACCGTCCTCGGATCAGGCTCCGCCGAGGCACGGGCGAACGCGACGGAGGCTGCCACCTCGTTGTCGATGCGCTTGTCGATCGCGCCCAGCGTCTTGTCGGTGGTGACGCCGAATTCCTCGACCAGGCGCGAACGGAACGTCACAACCGGGTCGCGCTTCAGCCAGGCATCGACCTCCTCCTGCGTGCGATAGGTGCCGGTCACGGTGTCGCCCTCGTGGTGGCCAACGGTGCGGTAGGTCTTGGATTCGATCAGCGTCGGCCCCTCACCGCGCCGCGCGCGATCCGCCGCCTGCTTCATCACGGTCCAGACGGCCACAACATCGTTGCCGTCCACTGCCACGCCGGGGATGCCATAGGCCGCCGCCCGGCTGGCGATCTCGGGGTTGAGGGTAATGCTGCTGAGCGGCGTCGCGGTGGCATACAGGTTGTTCTCGCACACCAGGATGACCGGCGCGCGCTGCACCCCGGCGAAGTTCAGTGCCTCGTGGAACGCGCCATGGCTCGTCGCCCCGTCGCCAAAGAAGGCAACCGCCACGCCGTCCGTGCCCATGTGCCGCGCCGCCAGCGCCGCCCCCACCGCCTGCGGCGCGCCGGAGGCGACCACGCCATTGGTGCCGAACAACCCGATGGCGCGCTCATAAAGATGCATGGTGCCGCCGCGCCCGCCCACGCTGCCGCCGGACTTGCCATACAACTCCGCCATCAGCACCCTCGGGTCCATGCCCTTGGCGAGCGCATGCCCATGGCCCCGATGGGTGGATGTAATCCAGTCGGTCTTGCGCAGATGCGCGCAAACGCCGACGGCGGTGGCCTCCTCACCAATATACAGGTGCAGGAAGCCCGGCGTCTCCCCGGCGCGGCAGGCGACCTGGGCGGCCAGCTCGAACTTCCGCAGCAACGCCATCTGCTCATACAGGCGCACCATCTCCTCGGCCGTCAGCCCCTCGGGCAGCGGCGGACGGTTCAACCCGGCAACAGTCTTGGCTTTTGCGGCCATGGGCGCGGCCCTCCCGGTCGGCGGCTCCGCGTTGCACCGCGGGGCCAGAGATTATAATGATTGAGGGTAACACGACCGTGCACGCAGGCAAGCATGGCACGGCAGCGCAGGAGGAACGGCGATGCGGGTGGACCTGACGGGGCGCGTGGCCCTGGTGACCGGCTCGGCCAAGGGAATCGGGCGCGCGATCGCCGATCGCTTCGCCGCCGAAGGAGCCTCCGTGGTGTTCTCCGACATGGAGGCGCCCACCGAGGCCGCGAACGATCCGCGTCACATGGCCCTCAAGCTCGACGTCACCGACGAGGACGACGTGCAACGCGCGATCG
Source organism: Rhodospirillales bacterium (assembly GCA_031424895.1). Taxonomy (GTDB): domain Bacteria; phylum Pseudomonadota; class Alphaproteobacteria; order Acetobacterales; family Acetobacteraceae; genus CAMDGX01. The sequence goes on from JANPIH010000237.1 coordinate 20,522, forward strand.
ACGCCGTCATCGCGCACTACGGCCGCCTCGACATCTGCGTGAACAACGCCGGCATCGGCACCGCGCCCGCCGATCGCGTCACCATCGACAAGGTGCGCGTCGCCCAGTGGAAACGCCTGATCGACGTCGATCTCACCGGCGTCTTCCTGGTCAGCCGCGCAGCCTCGGCGGCGATGATCCCGGCCAAGTACGGCCGCATCATCAACATCTCCTCGGTGCTCGGCCTGGTGCCGATGCGCCTGCAAAGCGCCTATGTCGCCGCCAAGGCAGGGGTGGCCAACCTGACCAAGGGCATGGCCATCGAACTCGCCCAGCACGGCATCACGGTGAACGCGATCGCCCCCGGCAGCACCGCCACCGACGGCTGGCGCAACTGGATCAACGACGCCACCAGCGAGGAAAAAGACCTGCACGCGCGCCTGATGTCCCACATTCCCATGGGCCGCCCGGCCGAAACGCGCGAGATCGCCCACGCCGCGCTGTTCCTCGCCGACCCCGACAGCGCCTTCATTACCGCCCAGATTCTCGCTGTCGACGGCGGCTGGATCGCCGGTTTCGCCCGGGACTTCTGAACCGATACGAAAGAAAAGCAAGGCCCGGGCTTTGCCCTGGACCCACAAAGGGCCGGCGGCCCTTTGATCCCATTACCTTTAATACTGATAAGGTCCAGGGGCTTGGCCGCTGGCGGGTCTGGGCAGAGCCCTGATCTTCCTTCGTCCCTGCGGGCTCACACCCGCCGGATGTTCCACGGATACGACCCGATGCCCGGCAGCACGCCGGTGATGTCGCGGGAGTAGCTGGTGAAGGTGGTATACTGCCCCAGCGGCACGAACGGCGGATCGTTGAACAGCGATTGCTGGATGGCGTCGTAAATGTGCTGCACCGGCTGCTCGGCCGCCGTGTCGCGCCATTCCTGCGTTAGCCTGCCGATCTCCGGGTTCTGGTACCACCCGGTCCAGCCGCCATCGCCGCGGATGAAGAAGTTCATCGCCGGCGACGCCGTGGAGACATTGGAGGCGGCGGTGTGGAACAGGTTCCAGCCGCCCTTGTCCACCGGCCCCTTGTTGGTGATGCGCTGGATCATCGTGCCCCAGTCCATCGCCTGGTAGTCGAGGTTCATGCCAAGCCGGCGGATCAGGTCGCCGCTCACCTGCCCGAACGCGTTGTGGTGGTGGATGTCCGTCGGCACCAGCAGCGCGATCTTCTCGCCGTTGTAGCCGGCCTCGGCGATCGCGCGGCGCGCGGCGGTCAGGTCCTGCGGCATCGGCATCGCCGCGATGCCGGCGGTCTCGGTCACGTTCGGCGCGCCGCACGGGAAATAGGCCCGGCAGGTCTGCCACGCGGAGCCACCCTCGCCGGCGGCAGCGCGCAGGAAGTCCTCCTGGTTGGCCGCGGCCAGGAAGGCGCGGCGCAGCTTCACGTTGTCGAAGGGCGGCTGGAGGAAGTTGAAGCGCAGCACACCCATCCAGCCGTATTCGTCCTTCACCTCCAGCTTGAGGTTTCGGGCGCGCTGCACCAGCGGCCGCAGGTCGGCCGGCGTGCTTTCCCACCAATCCATCTCGCCGGACTGCATGGCGGCAATCGCGGTGCCGTGGTCGGACATGGTGTGCCACTCGACCCGTTCCATATAGGCGATCTTGGCGCCCGCGGTGCGGTTGGGCGCGTCCTGGCGGGGCACGTATTTGTTGAACTTGGTGTAGAGGACGTTGGTGCCGGGAATGAACTCGCGCGGCTCGAACCGATAGGGGCCGGAGCCGATCACCTCCTTGATCGCGCTGAAGGCGTCCACGTCGCCGAAGCGCTCCGGCATGATGAAGGCCGGCAGGCCGGAGGTGCGGCCCAGTGCCTCCAGCAGGCGCGGGAACCGGCGCTTGAAGCGGATGCGAATGGTGCGGTCGTCGGGCGCGCTGATCTCGTCGATCTGCGGCCACATCACCGCTCCGAAGCTGTCGCGCTTGGCCCAGCGGCGCAGGGAAGCGATGCAGTCGCGGGCCAGCACTGGGGTGCCGTCGTGGAACCACAGGTTCTCGCGCAGCCTGATGCTCCAGTCGGTGTATTCGGCGTCGACGGTATGGCCCTCGGCCATCTGCGGCGCGGGCCGGAAGTCGTCGCGGGTGCCGTACAGCGTATCCCACACGTGGTAACCGTGGTTGCCGGTGACCAGCGAGGCCGTCCACACCGGGTCGAGCACCGTCAGCCCGGTGTTGGGGATGAACTTCAGCACGCGCGGATCGCGCCGCTGCGCCTTGGACAGGGACGGCGCGGCGAGAACAGCGGCACCGGCAAGCATGGACCGGCGGCCAAGATGCGTGGTCATCGGGGGGTTCCTTGGGTGGTGGTCAGACGCGGCGGACATTCCAGGGATAGGAGACGACGCCCGGCAGGATGCCAGCGATGTCGCGGCCATGGGTGGTGAACACGCTGTACTGGCCCAGCGGCACGAAGGGCGGGTCGTCGAACAGCACCTGCTGGAGCTGGTCGTAGATCTCCTGTTGCGGCGCTTCGGGGGCGGCGTTGCGCCATGCCTCCGTCAGGCGCACCGTCTGCGGGTTACGGTAGCCGTTGATGCTGCCGCCGTCGCCGCGGATCAGCCCGGCGAGCCCCGGCGAGTAGGTCGAGACGTTCGCGGCCGCCGAGTGGTACAGGCCCCAGCCGCCCTTCTCGATCGGCCCCTTGTTCTGGATGCGCTGCAGCAGCGTGCCCCAGTCCATCGCCTGGAAGTCGAGGTTCATGCCCAGCCGGCGCACCAGGTCGCCGCTGACCTGGCCGAAGGCGTTGTGGTAGTGGATATCGGTGGCCACCAGCAGCACCACCTTTTCGCCGTTGTAGCCGGACTCCGCGACCGCCTTGCGCGCCGCCGCCAGGTCCTGCGGCTTCGGCATCGCCCTTCTGCCCGCGCCCTCGTTGGCGAACGGTGCATTGCACGGAAAATAGGAGCGGCACTCCTGCCACGCGCGCTCGCCCTCGCCCATCGCGGCCAGCAGGAAATCCTCCTGGTTGATCGCCGACAGGAAGGCGCGCCGCAGCCGGACATTGTCGAATGGCGGCTGCATCACGTTGAAGGTCAGCGCCCCCATCCAGGCGAACTCGTCCTTGACCTCCAGCCGCAGGTTGCGCGTGCGGAGCACCAGGTCGCGAAGGTCGGCGGGCGTGCTTTCCCACCAGTCCATCTCGCCCGACTGCATGGCGGCCATCGCGGTGCCGTGGTCGGCCATCGTGGTCCATTCGATCCGCTCGAAATGCCCGACCTTGCCCCCGGCGGTGCCGTCCGGCGCCTCCTGGCGCGGCGCGTAGCGGTCGAACTTGCGATACACCGCCCGCGCGCCGGTGTTGAACTCCTCGGCGACGAAGCGATACGGGCCGCTGCCGACCGCCTCCTTGATGACCGTGAACCCGTCCTCGTCGCCGAACCGGGCGGGCATCATGAAGGCCGGCACCCCGAAGGTCCGGCCCAGCCCCACCAGCAGGCGCGGGAAGCGCTGCTTGAAGCGGAAGCGAATGGTGCGGTCGTCGGTGGCGGCAAGCTCGTCGACCAGCCGCATCATCGCCGCGCCAAAGGCATCCCGCCGCGCCCAGCGCCGGATGCTCGCCACGCAGTCGCTGGCCAGAACCGGCGTGCCGTCGTGGAACCACAGGTTGTCGCGCAGGCGAATGCGCCAATCGGTGAAGTCGGCATCCACCGTGTGCCCCTCGGCCATCTGCGGGGCCGCGCTGAAGTCGGAGCGCGCGCCATACAGCGTGTCATAGACATAGTAGCCGTGATTGCTCGTGATCAGGGACGAGGTCCAGATCGGGTCGAGCACGGTCAGGCCGGTGTTGGGGATGAACTTCAACACGCGCGGATCGCGCCGCTGCGCCATGGACAGGGACGGGGCGGTCAACGCCATGGCCGCCCCTGTGCCTCCGGTCAGCAGGACGCGCCGGGCGAGCTGCATCTGGCCGGTCGGGGCAGGCATGGTGTTCCCTCTCTCGGCGGACGTTTGGTCCTTGGGGAAAAAGCTAGGTGCCGCCGTCGGGCCTTGTCAATCCGAATGCGCTGGCACCGCGCCCGCCACGGGCCAGTCGCGCCGGCGCAGCGCCACCCAACTCGCCAGCACCGCCGGCGCCAGGCCGCATGCGACCACCAAGCCATAGGCGCGCACCGTGCCCTCCGCGCTGCTGCCGTCCAGCCCCGCCGTGGTGGCCGCCAGGCCGGTGAGCGCCGCCCCGATCGCATAGCCCGCCGACTGCACCGTCGGCACCAGTCCCGCCGCACGGTCGCGCTCGCCGGACGGCGCCGCCTGCATCACCGCCATCGACAGGAACGCCCAGCCGATGCCGAACGCGGCCCCGGTCGCCACCAGGAACGGCACCATCGCCCAGGGCAGCCCGGCCAGCACCGCCCCAAGCTGCCCTGCGATGCCCACCGCCAGCACCACCGGCCCGAACCGGATGCCGACCGCGGGCATGGCGGGATGGCGGATATTGGCCACCACCAGCATCGCACTACTCCAGGCCAGCGGGCCGATGGCGAACAGCGCGCCGGCCATGGTCGGGCTGAAACTCCAGCCCTGCTGCAAGGTCAGCGTCAGGTGCACGAAGGCGAAGGAATGCGCCACCGGCATCAGCAACACCACCAGCAGCCCGGCCCCCAGCGCCGTGCCGGGATGGAAGGCGCGGCGGGGGAACAGCGCGTTCGGCTGGCCCCGATCCACCGCCACAACACCCGCCAGCACCGCCGCCCCCGCCGCCACCGCGACCGCCGCGAGCACCACGCCGCCGGCCAGCGACGAGGCGGCAATCAGCAGGATGCCGCCGGCCAGCGCCGCGAGCCGCAGCAGGGGCGCGGCCTCCCCTGGCCCGGCCGCCACGCGCGGCACCGTCACCGCCGCGAGGCCCAGGAACAGCACAGCCAGCGGCACGTTCACCAGGAACGCCGCCCGCCACGACACCGTCTCGGTCAGCGCGCCACCCACCACCGGCCCGGCCAACCCCGCCAGCGCCCAGACAATCGCCTCCGCCGCGAACACTTTGGTCACCAGCCGCGGCGGAAACAACGCCGGGATCAGCGCGTAGCTGATCGCCGCCACAACCCCTTCCCCGGCGCCCTGCAACGCCCGGCCGAGCAGCAGCACCGGCATCGACGGCGCCAGCCCACACGCCAGCGTTCCGGCAAGAAAAACACACGCCCCCAGCATCAGGCCCAGCCGCGCGCCAAGCCGTGCCTTCACTGTCGCTCCGGCTGCCCCGGCAACGATGGCACTTACCAGGAACAACGTGGAAGCCCAGGCAATCAGCGCCACGCCGCCAATTTCAGACACGGCACTCGGCAGCGCGGTGGCCACCAGGAAAGTGTTGAAGGCATACAAACCGATGCCCAGCGACAGCATCGCCACCGGCGCCAGATGCGGCCGGCGCAGCAACTCCGCCCAGGTGCCCGCGGTCGCGCTCATTTCGGCACGATCGTCGCCTCGATCTTCGCGCGCAATGCGGGCGTGACCTCGGGCAACACGCCGAACCATTTCTCGAATGCCGGGCGCGCCTGGTGCAGCAGCATCCCCAGCCCGCCAACGATCGGGTTGCCCCGCGCCCGCGCCGCTTCCAGCAGCGGCGGCACCAGCGGGTTGTAGACGATGTCGCACACCAGCGCCGTCACCGGCAGGGCATCGAGCGCGATGTCGAGCGGGGGCTGCCCGGTCATCCCCTGCGTCGTTGTGTTGACCAGCAGCGCCGCGCCGGCCAGCGCCTCGCCCCGTCGCTCCCAATCGATCACCTCGATCGGCCCGCCGAACTCCGCCCGCAACCGCTCCGCCCGCGCCCGGGTGCGGTTGAGCAGCCGCACGGCAGGTGCCCCCTCGTCCAGCAGGCTGACCACCACGCTGCGCGCGCCCCCGCCGGCGCCCAGCACCACGGCCGGCCCCGCTTCCCCGCGCCAGTCCGGCCGCGCATCGCGCAGCGATTCGATGAAGCCGTAGCCATCCTTGTTGAAGCCCGACAGCGTGCCGTCCGGCTCCACCACGATCAGGTTGATCGCCCCCATCCGCCGGCCGACCGGATCGACGCGGTCGACCAGCCGGGCCGCTTCCTCCTTATGCGGCAACGTCACGTTTGCACCCGCGAAGCCCAGCGCCACCAGCCCGCGCAACGCATCCACCAGCCGGCCCGGCGCCACCGGCAGCGGCACATAGGCGCCCGCGATGCCATGCTCGGCGAGCCAATGCCCGTGCAGCATCGGCGACCGCGACTGCGAAACCGGCCAGCCGATCAGGCCCGCGACACGGAATGGCTTGGGGTCTGGCACGGCTGCTCCTACATCTGCGCGTCGAACAGCAAGGGAGACCGCAAGCCATGCGCGAGGTCAAGACGATCGGGGCGGACGACGCCCGCCGCGGCATCGCGGCGGTGCGCAACGCGGCCGAGGGACGGGATGCGCCCGTGGTGGTCGCCATTGCCGATGCCTATGGCGAACTGCTCGCCCTGTTGCGCATGGACGGCGCCGGCCCGGCCGACGTGGCCCCGGCCATCGCCAAGGCCTACACCGCCGCCCGCCTCGGCCAAAGCACGCGGGCGATCGAAACCGCCGCGCGCCATCCCAAGACCGGCTTCGACCTCGCGGGCTTCGCCGACCCGCGCATCATCGGGATGATCGGCGGCGTGCCGGTGGAGCACGCCGGTGAGACGGTCGGCGCCGTCGGCGTCAGCGGCGCGTCGGCGGACACCGAGGAGGCGCTGGCCGAGGCCGGCGTGGCGGCGATGCTGGAGCCGTACCGGCCGGCGGTTGCCGAGAAGGAAGTGCCGTAAGGAAGCACGTTCTTTTTTGAAAAAAAGAACCAAAAAACTTTCATTCCTTCGCGCTTCGTCTCCACGATAAGCACGGCGCAAATGGATAAAGTCTTTTTGCTTCTTTTTCTTCAGAAAAAGAAGATTCTTTCTAGCCGAGATCGAGTGGAAACACCGGTCGGCGCAGTCTGGTGTAGGGGAAGCTGCGGCTGTCTGACGAGCACGGGCCGCGCGTGGTCACCGTGTGCGTCTCGGACATGATCTTGTCGTAGGCCTGCCGGTGCGCGACCGCCGCCTTTACGCCAATCACGCGCAATTCCTCGGGGTTGATCCCCTGGCTGCGCCACTGGCCGAGATCGAATGGCGCGGTCTTCTTCGATGTCAGCAACAGCGTGATGCCGCGATGGCGCACCACGGCCGTCGGGCCCATGGCGATGTGGATGCCGGAACTGCCGGCCATGTGCGAGTGGCGGTCCTCCAGCGTGAAGTTGCCGTCGGACTCGGAGATCTTCTCGACATCCAGCGTCACCGGGCCGAGGTCGAGCCGGCTGCCCTTGCCGCCGAGGGGCAGGGTGATGCGCCCGCCAACCGGTACCGCCTGGAGCGCCTGCACCGCTGCCGGGTCGTTGAGGATCACGCCCGCGCCCTGCACGTCGTGCTTCAGCATGGCGCGCAGGATGTCGGTGCAGTCCCCGGGCGCGCCGCCGCCGATGTTGTCGGCGGGCTCCACCAGCAACACCGGCCCGGGCCGATTGGGCAGGCCTGCTGCCAGCACCGCGTCGGCATCGCCTTGCGGCGGGATCGCCTTGTGGCGCAGTTCCCAGGCGAGGTCGCCCAGCCGGACCAATGCGGCCTCGGCCTTGGCGGGGTCGCCCTCGGTGATGGCGGAGAAGGCGATGCCGGCGTGGTGGCTGTCGCCGAAGCTGTAGCCGCCGATGGCGCTGACGACGAGGATCGCGGGATCGTCGGCCTCGATCTGACGGGCCAGTGCGCACAGGTCGCGCATCGGGCTGTCCGCGGTGCCGGTGCCGGTGGGCGGGATGATGATCGGCGTGCCGCGCCAGACCATGCGCGGCACAATGCCGGTATTCAGCGCCCGCGCCAACAGCGTGGCGGCACGCTCGGCGGCCTCGAAGGCGTCGGTGTGCGGCGTGTTGCGGTAGCTGACGAGGCCGTTGGCATGGCGGCACATCTCGGGTGTGAGGTTGGCGTGCGGATCGTGCACGCCGAACAGCGGCAGGGCTTCGGCGCCGGGCAGGGCGCGGATGCGGGCCAGCAGCTCGCCCTCGGGGTCGTCGCTTTCAGTTGTCACCATCGCGCCGTGCAGCGCCAGGTAGATGCCGTCCAGCCCTTCGACCAGGGCGGCGCGCAGCATCGGTTCCAGTTCATGCCAGAAGGCTTCGAACACCGCGTGCTCCACCGTGCCGGCCGGCGTGGCGCCCCAGTCCAGCGTGGGCACCACCGTCCAGCCCTCCCGCTCGGCCACGCCGAGGAACGCATCGACCACGGAGAGGTCGCCGCGCCGGGCGAGGATGCCGGGCGCGTCGCGCCGGCGGAAGTCGTCCAGCCCCGTGGTTTCGTCCACGAAGCTGTGCGTCTCGTGGAACAGGCCGGCGAACAGAATGCGGGGCATGCGGAAGTCCTCCTGCCCGCAGCCTAGGCCGGCCGATGTTGACGCGCCAAGCCGGGCGGCGTTCAGTTGCGGCCCATGAGGGCGAAACGCCCCGAGGGAGGTTGCAATGGGCTCAGCGTTCCTGCGACGTGCGGCCGGGGCCACGATGGCCGCCCTGGCGTTTCTCCTGCCGGCCGCTGTGTCGGCACAACAGAATGTGCTGAAGGTGGTGCTGCCGGGCGAGTTGCGCAGCATCGACAGCGACTGGACCGCGGCTGCGATCACCCGCTACCACAGCTTCATGGTCTACGACACGCTGCTGGGGCTCGATGTGAACCAGCAGATCCAGCCGCAGATGGCGGACCGCTTCGACGTCAGCGACGACAAGCTGACCTACACCTTCCACCTGCGCGACAAGCTCGCTTTCTCCGACGGCACCCCGGTGACCGCCGAGGACGTGGCGGCGAGCTGGACGCGCTGGGCGGAGGCCGATGGCGCCGGCCAGATGATCGCCACCTTCCTCGCCGGGCTCGATGCGGTGGATGCCCGCACCCTGCGGGTGCGGTTGAAGGAGCCGTTCCCGCAATTGCCCTATGTGCTGGCCAAGCCGATGGCGATCCCGATGTTCGTGAAGCCCGCCAAGATCGTGAAGGGCCTGTCGGCGCGCACCCAGTTCAGCGACCCGCTCGGCTCCGGTCCGTTCATCATGCGCAAGGACGAATGGGTCGCCGGCAGCAAGACCGTCTATGTGAAGAACCCCGGCTATGTGCCGCGTGCCGAGCCGGCCAGCGGCATCGCCGGCGGCAAGATTGCCCGCGTCGACCGCGTCGAATGGGTGGTGATCCCTGATCCGTCGACCCAGGCCTCGGCGCTGCGCAACAACGAGGTCGATTTCGTCGAAAGCCCCACGCTCGACTTGGTGCCGATGCTGCGCACCAGCCGGGGCGTGGTGGTGGAGGAGCGCTGGCCCACCGGCAGCCAGGGCACCATGCGGGTGAACTGGACCAACCCGCCCTTCGACAACCCGATCGCCCGGCGCGCGATGTACAGCTTCGTCAACCAGCGCGACATGATCCTGGCCGCGCTGGGCGACGACAAGCTCGGCCAGGTCTGCGGCGCGCTGCTGATCTGCGGCTCACCCAACGGCAGCGAGTATGGCGCCGAGATGCTGATCGCCGACGTGCCGGAGGAGGTGCGCCTCAAGCGCGGCATGGAGATGCTGCGGGAGGGTGGCTACAAGGGCGAGAAAATCATCATCCTCGACCCCTCCGACCAGCCGATCATGACGCGGGCGACCCAGGTTTTGGCGGCGGCGATGCGCAAGGCCGGGGTGAACGTGGAGCTGCAGACGATGGACTGGGCCACCGTCGTCTCCCGCCGTGCGGTGCGCGGGCCGGTGGCGAACGGGTGGCACATCTTCTTTACCATGGGCGGACCGCTTGGCCCGTCGAACCCGGTATTTCACGTCCAGATGTCGGCTTCCTGCGACAAGGCGTGGTTCGGCTGGCCGTGCGATGCGGAGCTGGAGCGGCTGCGGGCCGCGTGGATCCGCGAGACCGATCCGCTGCGCGCGCGCTGGCTGGTGGAGAACATTCAGCTGCGCGGCGCGCAGGTCGTGGTGTATGTGCCGTTCGGGCAGTATGCCTCGCTCTCTGCCCAGCGCGACACCATCGAAGGGTTCCTCAAGGTTCCGGAAACCGTCGTGTTCTGGAACGTCTCCAAGAAGTAGAGGGAGCGCGGGACGATGCCCCGGCATCGCTGGGCGAGCCGAGGCGGCTGGGGCTTCCGGCGGTTCGGGGGTTCGTGCATCCGCAAAGCGGCGCATCCCGTCGAGTGCTGGAGCGGGCGGGGTTCGTGGTGGAGCGGTGGCTGCTGCGGCTTGAAATTGTGTAATCGAAACGATTAAGGGCGTGTGGACGCGACCTCCCGAGGGAGGGGGTTTCGCGCGGATGGGCCGGGGAATCGTGCGCAGGTGGCGCACGGGCGATGCGACGGGGGCGGGGACGCAATGCGGGCGTGGCGCGCATGCCGCGGGCGCGGGTGCCACGCAGAATCCAGTCGGGGACCAGGCCGAGGGCGATGCAAAGCGCGTGCGCCGGAGCATCCGGGGATAGGGCGGCCAGCACGGTGGGGGGAATGACGCCGCCGCGCGCCAGCACCCGCCGAAAGCGGGGGGACATGCGGAGCAGGAATGCCAGGATCAACGCCTCCAGCAGCCAAAAAATGGGCGTGCATGTGCGCCGGGCGTCGGAGACGCTCGGGCAGGCAGGCCAATTCGCTGGGGTTGTCAATAACATTGAGTGAGATTAGATGACTCATTCAGCCGACGCAAGGAAAATTTTCACGCAGGGAAGATTCTTCTTTTTGTGAACAAAAAGAAGCAAAAAAACTTCATTCATTTGAGGCGGAGGGGCTGAGCGTTCACGCCGCAAATGGAAAGAAAGTTTTTTGGTTCTTTTTTTCAAAAAAGAACGTGCTTGCTTTGGTTCCGCTCATGCGTTCGGCCGATCCAGTGGCCAGAAGGGGCGGGTGACTTTGGTGAACGGGATGCGGCGCATGTTGGCGCAGGTTGGCCCGGGGGTATCGGCGATCAGGATGCGTTTGGCGATTGGGGCGTAGCTGATGCGGAAGTGGCTGGGGGATTTGACGAAAATCAGGGCGGCGCGGCGCGGGTCGAGGCCGACGCTTTCGTGGATGCCGAGGTCCCATTCGATATGGGGGATGGAGCGCAGGTTAAGGCGTATGTCGCCGATGGCCAGCACGACGGTGAGCCCCATGGCGCCGGGCATGCCGTTGGCGCCCGGGCCGGAGAAGATGTAGTTGCCGTCACTGATGGTGCGGATTGTGCCGGTGATGGTCAGCGGCTCGCCGTTCTGCGAGCGCTTGTGGCCGACGGTGAGGGTGATGGTTTGGCCGACCCCGGCGCGGGCGGCTTCGGCGGCGGCTTCCGCGTCGCACAGGGTGAGGTAGGTGAGGCGGCCGGCCCGGTCGGCGCCGGCGGCGAGGAGGGCCCGCAGGACGGCGGGGCTGTCGGCCGCGGAGCCGCCGCTGGGGGTGTCACCTGCGTCGGAGGCGACCGTGAGGCCGGGGCTGGAGAGGCCGATGCGGATGACCTCGTCGAGCGGGGTGAGGTCGGGTTCGAAGCGCTCGCGGCGTTGCCAGGTCATTTCGGCCAGTTCCTCGGCGGCCTGTTGTGCGGCGTGCTGGTTGGCGTCGGCGCAGACCAGGGCGGCGAAGCCGAGGTCGGGGATGTCCATCCAGGGCTGCACCGGGAAGAGGGAGGCGTGCAGGATGCGGCCCTCGGTTTCCATGGCGCGGGCGGCGGCGACCACTTCGGACAGCGGCGGGGCGGGGGTGCGGGCGGCATCGGGGCTCATGACCATGTGGCGCTTGGCGACGGCCATGACGGGGCGGACGCGGCCGGCGATCCAGTCGAGCAGGAGGCGGGCGCCGCGCTCGCCGGTTTCGTACATGTCGATGTGCGGGTATTCACGGTAGCCGATATAGGCGACATCGGGCTGGATCATTCGCTGGGTGATGTGGCCGTGCAGGTCGAGCGTGACGACGATGGGAAGGTTCGCGGGGAGGACGGCGCGGACGCGTTCGAGGATTTCGGCTTCGCTGTCCGGTTCGTCCTCGACCACCATGGCGCCGTGGAGCGCGAGGAGCACGCCGTAGAGCGGGCCGGCCTGGCGCAGGCGTTCGACGAGGTCGCCGACCAGGGCCTCGAAGCAGTCGCGGGTGAGCGGGCCGCTGGCTAGCGCGAAGGCGGCGAGGAGGGGGACTGGGGTGGCGCCGGCTTCGCGCAGGACGTCGAGATAGGCGGGGATTTCGGTGCGCTGGGCGCCGAACTTCGTGAGCAACTCGTCGCCGTGCCAGATGTATTGGTCGCGGAAGGTGTCGAGCGTGGTGTTGAAGGGGACGAAGCTGTTGGTTTCCTGCTTCAGCTCGGCAATGGCGATGCGCATCGATTCGTCTCCCTCGGCGTGTGTTGGCGCATAGGCTGGCCGGCGAGGGGAACATTATGCAAGACGCGGAACGAAAGGAACTGCTGCGCGCGGCGGTGGCGGCGCGTGGGATCGTGGCGGGGAAGGCGAAGCGACGGCGCGGGCGGCGTGGCGGGGCTAGGGGCTTTGCTGGCGCTGGCGGAGGAGGTGCGCGCGGTGCCGGTGGCGGAGTGGCCGGACTATGCGACGGGGGGGTTCGCGAAGGCGCTCGGCTGACGACAGGGAAGGCCACCATTCGGCGCTTGCGGTGATGCGTGGCACCGCCCGGGTGCGCTTTCGGGCGTTCAGAGGGTCTTGAGATACTCGATGATGTTGCGCCGCTGGGTTTCGCTCAGCTCCGGCCCGATGGTGCCGTTGCCGATGGGACCATCGCGAAACTCGTGGCCGCGGTTGGAATTGCCGGGCAGCGTGGTGTCGAAGCGGAAGCTTCCAGGTGTTGGGGTAGTGACGAAGCCGACGTTGCGCGGGTCGAACTGCCGGCTGCCGACATGGAACGTCGGGTCGCGCTGGGCTGCCGGGAGCAGCATTTGGTAGAGGGTCGGCACGGCGCCGTTGTGCAGGTAGGGCGCGGTGGCCCAGATGCCGTTGAGCGGGCGTGCGCGGTAGGCGGCGGGGGCGCGCCATTCGTTGGGGCGGTTGCCGTCCATCTCGATCCTGCCCGGGCGTGTGATGCCGGCCGCGTCGGTCCAGGGTCCGCGCTCCGGCACGTTGTAGGCGTCGTAGAAGGCGGTGATGATGTTGGTCGTCGCCTCCTGCAGGCCCTCGGCGGCGGACACGCGCCGGCCGTTGGGCAGCGTGGCGGTGCGATTGACGAAGTTCATCGCAGCGCGCGGGTCGGTGCCGATGCGGTCGAGCGGCACCATGGTGATCTGCGGCAGCGCGGTGCCTGAGGATGCGGTGCCGGATGCACCGGGCGTCCAGGGGCGGTGGCAGCCCGAGCAAAGCTGCGCGAATTGCGTGCGGCCCTGTTCCGCGGCGGCGCGGTCGATGGGGCCAAGCAGGTCCGCGGGCCAGGCCGGGGCGCGCAGCCCCTGGCCAGGCGCAGGGCCGGCCAGCGTGTTTTCCATGTCGTAGATGTTCTGCACCCGAACGGAACTGCGGTGCAGCGGTTCCGCCTCGCCGCCCTGCTTGATGATGGCGCGCACGCCCATTGCCTCGGCGACGTTGCGGCCCATCGGCTGGCGGATGGCGCCGTTGTATTGCACCCAGTCGAACCAGGGCGCGTCCCAAAGCGCGGGGTAGCTGACCGGGGCATCCGCGACGGCGAGGTTGTCCGGGCGGTTCGGCAGGGTGGCAAAGACGAAGTTGCCGCCACGTCCGAGGGCATCCAGTCGTCCGAAGCCTTCGGTCACAGGGTAGAGGTGTTGCCGCTCCGCGAGCCCGGCTTCCGTGCGCCCGCGGTCGAGTGCGATGCCGAGGCGGCGGTTCAGGGCGGTGCGTGCCTCCTCGGTGTCAGGCTGGCCGGTGCGGGCGAGGACGTTGCGCGCGAAGCGGTCGAAGCGCGGGGCTGAGACGTAGGTCAGGAACAACGCCCTGCCGAGCCGGTCCTGGAAGGCGCCGATATCTGCCATGGAGGCCCCGCCCTCGATCCGCACGGCGCGGCGGCCGACCTCGACCTGTCCGGTGTGGCAGGCGGCGCAGGTGATGCCGACCACCACCTCCGGCTCGTCGGAGCCTTCCTTGTGGCCAAACTCGTCGCGCGCGAAGCCGATCGGCAGCGCGTCGGGGTTGAGGGGGGAGCGGGGGGAGGGCAGGAAGCCGAAGCGCCCCATGTGGGCGGGGGATGCGAAGGGGGATGCGGCGAAGGGCGGGTTCAGGACCGGCTGCTCGAGCGAGAGGAACCAGGCATAGGGCATCAGCTTGGTGCCCTGGGACGTATGGTGGAACCAGGTGCGCTGTTGTTCGGTCCAGTTTTGGCCTTCGGCCTGGACGATGCTGTCGGGCATCTCCCGATCCGGGATATCGGTGGTGCAGCCTGGCACGGCGAGGATGAAGATTGCAGCTGCGGCCGCGGAGATGTGCTTGTTCACGATCGTGACTCCCAGCATATCGCTCGGGCGGCACGATGGCGCAGTGCCTGCCCGCCTCGCTGCATGCGCGGCTTGCCCTGATCCGGTGGGCAACGATCAATTTCGCACCGACGAAGATCGCATAGCCGGCTTTTCGCCGGCAATGCAAATTTTCCGGCAGGAGTTCCCTGTGGGTTGTGCCCCCCGCTACGCACCGGCGGCGTGCAGCAGGTCGGCGAGGGTCAGGCCCTGGAGGCCTTCCGGGGCCATGCCGTCGACGAACAGGTCGGACATGGCCTGTTTCTGGGCGATGATTTGGGCGATGCGGGACTCGACGGTGCCGGAGCAGACATAGGTGAACACCTGCACCGGGCGTTGCTGGCCGAGGCGGTGGGCGCGGTCTTCGGCCTGGGCTTCGACGGCGGCGGTCCACCAGCGGTCGAAATGGAATACCACGGATGCGGCGGTGAGGTTCAGGCCGACGCCGCCGGCGCGCAGGGACAGGACCAGCACTTTGTGGGCCGGGACTTCGGCGAAGCGGCGCAGGACCGAGGCGCGTTCTTCCGCGTCCTGGCCGCCGACCAGGGTCAGGGGGGCGAAGCGGCGCAGGCGGTCGGCGATGGCGGTGACCCCGAAAGGGGGGGCGACGAACTGGCTGAACACCAGGGCTTTTTCGCCGGAGGCGGCCACCGTGGCGATGCGGCGTTCGAGGTCGTCGAGCTTGGCGGAGTCGCCGGTCTCGGGGGCAGCGTTGCATATTTGTTTCAGGCGCAGCAGCAGTTCGAGGACCTCGCTCACCTGCACCCGCGTGCCGAGTTCGCGCAGCCAGACCAGGCCGTCGCGTTCGGCGGCTTCGTAGGCGGCGCGCTGGGCGGGACCCATGCCGGGGTCGATGAGGAAGCCGGTCTTGGGTGGCAGGTCCGGCAGAACCTCGGCCCGGCGGCGGCGCAGTTGGACATCGCCCAGCAGGCGGCGCAGCCCGACCATGAGCTGGCGGCGGTCGTAGCGGCCAGGGGCGACGAAGGCGAGGATCGAGACGAGGTCGTCGATGCGGTTTTCCAGCGGCGTGCCGGTCAGCGCCCAGGCGCGCGTCGCTTCGAGCCGACGGAGCGAGGCGGCGGTCTCGGTGGTGGCGTTCTTCAGGCGCTGTGCTTCGTCGGCCACCACCACCGCCCAGCGGCGGCGCGCGGGCCCCCAGGGGGCCTTGAGCATCACATCGGCGCGCAGGCTTTCGTAGCCGGTGAGGTGGACATCGGCGGTGCGGCGCCAGGCGGAAGCGCGTTCCTCGGCGGTGCCGACGACGGTGCCCAGGCGCAGTTCGGGGGCCCAGTCGCGCAGCTGGGCGCGCCATTGCAGGACCAGGCCGGCCGGGGCGACGATCAGCGCCGGGCGCCCGGCCGGACCGAGCACGCGCAGCGCGCCGATGGCCTGGATGGTCTTGCCGAGGCCCATGTCGTCGGCCAGCAGGAGTGAGCCCTGTGCCAGGCGCGCGATGCCTTCCTGTTGCCAGGCGGGCAGGGGGTGGCGCCAAGACAGCCCGAATGGCCCGGGCGCCGGGTTCGTCATCGGGCCGCCGGTTCGTCTCCATCCGGGCGGAACTGCAGCTGCGCTTCGTCCAGCGTATCGTCCTCGGTGTAGTTGTAGTGCTCGCCGCGTTCGGCGATGCCGGCGGCGTCGCCATACAGGCGGCGCATGTCCCAATCGATGATCCAGCCGCGGATATGGTGGCGCATGGTGCGGCGGGCTTCGCGGGGCAGGAGGGTGGCGGGCGGCGCATCCCAGCCATAGGCGAGCGCATAGCAACGCTGCACCGCCACGGCATGGCGCCGCAGATCGGATTCGTCGGGTGGGCGCAGCGCCGGTGCGCGGCGGATCGCGGCCAGCGTCGCTTCGGCGATGTCCGCCTGGCGCGGCTGGTTACGCAGGCGCAGGCGTTCGGGGACGCGCTCGTCGTCCTGGCGGGTGTCGATCACCGCGCGGGTGAAGTCGTCGGCGATGGCGGCGGCGACCACGATGCCCGGCGCGGGTTCGGCGGGCGGCAGCCCCAGCCAGCGGCCGAGCTCGGCATAGGCGGTGGCGCGCTGCACGGCGCCGTAGCGGCCGATCAGCTCGACCTCGTCGATCAGCACCACCCAGCCGGCGAAGCCCGCGGCGCGGAACAGCTGGGCGAGGAAGCGCGGGCGCTCCAGCGTCAGTTGCGCGGCCTTCAGGCCGGTGAGGTTGAACAGGTTCCGCGCGCCAAGCTGGGCCAGGCGCGCGCGCACGGCCTGGGCGGGGGGCTTGCCGCCGGCGAGGAAGGCCTCGATCCCCCAGACCAGATCCGGCGCCAGTTCGCGTCCGAGCAGGTAGGCGATGGCGGGGAATACCGGCAGCATTCCGGCTGCGGTGGCCCATTCCTCCAGCTCCTGCACCGCGCCGGGGCGGCCGACGAGGTCGCCGAGGGCGGCCGCCACCGCCTCCTCCGGCCGGCCGGCGACCATGGCGCCGCGCAGCGCCGCGGCGTGGACGGCGGCGGGTTGGGAGAGCGGCGTCTCCTTGCTGACCGTCACCCAGCTGACCACGAAGTTGCGGCCCAGCGCCTGTTCGCGCAGATGGCCGAGGAGGTGCGACTTGCCGGTGCCGTAGTCGCCGGCGACCAGCAGGCCGGCGGGGCGCCGCTCGTGCCACGCGTGGTCGAGGGCGGTGGTGAAGCGTTCGGACAGGCCGTCGGCATGGCTGCCGAGCAGGCGGATGGCGCCGCGGTTGGGGACGCCGGCGCGCAGCGCCTCGATCGCCACGCGGGCCTCGTGCCGGTCTGGCGCGCCCGACGCTGTCATGGTGCGAGGACCACGAGGGGGGCAAGCGGGTTGTCGCGCCGCAGCGGCCGGACGTCGTTGGACAGGCGCATCCGCAGGGCGTCATAGGCGCCTAGGCCGCGCTTGGGCACGCTGTCGTCGATCAGCCGGGGGTCGGCGAGGACGGCCAGGAACAGGCCGGGATAGTGCTCGGTGTCGTCGATCACCTGGCGGATTACTTCGTAGACCGCCATCACGGCTGCCGGGGAGTAGGCGACGCCGGCTGTCAGCTCGCGGCGGTCGCGCAGGATCTGGCGGATATCGAGCAGCACGGCCAGCCCCTGGCCGCCGCAGCCGCGCAGCCAGTGGCACAGCGAGATCAGCATGGAGCGCGCCGATTGCAGACCGATGCGCGCGCCGATCTGCGCCTCCTTCACAGGGCGCATCGTGCGCAGGTCGCCGCGCAGCCAGTCGAGCACGCCGTCGCGCAGCGTGTCGCTTTCGCCGGTGAGCTGTGCGTCGAGCAGGGCCACCATGGCGCGGCGGAAATCCTGGGCGAGCGCCGGGTCGCGCCAGACTTTCTGGGTGATGTGGCTGTGCAGGGCGCGTTGCAGCAATGGCGGTGCGACGCCATGCGCCTCGGCGAGTTCGCCCACCGCCATGCGCCGGCCCGGCTGGGGCCAGGGATAGCCGGCTTCCGCCGCCAGCGCCTCGAGTCGGCCCTGGGTCAGGGCGTTCCAGTCGATCGCGCGGGCCAGGGCGAAGAACACCAGGTGCAGCAGGTTCAGCTTGGCATCGGCGGCATCGAGTTCCACCACTGTGAGCCCGGCGTGGCGCGCCGCCGTGCGCAGCCCATCGTTGATGGATGCCAGCATGTCCTCCCCGGCGACGACCACGCGCACCACCCCGCCGCCCTCGGGCACGTAGCTGGAGAGATACTCGCGGGCCATCAGCGCCAGCCATTCATCCCGTGGGACGGCCACCGTGGCTTCCCCCTACTCGCTATCGCGGCTGAAGCGGATGCCGAAATAGACGTGTTCCACGCCGGCCTCGTCATAGACGCCGATGCGCCCGCGCCCCTTGGTGCCGGTGGAGGCCGGCAGGGCGAAGGCGTGGCCCTGGCGGGTGCGGGTGTCGGGCGCGCGGTCCAGGCGCAGGAGGTCGACGGCGAAGGCCTCCGGCGCGACATCGCCGCCGACCTGCATGATTTCGAGCAGGTCGCCCAGCGCCACCACCGGGCCGGCGCCGGCGGTGGTGGGGGTCCAGCGGGCTTCGACATGCGGGGCCGCCCAGGCATAGGCGCGGAACAACTGGTTCAGGAATCCGGCCGCGTTGAAGCTGCCGGTCGCCTGCCGGCGGCGCAGTTCCCGCGCCACCAGCGCCGGGCGCAGGCGGCGTTCGATCTTGCCGCCCAGGCGCAGTGCGGCCTGCTGTGGCAGAAGGCGGAGCAGCACCGGGAATGCCGTCAGCCGCCCGTCGCGTTCGGTCAGCACGACCCCCTCGGCTTCTGCCGCTTCCTTCAGTTCGGCCAGGTAGCGGCCATCGGCCAGCGCCGCCGGGAGGTCGAAATCGAGCGAGTCGCGCGTGGATTGCAGCGCGGTGGCCAGCAGGTCCAGCTGGCCGGCGGCCTGGTCGATCAGCGGTGCGAGTTGGGTGACTTCCCCGGTGCCGATGCGCTTGCGCAGCCCGCGGATGCGGCCGAGCACCGCCTTGGCGGCCTTCTCCGCCTCGTCGGCGACGGCGTCCAGGCGGAGGATGTGGTTCTCGAACTAATCGCCCATCCGTGGTGCCTGCCCCTTTGCCGGTGACTTACTATGGCAATGCTGCCGCCCCGCAAGGCCGATCCCGCCCGCCGGCTAGCCCAGCCAGGGCAGGACGCGGCCGACGATGGCGATGTGTTGGCCCTGGCGGACGACGGCGCCCCAGGCCTGGGCGATGACGATGCCGTCGACCTGGGCGCGGACCGGCCAGGGGTCGAGGTCGATGCGCTGGAAGTCGTGCAGCCAGCCGAGGATGGTGCCGGCCGGGACTTCGGCGCCGCATTCGACGATGGGTTCGAAATGGCCGTCGAACGGGGCGACGGTGAAGCAGTCGCGGTCGACCATGGCGGCGAGTTTCTGGGTGCCGGCTTCGTGGTGGGCGATCTTTTCGATCTGGCCGCGCAATTGTCCGAGGTGGATGGCGGCGGCGAGCACGCCGTGTTTGGCGTAGCGGACGCCTTCGGCGGAGACGGCCGAGCCCCAGCCGAATTCGCCGCCGATGGTGATTTTGCCGAGGCGTTCGCCTTCACTGGGCAGCAGGCCCGGCGTTTCGTTCTGGTAGGCGATGACGATGGGGGTGCCGAACCAGCGGGCGGTGGATTCGATCAGGCGGCCCTGCTCGGGGTCGTCGACCAGGTGGTAGCTGGTGCCGCGGGCGAAGCGGGCGACGCTGCCGCCGGCGTGCAGGTCGATGACGATGTGGACGTGCGGCCAGATGTGGCTGCGGACGAAGGCGGCGATGCGGTGGGTGATGCCGGCCATGGCGGGGGTGGTGCCGGCGCCGTCGACGAAGCAGCGGTTGAGGTTGCGGTTGTCGTCCAGCGTGGAGTCGCGGGTGCCGGCGCGGAAGGCGGCGGGGTTGAGCACGGGGACGAGGATGATGCGGCCCTGGACGTCCTCCGTGGGGATGTCGCGGAGGAGGTGCTTTACCGCCACGGGGCCTTCGTATTCGTTGCCGTGGTTGCTGCCGAAGGCGACGAGGCCCTGGCCTGGCTTGGCGTTCGGGCCGACGAAGAC
Source organism: Rhodospirillales bacterium (assembly GCA_031424895.1). Taxonomy (GTDB): domain Bacteria; phylum Pseudomonadota; class Alphaproteobacteria; order Acetobacterales; family Acetobacteraceae; genus CAMDGX01. The sequence goes on from JANPIH010000237.1 coordinate 40,460, forward strand.
CGTGAGGGGGATGAGGTGGTCGCCCCAGATCGAATCGTGTTCGAGGGCGACCCAGTAGTCGCGGCGGCCGGGGGAGTCGAGGTCGAGTCCCGAAGGACGGGTGATGATGCGGTTCATGGTCAGTTCACCCGGTGCCTGGTGACGAAATCGAGGTCGACATCGACGCCGATGCCGGTTGTGTCGGGGATCGGGACGGTGCCGTCGGGCTGGAGGTCGAAGCTGGCTTTCGCGATGCCGCGGGTGAGGGTGCTTTGGCTGACGTTGAACTCGACGTATTTCGCGCGGGGCAGGGTGGCGATGAGTTGGAGGGAGTAGCCGGTCAGCAGGTGGGTGAGCCAGGAATGGGGGACGAGGTCGATGCCGGCCTGTTCGGCCATCTCGGCGACGCGGGCGGCCACCGAAATGCCGCCGCAGCGGGAGAGGTCGGGCTGGACGATGTCGACGCAGCCTTCGCCAATGAACCTTTGGAAATCCCAGATGGTGGCGACCTGTTCGCCGGCGGCGACGGGGGTGGGGCTGGTGCGGCGGATCGCGGCGTATTCGTCGAAGCGTTCAGGGTGGATGAAGTCCTCGATCCAGCCGACGTTGTAGTCGGCGAGCCAGCGGCAGAGGCGTTCGGCCTCGCGGCGGGTGCGCAGCACGCTGGAAAAGGGTTGCTCCGCGTTCTTCCAGCCGGCGGGGTACCAGCCGGGGTCGACCAGCAGGGCGCGGTCGGGGCCGAGCGTGGCGCGGGCGGCGGCGACGAGTTCGCGGTCGCGGCCTTCGTCCTGGCCGAAGACGCCCCAGCCGAATTTCACCGCGCGGAAGCCGCGGTCGATGTATCCCCGGGCGGCTTCCGCCATGCCCTCCGGCGTGTCGCGGAACAGGGTGGAGGCGTAGGCCGGGATGCTGTCGCGGCGGCGGCCGCCGAGGAGGCGGGCGAGCGATTGGCCGGCGGCCTGGGAGCGGATGGACCAGAGGCAGTTGTCGATGGCCGAGATGCACTGCATGGCGATGCCGCGGCGGCCGTAATAGGCGCTGCCGACGTAGAGCTTGTCCCACAGGCGCTGGACGTCGAGCGGGTTCTCGCCGATGAGCAGGCCGGCGAGCGTCTGGAAGCCTGGGATGGACATGCCCTGGCCGGAGATGATGGCGACGGCGGCAGGCGCCAGGGTTTCGGCGTCGGCCCAGCCGGTGAGGCCTTCATCCGTGGCGACGCGGACCAGAAGCTGCCAGTCGCCGTTGTCGGTGGCTTCCGCGCCGCTGGCGGTGGAGCCGTAGCTGGCTTCCCCGCGCAGCAGGATGGGTTCGACGTCCGTGATGCGCATCTGCCCCCTCGCTGTTGGTCCCGTCGGGAGCATAGGATGCATCCAGGATCGGGCAATGGAGAAGCGGATGCTGCACAACGCGAAGGATTCGGAACTGCGGGCGCGCGCGGCGCGGGTGGTGCCAGGCGGCATGTGGGGCCACCAGAACGCGGCCAACCTGCCAGAGGGGTATCCGCAGTTCTTCTCCTCGGCGCAGGGATGCCGCATCCGCGATGTGGATGGCAACGAATACATCGACTTCATGTGCAGCTGGGGGCCGGTGCTGCTCGGCCATCACCATCCGGAGGTGGAGGCGGCGGGCGCGCGCCAGGCGGCGCTGGGCGACTGCCAGAACGGGCCGGGCGAGGCAATGGTGGAACTGGCGGAGCTGCTGGTGGACACCATCCCGGCGGCGGACTGGGTGCAGTTCCAGAAGAACGGCACCGATGCCACCACGATGGCCGTTACCTTCGCCCGCGCCGGCACCGGCCGCCGCAAGGTGCTGGTGGCCAAGGGCGCCTATCACGGCGCGGTGCCGTGGACCTCGCCGTCGCTCGCCGGCGTGACCGCCGAGGACCGGGCGCATATCGACCACTACATCTACAATGACGTCGCCAGCCTGGAGGCGGCGGTGGACCGCAATCGCAGCGACCTCGCGGCCATCGTCGCCTCCGCGTTCCGCCACGATGTCGGCATCGACCAGGAAATGCCCAGCCCGGAATTCGCCCGGAAGGCGCGCGAGTTGTGCGATGCCACGGGGGCGGCGCTGATCATTGACGATGTGCGGGCCGGGTTCCGGCTGCATCTCGGCGGATCGTGGGAGAGCGTTGGGGTGCGGCCCGACCTGTCGGCCTGGAGCAAGTCGATCGCCAACGGGCACCCGCTGGCCGCCATCACCGGCAATGACCGGTTTCGCGATGCGGTGCGCGGGACGTTCTCGACCGGCTCGTTCTGGACCGCCGCCGTGCCTCATGCGGCCGGCGTCGCGACGATCCGGGCGCTGAAGCGCGATGACGGGATCGGGCACATGGTGGCGATGGGCGAGCGGTTCCGGGCGGGAATGGCGGCGCTGTCGGCCAAGCACGGCATCGCCATCCGCCAGACCGGGCCGGTGCAGATGCCGCTGGTGCTGTTCGAGGATGACGCGGACCTCGGGAAGGCGAACGCGTTCTGCTCGGCGGCGTTGCGGGCCGGGGCGTATTTTCACCCCAAGCACAACATGTTCCTGTGCACGGCGCACCAGGCAGCCGACATCGATGCGGCGCTGGTGGCGGCGGATGTCGGGTTCGGGGCGGTGGCGCGGCTTTAGAAGCAAGCGGTTCTTTTTTGAAAAAAAGAACCAAAAAGACTTTCATTCCTTTGCTGGGGGTTTATCGCGGCGCAAAGGGATGAAAGTCTTTTTGCTTCTTTTTCTTCAGAAAAAGAAGATTCTTCCTTCCTACCGCCCGTAAACAGCCGCCGCGTTGCCGCGATAGAACGCCCGCGATTGCTCCGCATCCAGCCGGATCGGCAGCGCCGTCATTGGGTCGTCGAAATCCCAATGTGGGTAGTCTGACGCGAAGATCAGTCGCTCAAGCCCGATCCAGCCGATCAGGTCGGCCAAGTGCTGGGGATTATTCGGTTCTTCCATCGGCTGCGTGGTGAACCAGACGTTGCGGCGGATGTATTCGCTCGGCGCCATCGACAGGTGCGGCGTTTCGGCGCGCAGCGTTTTCCAGTGCTTGTCCAGCCGCCAGCCGAGCGACGGCACCCAGCCGAAGCCGCCTTCGATCATGACGAACTTGAGGTCGGGCAGTTGCTCGAACACGCCCTCCACCACCATTGAGGTCAATTGTGCCTGCACTGAGGCCGCGTGGGCCAGCATGTCCTCGATGTAGTAGCTGGCCCAGCCGCTGGAGGTGTTCGGGTTGCCGCCGAAGCCGAAGGCATGCATGGCGACGGGGATGCCGGCGGCCACAGCTGCCTCGAAGATCGGCCGGTAGCGCCGCGTGCCGTAGGGTTCGGCGCTGCGCGACAGCAGGTAGACATGGCCGATATGCGGGCTGCCGGCCCAGCGTTCGATCTCGGCGACCGCGGCCTCGGGGTCTTCATAGTTCACCGCGATGCTGGCCTTCAGCCGCGGCTCCGGCTTGGCCAGGAACTCGACCTGGTAATCGTTCATCGCCCGGCAGATCGCGTTGCCCAGGCGCGGGTTCATGAAGTTTTGCGACGGGGTAGGCGGGTTGATGGTGCCGAATTCAACATTGTAGGCATCGAGGTGCTGGCTGCGGATGAAGTCGAGGTCGGTTCCCGGGGGCTTGCCGGAGGGCGGCCAGGCATCGCGCCGGGCGGCGGCGGGCTGGGCCTTCGCATAGTTCGGGCCACCACCCTGCAGCCCGGTGCGGTGGGCCAGGCCGAAGGTGGCGATATGGTCGATCCAACGCCGCTCCAGGAACGGATACAGCGCCTCCCAGTTCGGCGGGCCGAGATGCAGGTCGATATCGGCGATGGCGAGCCTGCTCGCGGCGGCGGTGCCGGGGGCGGCGGGGGCGCGGACCTGGACGTTCAACGCAGTGTCTCCCAACGCATTCTTCGTTCAACGATACCCGAAAGCGCGGGTTCCGCCAACGCTCAGCCCTTCACCGCCCCGAATGTCAGCCCGCGGATCAGGTGGCGCTGCACCAGGATGGTGAAGATCACCGCCGGCAGCATGATGCCGATGGCGCCGGCGGCCGAGAGCGACCAGTAGTGGATGTCCTCCCCGCCGTATTCCGCGATCGCCACCGGCAGCGTCTTGGTGCGGCTGCCGGTAAGGATCAGCGCGAACAGGAACTCGTTGTAGGCCAGCAGCATCGAGAACAGCGATGTCACCGCCAGCCCCGGCCGCACCGCCGGCAGCACCACATACCAGAACGCCTGCCAGCGGTTGCAGCCGTCGATCATCGCCGCCTCGTCGAGTTCCACCGGCACGTCGACGAAGAAGCTGCGCATCAGCCAGATGGTGAAGGGCTGGTTGATCGCCACCATCGCCATGATCATCATGATGTAGGTGTCGATCAGGCTCAGCCAGCGCGCCATCACGAAGAACGGGATCGCCAGCAGGATTTGCGGCAGCATGCGGATGGCCAGCAGCCCGAACAGCAGCGTGCTGGCATGCCGCGTTTTGGTGCGCGCCAGTCCATAGGCGGCCAGCGTGCCGATCGGCACCGAGATGAAGATGGTGCCGGCGGCAACGATGATGCTGTTCAGCAGGAAGTTCAGGAACCCCCGCTCCACCCAGACCTCCCAGTGGAAGATCAGCGTCGGCTCGAAGATCAGCGTCGGCGGGATGGAGAAGGCATCTGCCGGCTGCTTCAGCGAGATGACCAAGCCCCACAGGATCGGCACGAGGTTGATAAAGGTGAAGATGCTCAGGAAAATCAGCAGCGGGATCTGGTAGCGGGATTTCATCTCAGAATGCCTGTGCTATCAAAAGGCTTCGCGGCCACGCCGCTGCATGAACCAGATCATCACCGCCACCATGATCGCCACCACGATCAGCGTCAGCACACCCAGCGCCGAGGCGCGCCCGACCTCCAGCAGCCGGAACGCCAGCTGGTAGGTGTAGAGCGTGATCGTCTCGGTCGCCGTTCCCGGCCCGCCGTTGGTCAGCACGTAGATCAGGTCAAAGAAGCGGAACGCATCCATGGTGCGGATGGCCACCACGAAAAGGATCAGTGGCTTCATCATCGGCAGGATGATGTACCACAGCCGCTGCCACGCGCTGGCCCCGTCGATGGCGGCGGCTTCCAGCAGGGCGGTGTCGAAGCTCTGCAACCCCGCATACAGCACGAGCATCAGGAAGGGCATGAACTTCCAGGTATCGGCTACGATCACGGTGAACTTCGCCCAGCCCGGGTCGCCCAGCCAGTCCGGCGGAAAGATGTTGAAGCCGATCAGCGTGGCATCCAGCAGCCCCCAGCGGCCGACGAACATCCATTTCAGGAAGATGCCCCCCACCACCGGCGTCACCACATGCGGCAGGAAGTTGAGAAGCGAAATCAGCCGCACCCCGCGCGTGCAGGAATACAGCGCCAGCGCCAGCGCCAGCCCGATCACCAGCTGCAACGCCACCGACACGCCGACAATGAAGAACGTGTTGCCGAGGTCGAGCCAGAACCGCTCCTCGCTCAGCAACGCGGTGTAGTTGTCGAAGCCCGCGAACGTGACGTTGGTGGAGCCCAGGTAGTAGTTGAAAAAGCTGTAGTACACCGCCGAGAAGAACGGATAGAACAGCACCAGCGCCATCACGACGACGCTCGGCAGCATGAACAGCCACATCGGCGCGTTTCCCCCTTGGCCGTCCCGCATATCCCCGGGGGATCGACGGGTGGATTGTCCGGCTGCGGCCGCCGTCCGTCAACTCGCCGATCGCGCAAGCCTGTCGCCAGTCCGCCGGCCCCGCCCGTTCAGCCCTTGTAGTAACCCCGCCGGGTCAGCAGCTCCACCACCTCCGTCGCACCCGCGTCGAGTGCGGCCTTCACCGGCATTTGGCCCACGATGGCCTGCACCATGCGCCGGCACGCTACCTCCCCTGCCTCGTTGAACTCCGCCAGCGCCGGCGGCGGCTCACCGACATCGAGGCACTTCGATATCGCGGGATACCAGCGGAATCGCGCCTGGATCGCCGGGTCGTTCAGCACCGCGCGCCTTGTGGGGGTGGCAAGGTCGGCCGCCCCGCGCTGGCTGTCCTCGTCCAGCGCGCGGGCCAGGATGCGGAACAGCATCTCCTTGTTCTTGGTGCTGAACCGGCTGATGGCATAGCCATCGGTGGTGATCGCCTGCTTGCCGCCGGGCGGGACGGCCCATTGGATGCGGCCCACCACCTTGCTGCGCTGCGGGTTGTCCATCGTGGCGCAGCGGGTCGCCCATTGCTGCCCGGTGGCCGCGACATCCTGGGCAAAGTTCACAGTGTTCTCGTCGTTCGCCTGGCTGGAGAAACCCGGCACCGCAAAGGCCGCCAGCCGCCTGTAGAGATCGATCGCCGCCACGCCCTTGGCGCTGTTGAACACCGGCTTCCAGTCGCGGTCGAACCAGCCATCGCCCACGGTGTGCAGCACGCTGGAAAGTTCGTAGGGCGGCATGTCCCACTTGAGGCTCAGCGTCGTGCCGCTGCGGCGCGGGGAGTTCAAGGTTTTCGCGATCTCCACCTGCTCCTCCCATGTTCCGGGCGGGGCCAGCTTGCGCTCGCTGAACACATCCTCGCGGTAGGCATACAACAGCGTGTTGGTGGTCAGCGGCAGGCCATAGACCTTGCCCTCATAGGTCATGCCGCGCAGCGAGGTCGGGTTTAGGTCGCCCAGCTTGTATTCGTCGCGGAACATGGCGATCAGGTCGTCCATCGGCTCCAACCAGCCGTTCTTGGCATAGAACGCCATCAGCGAGGAATTCAGCCAGAGAATGTCCATCCCCGGCGAGGCAGACGAGAACTGCAGCCGCTGCATCTGCGACGCATCGCCCGATGGCATCAGCCTTGTGTCCACCGTCGTGCCGGGCAGGGCGGACTTCATCTTGTCCGCATACCATTCCAGCGCCGGATAGCGATGGCTGATCAGCGTTACCGCATTGCCCTGGGCGCGCACGTTCAGCGCCGGCATCGCCAGGGCGGTGCCCAGCATGGCCCGCCGGCCCAATTTGTACTGTGCCATTGTCGTCTCCCGTGCCTGCCCCTCTGCGGGGGCTGTTGACCGCGGTCCCGCGGACCGCCGGAACGCTCAGCCGAAGCCGTAGACCTCGCGCGCATTGCCGATGAAGAACCGCTCGCGGTCGGCCGCATCCACCCGCATCGGCAGCGCCTGTGCCGGGTCGTCGAAATCCCAGTGCGGATAGTCGGTCGCGAACAGCAGCCGGTCCCAGCCGATCCAGCCGATCGTGTCGAGCAATTGGTCGCGGGGCTCCGGTTCCTCCATCGGCTGCGTGGTCAGCCAGATGTTGCGATGGATGTATTCGCTGGGCGACATCCGCAGATGCGGCGTCTCCTGCTTCAGCACCCGCCAGTTGCGGTCCAGCCGCCACGCCAGCGACGGCAGCCACGCGAAGCCGGCCTCCACCATCAGCACCTTCAACGACGGCAGTTCCTCGAACAGCCCCTCCACCACCATCGACGTCACCTGCGCCTGCGCCGCCTGGGCGTGGCCGGTCATCTCCTCGATATAGAAGCTGGGCCAGCCCCCCGACGTCACCGGCCCCCCGCCATAGCCGAAGGCGTGGAGGCTCACCGGCAGCCCGGCGGCGGCCGCGGCGGCAAAGATCGGGCGGTAGCGTTTGGTTCCGAGCCCCTCTCCGGTGCGCCCCAGGACCAGCACCTGGCAGAACTCCGCTCGCCCAGCCAGCCGCTCGATTTCCGCCACGCTTGCCGCCGTGTCCTCGTAGGGCACGCAGATGGAGGCGCGGAAGCGCGGCTCCTTCGCCACCAGGTCATGCGCCTGCCATTCGTTGGTCGCCCGGCACAGGGCGCCCGAAAGGTAGGGGTTGGCGAAGCCCTGGCCCGACGGGGTCAGGGGGTTGATCACCGCGAAATGCACGTTCAGCGGGTCGAAATACTGCTGGCGCATGAAGTCGAGGTCGGTGCCCGGCGCCCCACCCGGCGGCCAGGCGTCGCGGCGCGCGGCGTTCGGCTGCGCCTTCGGATAAGGGTTCACCCCGTTCTGGTGCCCCTGCCGCTGCGACATGCCGAAGGTGGCGATATAGTCCCGCCACCGCTGCGGCAGCCACCGGTCCAGGTGGGACAGATGCGGCAATACCGGATGCGTGTCGCAATCGGCGATGGCCAGCTTCGTCATGGCGTGCGGGGCGGGCTGCGGACGGACTTCGACGTTCATGTGCATCTTCCTGCGCCGACTGATCGGCAGATTACGGGATCGCGCCCGCCTTCGCCACCACGAAGCGGCCGGCCCCCCGCGACAACGCGCGACCGATGCGCCATGATCCGACGGGATTCACGAGGGAGCGTGCGACATGGCGGAAAACTGGGTGCGGGTGGCAGCAGCAGGCGACGTGGCCGAAGGCGGCGCCATTCCGGTGGAGATCAACGGCCTGTCCCTGGCCATCTATCACCTGGCCGACGGCCAGTACTACTGCACCGACAACATCTGCACCCACGCCTTCGCGCTGCTCACCGACGGCTACCTCGACGGCAACCTCATCGAATGCCCCCTGCATGCCGGCCAGTTCGACGTGTGCACCGGCAAGGGCATGGGCGCCCCGATCGAGGAGGACCTGAAAACCTTCGCCGTGAAGGTCGAAGGGGACGATGTGCTGGTGAACCTGCCCGGGTAGTGCGGCCGCCGGGCATGTAATGCCAACCGCCGTCGACCGATGAAGAATCGGTCGATGGCGGTTGGCATGAGTCTTGTTTTGCGCGCCGCCGCCGGCCAGCCCGGCGCGCGATACCAAACGCCCGAAATGCCGGAAGAGGCGGCATTTCGGGCGTTTGGTATCAGCCACTCCCGGAGCAGAGCATCAATCCGGTCCGACAGTGGTCCGGCCTTCGTCGCGGCGCAGCACCCCGTCGAGAAAGGTCACCGCTGTCCGCACATGGCGCGGACGCAGGTGCACCGCGTCCTTGTAGATCGGTACGCCATCGGTATCGGTGGCAGGGCAGGCCTGCGCGGTGCAGAGATGGTCGAGCGGGTCGATCACCTCCGCCCCGGCCGCACGCGCCTCCGCTGCCAGGGCTCGCGATATTGCTCCGAACTCCGCCTCCAGCCGCGCACGGGGCAGTTCGTTCTGCTGCGTTCCGAAGGTCAGCCAGCCGCGCGCGACACCCCGGCGCGGGTCCAGTTCCTGCCCCCAGGGGATGTTCAGCACCACCACCACCCGACGCCCATCGTCCCGCAGCCGCCGCACCTCCGCGCCCAGGGCCGCCAAGGCGGCGTCGCGCCCCGCCGCGCCGGACAGGGGTGCGTCGCCAATGTGCTGGCGTGGGCCGCTGAAATACCCCCACCACTGCGCGCCGAACACCACCGTTTGCACCCTGTGCGCCGCGATCGCGGCCTGCGCCGCGGGCAGCAGGGTGGCGCAGCCTGGCAACCTAGGGTCGCGCACGCCCGGGATCGGCGCGCATCCACCACCAGTGAGAAACAGCGCGGTGCGGTGATCGGCCGGCGATGCGCGCAGCAGGGCAACCATGCGCGGGGCATACTGCTCGATATTGCTGTCGCCCAGGAACAGCACGGCCCCACCCGCGCCCGCCTGACGGTAGAGCGTGCGGCCACCGGCCGATAGGCGTTCCATCCCGCCCGGATAATCCCATTCTCCTGCCGCTTCCAGCACCCGGTTCACCCCGAAGCGGCTGGAGAAGGGGGGCACGTGGCCCCCGCGCATCGCAGCGCCGCCCAGCCCCACCACGGCACATGCCGCCACCAGCGCCAGCGCGGCGCGGGGCCGGGGCAGGGGGCCGAAGCGGATCGGGCGCTCCACCAGCCGATACGTGGCAACCGCCAGCATCGCCGAGGCCGCGACCAGCGTGGCGCGGAGCCAGGCCGCGACCTCGCCGCCCTCCACGATCCGCGCCAGCGACAGCAGCGGCCAGTGCCACAGATAAAGCGGGTAGCTCACCAGCCCAACGGCCACCGCCGCGCGATGCGCCAGCAGCAACCGGTTGGGCCATGCCGCCGGGCCCGCCGCGATCACCAGCAGCGTTCCGGCCACCGGCACCGCCGCGCGCCAGCCGGGATAGGGCGAGGCCCGGTCGAACACCAGCGCCGCCGCCAGGATTGTCGCCAGTCCCGCAGCGGCAACCAGGTCCGGGAAACGCAGCCGCACCGCCCCCAGCCGCGCCAGCGCCACTCCGCACAGCAACTCCCACGCCCGCGATTGCGGGAGGAAATAGGCCGCTGCCGGATTGCGCGGCGTGTCCAGCAGGCCATAGCCGAACGACGCCGCCATCAGCCCCACCATCGCCCAGGGGAACACGGCGGCACCACGCCGCCGCGCCAAAGCCAGCGCCAGCAGCGGGAACACCAGGTAGAACTGCTCCTCGATCGCCAGCGACCACAGGTGCAACAGCGGCTTTGCCTCCGCCGCCGTATCGAAATACCCGCTCTCGCGCGCCAGCACGAAATTGGAAAAATACGCCACGCCGCCCAGCACGTGCCACCCCAGACGCCGCCATTCGTCCGCCAGCAACAGCGCCCACCCGGCCGCCATCACGAAGGCCAGCACCACCAGCAGCGCCGGCAGCAGCCGCACGGCGCGGCGGGCCCAAAAGTCCAGCAGCGAGAAGCGCCCCCGCTCCACCTCCGCGAACACGATGCCGCCGATCAGCCAGCCGGAGACGACGAAAAACACGTCCACGCCCACGAATCCGCCGGGCAGAAGCGTCGGGAAGGCGTGGAACAGCACCACGGGCACGATGGCGACCGCACGCAGCCCGTCGATGTCGGCACGGTAGGCGACGGCCATGGTTCAGCGTCGCGGCATGTCGGACGGGGTCACGCGCCGACGGCGGGCGGTCCCGCCACCGCTTCGTCCGCCGCGGTCACATCTCGACGACCAGATAATCTTCTTCCACCGATACCGGGATCGTCTCGGCCACGTACGGCCCCTTCACGACGCTCTCGCCGGCCATCGCCTCCACCGGATAGGTGCGCACGAAGGTCTTGCCGGGGTCGATGTAGCTCTGCCCGGTGCGGATATCGAACTCCCATCCGTGCCAGGGGCAGCGCAGGATCTCGCCGGCCCGCGAGTAGACGTATTCCCCCGGCTGCTTCGCCTCGCGCAGCCCGGTGATCAGCCCCTCGCACATCGGCCCGCCCTGGTGCGGGCAGCGGTTGAGCATGCCGTAGTATTCGCCCTTCAGATTGAAGATGGCGATCGGGCGCCCGCGCACCATCACCAGCTTGCGCCCGCCCTCGGGGATTTCATGGGCGGTGGCAACGACGTGTCGGCTCATCTCGTCAGTCCCTCAGCCTCCGCAACCGCGATAGACACGCCGCGCATTGCCGATGAAGAACGCCCGGCGCTGCGCCTCGCTCGCCTTGACCGGCAGGGCATGCGCCGGATCGTCGAAATCCCAATGCGGATAGTCGGTGGCGAAGATGAACCGGTCCCAGCCCATCCATTCGATGGTGTCCAGCAGGTTGTCCCGGTTATCGGGCTCCTCCATCGGCTGCGTCGTCCACCACACCTGCTGGCGCAGGTATTCGCTCGGCAGGCGCTTGAGGTGCGGCGTCTCGCTGCGCAGCGTCTTCCAGTGCTTGTCAAGCCGCCACGCCAGCGACGGCGCCCAGGCGAAGCCGGCCTCGATCATCACCATCTTCAGGCTCGGCCAGCGCTCGAACACGCCCTCGACCACCAGGCTGGTCAGCCCGGCCTGCTGGCACTGCGAATGCCCTGTCATCTCCTCGATGTAGTAGCTGGGCCAACCCGCCGGCGTCACCGGATTGCCGCCATAGCCGAAGGCATGCACGCCGACCGGCATCCCCACCTCGGCCGCCGCCTCGTAGATCGGCCAGTATTTCCGGCTGCCCAACGGCTCCGCCGTGCGGCTCAGCAGCAGCACCTGCACGAAGGCCGGGTTGTCGGCATAGCGCCGGATCTCGGCCGCCGAGGCCACCGGGTCCTCGTACGGCACCACCACAGACGCGCGTAACCTGTTGTCCTTGCTGGTCCATTCCGCCAGCTGCCACTCGTTCGTGGCGTGGCAAAGGGCCGCCGACAGCTCGGCGTTCATCACCCCCTGGCCGGAGCCGAGCGGGTTCAGGACGCCCAGCTCGATATTGTTTGTGTCCAGGTGCTGCGCCTGCATGAACTCCAACGAGCTGCCCGGCCGGCCCCCCTCGGGCGGATAGGCATCGCGCCGCGAGGCATTCGGCTGGCTCTTGGGATAGGCCGGCCCCGCCTGCCACCCCTGCCGGCCCGGCGAACCGTATTGTTCGATGTGGTCTTGCCAGCGCCTGGCCAGCCAGGGGTGGAAATCCTTCGGCCCCTTGCGCGCCGGATGGATGTCGCCATCCCCCACGCCCACCTTGCTGCTGGCGGCGACGTCCGGCGAGGCCTGCGAACGGATCTCGTTCATGCCACCTTCTCCATCAGCCGGGCGTAGGTCGCCCGCGGGTTGTCGATCGCGATCTTGCGCACCAGCGAGTCCGGCAGCCCCGCCGGAATTGCCGCGGTGCCGTCGAACTGCGCATGCGGATAGTCGGTCGAAAACAGAAGCAGCTCGTCGCTCTGCAAATGGTCGATGATCTTCATCAGCGTCGCCGCATCCGGCGCATCGGCCGGCTGCAACGAAAGCCGCACATTGCTGCGAACGATATCGGCCGGCGCGCGATCCACCCACGGGATCTCCATCCGAAGCCCGCGCCAGTATTTCGTCAGCCGCCACAGATGCGCCGGCAGCCAGGTGAACCCGGATTCCAGCAGCACCACCTTCAAATCGGGGAACTTGGTGAACACGCCCTCGCAGATCATGCTGGTCAGCTGCGTCTGGAACGCCTGCGCCTGCCCGACATAATCCTCGGTGTAGTAGCTCGGCCAGCCCACCGGCGTCGGCGGATTGTGATAGGCGCTGCCGGCGTGGATGCCAACGGCCAGCCCGTGCTTCTCGGCCGCGGCATAGATCGGCCAATGGTGCCGCCGGCCCAGCGGCGTATCCCCCATCACCAGCAACAAAATCTGCACGAAACGCTTGTCCGCGGCACAACGGTTGATCTCGTCCACCGCCATCTCGACATTCTGCGTCGGCACCACGATCGACCCGCGGAGGCGTGGCTCCTTGTCGAGCCACTCCTTCACCAGCCAGTCGTTCACCGCCCGCGCAAAGGCCGCGGCCATGTCCTCGCTGAACAGCAGTTGTACCCCGTACAGGCAGTTGGCGATCGCCACCGAGGTCCCGAACGGATCCAGCGCCTGCGCCCGCACCATCTCCACGCTGGAAGCCGCCCGCCCGCTCGCCGGCCGCCAATCCGCCCGGCAGGTCAGCGGCGAGCCCAGCGGATAGGAGATCGAGTTCAACTCATCGATGCCGCGAATGATCACCTGCTCGCGCCAATGATCCTCCAGGTAAGGCATCAGCGCCTGCACGCTGGGCACCGAGGGATGGATGTCGCAGTCGATTGCGCCCTTGGGCAGCAAGCTCATCTCGCGTCTCTCCCCGGCGGCTCGAACGGCGCCGTTCGCATCAGTTTGAACGATAGTATAACCATCCTGCGCCCAGGTCATCCCCGCCGGTCGCACATTGTCGACACGGCGCAGAGGTTCAAGGCCCGCCATTTCCCTCGCGCACACGCTGTCCTAGTCTAGGTCCTAGGCTGACGCATCCCCGCCCAAGGACACGACGTGACCGATCTCGACACTCTCCTGCTCCACCGCCGCGTCGCCGGCCTCCTCGCGCCCTACGGCGGCGCCTCACCCCTCGCGCCGCATGGCGGCGCCTCACGCCTCGCGCCGCATGGCGGCGCCGGCCCCGGCGTCACCATCGGCGTCGTCCGCGCCGGCGCCTTCGTGCTGCACGAAAGCGCCGGCCTGGCCAGCATCGAGCTCGGCGTGAAGATCGGGCCGGACACCACCTTCCGCATCGCCTCGGTCTCCAAGCAGTTCACCTGCGCCGCCATCCTCATGCTGGCCGAGGAAGGCCGCTTGTCGCTCGACGACGACATCCGCCTCCATGTCCCTGAACTCGCGGATTTCGGCGCCACCGTCACCATCGACCAGATGATGCGCAACTGCTCCGGCATCCGCGACATGCTGGAGATCATGCGCACCGGCGGCACCGACCTCGCCATGCCCGCCAGCCACGAACAGCTCCTCGCCGGCATCGCCCGCCAGCGCACGCTGAACTTCCCGCCAGGCAGCCGCTATCTCTACAGCAACGCCGGCTTCCTGCTCCTTGGCGTCATCGCCGAGCGCGTCAGTGGTCTGAAACTGCGCGATTTCCTCGCCCGCCGCATCTTCGCCCCCTGCGGCATGACCATGACGATGATGGTGGAATCCACCACCGAGCTCGTCCCCGGCCTCGCCACCGGCTACCTCCCCGCCGACGAAGCGGAAGGTGTCGGCCCCTGGGTCCGCGCCCAACACGGCTTCGCGGTCCACGGCGAGGGCGCCCTGGTGTCCTCGGTCGTCGACCTCGCTCTGTGGGCACGGGCATGCGAAACCAACCGCCTGGGCCCCAACCTTGTCGCCCAGCTTGAGGAATGCGCCCCCTTCACCAACGGCCGCCTCAACGACTACGCCCGCGGCCTACGCCATTCCGAGGTTCGCGGCATCCGCACCGTCAGCCACGGCGGCCTGTGGCCCGGCTACAAAACCGAATACCTCCGCATCCCCGAGCTCGACACCGCCATCATCGTCATCGCCAACAACGCCACCGCCAACCCCTACGCCCTCGGGCAGATTGTCCTGCACCACCTGCTCGACGGCATCCCCGGCGTGAAGCCCGCCCAGCGCCTGCCCGACCCCGACATCCTCGCCCGCCACGCCGGCCGCTTCCTCAACCCCGACGCGCCCGCCACCGTCGACTTCGCCCTTATGGACAAGGGCACCCTCACCGGCAGCACCAACGGCGTCGCGTTCGAAACTCGCGCCCACGGCGACGGCCGCATCGAAGCCGCCAGTTCCGGCCGCGACTTCACCTTCCGCCTCGCCGCCGACGGCAATTCCGTCGAGATCGAGCACGACGCCGGCGTCACCGCCACCTACCACCGGGTCGCCCCCGCCGCCCCGCTCCCTGCCGACCTCCCCGGCACCTGGCGCAGCGACGAAATGGCCGCCACCTGGACCATCACCGCCCATGATGGCGGCATGGACCTCCACATCGACGGCCCCCACGCCAAGGCCGGCCCCTGGCCGCTGGAAGGCATCGAGGGCGACATCTTCCGCATCTGGACCCCCGGCTCCCTCTACCGCTCCTGGCTCGACGCCCGCCTTGTCCGCAATGCCGAGGGCCGCCCCACCGGCTTGCTGACCAACGGCAGCCGCGTGAAAAACCTCGCGTTTCGGGGTGTTGCGCTCTGAGTAAGCAAGAACCTTCTTTTTCTGTGGAAAAAGAAGCAAAAAGACTTTCATCCCTAAGTGTGTCGGCTGCATCACTTAAGAATGAAATTTTTTTGGTTCTTTTTTTCAAAAAAGAACTTCTTCCTTCGCCTCCATGATCCGCAGCCTCCCCACAAAAGAGCGCCGCATCCTCATCTGGATGTGCATCCTCGTCGCCGTGAACCAGCTCGGCTTCGGCTCCGTCGTCCCGGTCCTGCCGCTCTACGCCCGCGAATTCGGCGTCCCGGTCGCCTGGATCGGCGCCGCGATTGCCGCCTATGGCCTTGCCCGCCTGTTCTCGTCGGCGCCGGCCGGTCAGATAGCCGACCGCTTCGGCCGACGCCACGCCCTGGCCTTCGGTGCCATGCTGACCTCGGCCGGCAACCTCTGGTGCGCGCTGGCCAGCACCTACCCGGAATTCATGGCCGGCCGCTTCGTCGCCGGCTTCGGGGCCGGCTTCGTGGTCACCGCCGGCCAGATCGTGCTGGCCGACATCACCACGCCCGAGCGCCGCGGCCGCATGATGTCGCTCTACTGGGGCAGCTTCATCTTCGCCGCCGGTGCCGGACCGCTGCCAGGCGGCCTGCTCGCCGAATGGTTCGGCCTCGCCGCCCCGTTCTGGGCCTATGCCTTCGTCGGCCTTCTGGTCGGCGCCATCGCCTGGTTCGCGGTCGGCGAAACCCGCGAAATGGCTCAGGCCAGCGCCCGCGGCACAAAACTCCCCAGCTTCTTCAAACAGTTGAAACTCGTCGGCGCAAATCGCGGCTTCGGCCTCGTCTGCCTCGTCTCGCTGGTCAACGCCGCCGCCCGCACCGGCGGGCTGTTCAACATCGTGCCCCTGCTGGGCGCCGTCTGGCTCGGCCTCGCCCCCGGCACGATCGGCCTGTCGATGGCCCTCGGCAGCCTCGTCGGCCTGTTCGCCGCCTACCCCGCCGGCTGGCTGTCCGACCGCTTCGGCCGCAAACCGGTGATCGTCCCCACCACCATCCTCACCGGCATTGCCATGCTGCTGTTCTGCGTGGCGCCAGACCTCACCTGGTTCATGATCGCCAGCCTCGCCTGGGGCCTCGCCAGCGGCATGGGCGGCCCCGCTCCCGCCACCTACGCCGCCGACACCGCGCCGCCGGGCATGAATGCTGCGGCCATGAGCCTGTTCCGCATGCTCGGTGACATCGGCTACGTCATCGGCCCGATCGGCCTCGGCCTGGTGGCCGATTTCTACGGCCCGGCGGCCGGGCTGGCCGTCTGCGCCGCGCTGCTGTTCGCCTCCGGCGCGGCCTTCGCGGTGTTCGCCCCTTAAACCTGGATGGGCTGGGCGTTTCATACCAACCGCCTTTGATGTCGACCGTTGAAGATCCGGTCGACGGCGGTCAGTATGACTCTTTGCTTCG
>JANPIH010000238.1:0-10195 GCA_031424895.1 Rhodospirillales bacterium
TGCTTCGCCGCCAAGAACAAGCACGGGCAGGCGCAGGGCGCGCGGGTCCGCGACGGGTTCCATCCCGCTCCGCGCGCGCAGCACGGCGAGGTAGTCGGGCACGCGCAGGCGAAGGATGCTGGCGCGCAGCGCGGCGAGCGCGCCGGGTGACGCCGCCGGCCCGGCCAGGGCTGCCACCAGCGAGTCCGCCAGGGCGGCGGTCCCGCCGCGCTCGATCGGTCCGAGGCGGTCGCGCAGGAAAGCCTCACCGCGTTCGCCTGGCAGAACCGGCGCGTCGCCCGGCCGGCAGGCGACGAGAACGAGCGAACGGATGCGTTTCGGCCAGTGCGCGGCAAGCGCCTGTGCCACCAGCCCGCCCATCGAGAGGCCGAGAAGATGCACCGGCCGCCCGACCGAGTGCAGCACCCGCGCCGCGTCAGACACCAGATCGTCGAAGTCGAGCGGCGATGCAGAGTCCGGATGGGAGTCGCTGTCGCCATAGCCGCGCAAGTCAGGGGCCAGCACCTCGCGTTCGGCGGCGAGGGCAGGAAGGTCGTCGGTCCAGTTGGCGCGGTTCCCGCCGATGCCGTGCAGGAGGACAGCCGGCGAGCCGCCCTCGCGCGACGCCGGCATCCGCGTCACAGCCAGGTCCGGCGGGCCGACGATGCGGCTCTCCTGAGTGGCGCGGTTATGGTCAGTGCTCGCTTGCATCAAATGATGTTGCCGGAAGCGGTGCACCCGGCGGAAGGTGTCTCTTGTTCTGGCGGCCATAACCAATGGTTATGATCGGCACATGATCCCCATCCTGCTCGAGCAGTTCCTTGCGGTGCACCGCCAGCGCAGCCTTGGCCGCGCGGCCGCGGCGCTCGGGCTGTCGCAGCCTGCTTTGAGCAAGGCAATGCGCCGGCTGGAGGCCGAGTTGGGCGCCGTGCTGTTCGAGCGGCGCACCGTCGGCGTTGTGGCGACGGCGGCGGGCGACGCCCTGGCCGCCCGCGCCGCCGTCATCGTGGCGGAAGCGCAGCGCGCGCGCCTGGATGTCGAGCACGCGCGGCGGGCCGGCGGCGGCATCCTCCGCCTTGGCGTGGCCCCGGCGCTCGCGCCGGACGTTATGCCTGAAGCGATCATCCGCATGCGCACCCGGCAGCCCGGCCTCGGCTTCGTTCTGCGCGAAGGTCTTTACCCGTTGCTCGCCGGAGAGGTCGCGCGCGGCGGGCTCGATCTGGCGATCTGCAACCGCCCCTGGGAGGGCGTGGCGCCAGGCCTGGTCGCGACGACCGTGCTGAAGGAGGCGTTCGTCGTGGCCTGTCGGGCCGGGCATCCCGTTCTGGCGCGGGACACGGACACCGCGGCACTGCTCGCCTACCCCTGGGCACTTCCGCCGCGTGAGGGCGTACTGGGGCAGCGGCTGGTCGATCTGTTCCTTCACGCCGGGCTGGAGCCACCCCTTCCCGCCGTCGAGACCGACAGCGTCGGTGTGCTCCGTGGCTTGCTCGCCCGCTCCGACTTCCTGTCCTTCCTGCCGCGGCGGCTGCTCACAGACGAGTTGATCGAGGTCTCCATGCCGGGCTTCACCCTCCTGAGGGAGCTTGTTGCGTTGCATCGCACTGACGTGCCGCCTACGCCGCTGCAGGAAGCTTTCCTGGCTGTGCTGGCGGATGTGGCGAATGGCACGGCATAAGCAACCCGGATATTGCGATGACGAGCGGCTTATGGCCCGCAGTCAAGGGCGCCGGTTCGAGTCGGGCACAGTAGATGCTGGCCGTTTGCCGCCCGTCTGCTATCGGAGAGCGCTGCCGCGATACCTGTCATTCGCCAGACGCGTCGTTGCAATTTGAAGCTTACGCTCCCGAGAAATGGCTCGCGACATACTGACCGCTTGCGCCATGCGCTGGCGTCGATCCTATCTGGGTAGTCGGATTGGCACCTGTACACCGGCGCGGGGCCGCATGGGTTGGAGGCGGTTTCCCGAGCTGACGATGACGCGATCATAGAGATCTCGGACGGATCGGTTGCGGATCGTAAGCGTCAGTGCAAACTTCATGTTTGCTGACCGTCGGCCGTTGTGGCCATGTTCGCGGGTGATGTAGCTGACGTCGAAAGCTGGCTGGGCAAGTGACGACGCGCGCTTCGTCTTCGTTCGGGTTAGTGTCGTTTCCCATTTCTGGGCATCATCGCGCTGCATATGCTCGGTTGCGTAAAAGTTCTTAGCTGAGAAGAACGAATCCGAGGCTGGCACGGTTGGCGTGATGAGCTTGCTCCCACTGTAGTAAGGCGGCGGGATCCGGGTAGTATTGGGCCGAAACTGGATGTCAAGACCGCCACGCGTATAGTTGATCGCATCCTCTGGATCGACTTCGCAGTAGAAACTGAAAGTGGCCTTGATCTCGACGTTGCCGGTTAAGCCGTCAGGGATCGGCAAATATAGTCGCACCGCTCCAGTCGTCGGCATTTGCCGCTGATAGACAATATGCGCTTCATAATCGCCGCACAGGACGAGGTCGCCTAAGCCGTGCGAAACTAGACCCCACCCGTTTTCGGTCCTGAGTGTCTCGTCGCCCAAGGCGTGGTGCACCAACAAAGCTTTGACCGCCGGCGCCCAGAGTGGCTCAGCGAATTGCGCGCGCACGCCTGCGCCGGATCGCATCGCGACCGGCGCGGCGAAGCTCGTGCCCATCGTGCCGGCTGCCTCGTGAGGACTAACCGTCCTCAGGGCCAGAAATGGAGTGCCGTGCGAGCCGCCGAAGGTCAAAAAATCTGGCTTTACATAGCCCGGGCTGCGTCCCGGACCGCACGCGCTGTATTCTGCGCGCTTCCAGCCAATTCCAAAACCGTCGCTAGCGCCGACGCCTAGCATGTTCACCCCGTCGGACGGCGGCTGCACCCGATGCAAGCCGCCCGTGCGATCATTCTCGCCATTATTGCCGCAGGCGACGGTCGCTACGGTCTCACCAGTTGCGAGCAATTGGTCGAGCCTCGCCGTCCAGGGGCTTACGTCGTCATCATCGATGGCGTAGCTGGGCCCTAGACTTATGTTGATGAAATCGTAGCGACGCGAGGTGAGAACGTCCTCAATGCGATCGAGCAGATCGGACGCCTCGAAATCATCGTCGCCTTCGCCAAACACCCGCCAGTGATCGACGTTCGCATATGGCCTGGGGACGGCGTCTCCTTGCTTAAGTGGCCCGAACAGGAAAGCCGATGTCACGGCAAGACCATGCCGCTGCCCTGCGATACTTGGAGCGCCGACGCCCGGCGCGTCATGTAATGTCACCCACTTTTCAAGCCCATGGCCATCGGGCAGCCCACCATCGAAAATGGCCACAGACAAGTCAGCGGCAACCGCATCCTCGTCGCTGAGAGTGACTGGAAATGCTCTACCGATCGAGCGGGTGACAGGATCGAAAGGGACGATCCGCGGCGCCTCCCGTAAAACGCGCAGGAAGGCGAAATCGAGTACATCGTCAAGTTGCTCGCGCGGCGCGATGATCGGCAAGAAGGCAAGACCACCGACTTGCCGCCGCCGATCCAAGTCATACCGGATGTCTAGCGACCGCATGAATTCTACAAAGGCGCCCACGACGTCGCTGTTGCCGTCGTGATCAGGGTTATGGAGCACGACCTCCAGCGGAATAGCGGCACGTCCGGCGAAGCGATCGGTCAACCTTTTGAGCCGGCTTTTTCCGGGTATCGTGACGCTTTCGATCCGCCGGAAATCATCTTCAACCCGTTCGTTGTTGGGCGACCATGATCCCACATGTTTGCTAAACTCGATGAGAGTGTCGGCCAACCCAGCAAGAAACAGGACCGGTGCGGGCTGCGCCTTGCCGCTCTCTTCCGCCCGAGCGGCCACCACCTTGCTCGGAACTATATGAGCCGCCCGGCTGCCCAGATGCCAGAGGCCGAACTCACGGATTAAGTTCGCCGGGTAGTAGGATTTGGCGAGATAGCTTGGATGAAGGGTTACCTCCAGCGCGGCTTGGCCGCAAGGCAACGCCAGCCCGGGCAGGGCTTCGATCCCTGCCGCAGCCTTCTTCCACTGCGGTGCCAGACGGAGGCGTGCCTCAGCAAAGGAATAGGGATGAGCCTTGTCGCCCATACCGCGTGGCGGGCGGGCAATCTCTTCGGAGAGTTTCTCGCCCTGACCGATCAGATATCGTGGACTAGCCATTATTCACTGCCTTCCCCAAGCCGGAATTCGTTGCTCGGCTCTTGCGGATCGTGTCTCGAGAAATCCCGACCAGCTCGCTGATTCTACGATCGCTGTAATTGGCCTCGGCAAGCAAGCTGGCCACCCGTTTTCTGTCCTGCGTTGAGCCGGCGCGCAGGTCATGACTCACGCGGTCGAGCAGGACGTCCAGCACTGTCGTGCTGGTAATCGTAGCCCGGCGCCGGATCCATTGGACCGTCCTGGTCAAATCGCTAAACGACTTGCCGTCCCAAATCCTGACGAGCAGGGGCATCCACGTTTCGAGTTGCCCCATATCCTGGCCGAAGAGACGGTGAAGCACGGCGGCCCGCTCGCCGGCCGAAGGCGGACCAAATTCAAGAACGTCGTCGAAGCGACGCCATACGGCGGCATCGAGCAGCTCTCCATGATTGGTCGCTGCGATAAGGAGGCTGGTCGCCGGCCAATCGTCAACTTCCTGGAGCAAAACCGTCACTAGACGCTTCAGTTCGCCGACGTCTCCCTCGTCGTCCCGCTTTTTGGCTATCGAATCGAATTCGTCGAGCAGCAGAACGGAACGCACGCTTTTGGCATAATCCAGCACCGAGCGAATGTTCGAACCGGTTTTGCCGAGGTAACTGCTCATGACAGCCGCGAGATCGAGCGTGATCAGGGGCCGGTCTAGCCGGCTGGCTAACCATCGAGCGCTCATCGTCTTGCCGACGCCCGGCGGCCCGACGAAGAGAAGCGAACGCGTCGGGCCCAGTCCTTGTTGTTCGAGCGCAGAGAGATGGCTTCTTTCCTCGACGATCTGTCCGAGGCGAAGTGCGAGATCGGCATTAAGTATCGGCGCGCTGGTCAGCACGACCGGATACTCGCTCTTCGCTAGTGCCAGCCGTGAATCTGCGTCGACTGGGACTACCCCCCCGCCCACATCGCGCAATGGGGAGAGCGATGTGGGTGCCAGTGCAAGGAGTTCAGACAGCGCGCTTGCAAGCTTGGGATCCTGCTGGCGGAAACGGCGGATGAACTGGCGGATGTAAGCCTGCACGTCTTGCGACCGACCCTGCAGACCAAGCCGCGCGAGCTGGACTATATTTTCCGATAAATTTGCTGACTGGTCCATTGGCAGACGCTTTCCCGCGTTTTTTGGTTGCAAAGCTGTGGACTAGTTATAGGCCTGAGCCTTACTGCTAGTCCATACCCTTGTGTGCTCGACGACCGCCTAATGGCGTTTTGCAGCCCACCGTCCTAGTGCATCTTGGTGCTGCTTCCTGGGGCGACCGCCGCACGATCTAGTGCTAGGCGCCAGCGCGCGGGACTCAGGTGGGGCTCATGCCTGACCGCGCAGTCCCAAGATTGTCGCCCTGCCGAGCCGCGTGCGGCACATGAGCTTGGTGCGGCTTTTGGCGTCGGCTACCTGGCCGAGATCAGCGCCATGGCGAGCCCAGGTCGCCACGCGGTGCTACTGCTTGATCAGGCCGGCTGGCACCTCTCGGGCGAGGTGGCGCTGCCCGACAACATCACCCAGCTGCCGCTGCCGACCAAATGTACCGGAGCTGAACGTGATCGAAAACGTCTGGCAGTTCATGCGCGACAACTGGCTGTCGAACCGGGTGTTCCGCGACCATGAGGACATCGTCGCCCACTGCTGCCACCACTGGAACCGTCTCGTGGATCAGCCCTCGCGTATCATGTCCCTCGGACTGCGCAACTGGGACGTGTGTTCTGAGCCATGAGAGCTGGTATAACCTTCAAGCCCGGCCTGCTAAGGTCCGAATTGAGAGGCGGAACAGCCATATGCTCCTATATAGCCGAATTAACTACCGGGCGCCCATCGGGATCGTTCCGCCTGTTTGCGATCGACACCGAAAGCTTACACTTGCTCATATAAGTTGAGCGGAACCACCGAGCCATCGATGATGATGCCGATCAGTTTGGTGCTCGCGAGGACGGTACTTGGCTGGTCGCGCAAAGGCTGAGCGCGGCCTCCGCCTAGAAGTGCCGGGTAGGCAGACGTCTGACCTCTCCGGAAATTTCCTTCAAGCGGTCATCACCCCGCAGCATCGCGTTCAGATGACCCTCCAGGTGATCGTCGTAGCTCCGGTCCATGATCGGCGCCCCTCCACCGCAGATGATGCAATTGTAGTCGGTGACGTAGCGGCTGCGAAGCGAGACCCGTCCCGCGACCGACTGCAGCTTGCCGTCGATCACCGCCGAGCCGTCGTCCAACTCGCCGCGCGTGATGAGATGCAGGCCGTCAACGACGCCATACTCCTCCCAATAATAAGGGATGGAGTCTTGGCCCTGCGTAATCTCGGCGATGCGGCCTTCCGTGTGCTTGTAGATGCCGACGGGCGGCAGCGGCGCGACGTCGAGCAGGACGAAGCTGTACTTGTATGATGCCGAACCGACTGCCGCGACGCGCCGGATCCGCATCTCGTCGCCGTTCATCACCAGAACGTCACCTGACATCGAGGCCGAGCTGATGGGCATGTTGGCGCCGCCCCGCGTCCAACAAAGCGGGGTCCCGTCCTCGAACTCGAGCGGCTGCTCAAGCAGTATCTCCAGCCGCTGCCGGATGTCGTCTGGATCGTCGAACCACCTGATGCCCCGGACCCCAGGAAACGCGGCGGCGAACCGCTTGCCGAACAGGACAGTGCTGTGCTCGCCCTTCAGCGACGGCCGCTTCGGCTCGCCTGCAACTGAGGCCGCCCGGGCCTCGAGACGGATCGCGGCGTCCAGAACCAGTTCCGACAGAAGTAGCTGGTCATTCGAACTCAACGGACCGGGTTCGCCCCGCCCACCGCGGCGCGTTGCGAACCGGCGGCCGAGGTCACCAAGCCGAGCACGTCGGTTATGGAGCATCACGGTCAGAGAGTCGGCGCCGATATTCACGTCGTACTCCGCCCCAGGATCGCCATCGCCATCGTCCTCGAGAAACTGCACCATGGCGGCGTGGCGCATGATCTCCTTCGGAGCTGGATCCTCGCGGTCGTCGAACGATTTGAGCGTCTCGTCGCCAAGCGCATTGGCGCCGAGGTAGACGTTGCGCTGCTTCTGCGCGAACCGGACGCATCCCCGCACTAGTCGCTCGGCGATCTCGCGGCTGCCGGCGTTCGGCAGGCCGTTGACCAGCTTGCCCTTGAGCAGATCGTAGAAGGCATTGGTCGTGAAGAACCCCGGAGCGCCGTCCTTGTGCGCGTCGGCCGCAACCTCCAGCGCGGTCGCCGCGACCACGCTGCAGATCAGCTCCTTCCGGTCCCGTCGCAGCAGACGTCCCAGCCTATCCTCAAGTTCTGTCTTCCTTGCGAGCAGTCGCTCGAGCCATTCGGCCCGGTCGGCGCCGTCGGGCAGTTCGGGCATCACAACGACGAGATCGACATCGCTCTTACCGCCGAACTGCTCCCCATCACGGTAGATCAGGCTGCCGAACACGTAGACACCGGCTGGCTGGAGTTCATCGACGATGTCGTTGGCCCAGTGCCCCAGAAGCGTGATCGTCTTGGTTATGATCGTCGTAGGCAGGGCTACCCCCTCTTGTGGTTGAACATGCGCGAGGACGCGGTCGTGGCCCTTGTCATAGCAGGCTGCCCCGGCGCAGCGACCGGAAAGCGGAGCCCCGAAATTGCAGTCCCGATTGCAACGAGGGCCCAGACCCGTCGAAATCATTGGAAAACTCGCGGGCACTGCCCAGAAATTTGCCCTGCTCATCATCAATACCCGCAGCGCCGTCATCAGTGGGAACTGCCAAACGACAAGGCATCCCTTTCCGTAACGAACTTTCAACAACTATCAGTAGAAAATTGCCAGAAGCGTCGTTCCCACCGCCACTTCGGGATGTCCGCTTTTCTAGTTGGCTGCCTGAAGGAACTAGTCGCTTCCGGCCGGACCATGCCATGCAGCGTGAGGCTAGGCGGGCTGCTTCTATATCCGCTCATCGAACGGGATCAGACATTCAGGTCGCAAGGCTCCTAAAGCCGCTGTCCGCCCAACCCGACCATCGACCTCCGGGGAGGCCATGTCCGCTTTCAGGGAGACGACAACGGCGAGTGAGCAGCCGAAATGGGCGCTAAGCCGACCTGAGGGCAACGGGATTCCAGGCGCCGTCTCTGGGCGTGGGGCTGTTCACCACCCATCAGCGGTCGTTGGTCGGTGGTGAACAGCTCTGGCACAGGTGTCGCCGGCCGTCTCATCCTGGGTGAGCGCACTCGTAGCGCCTGGGTGAGGACCACGTCCTCCAGGCGGCATGCTCGTGGTTCAGGATGCCGCGATCTGCCGGCGCCTCTGCAGCAGGAGTGCCACCGACCAGCACAGGACGGCCCAAGCCGACCCCGCGCACCATCCGGCCAGAACATCGCTCGCGTAGTGCACGCCGAGGTACAGCCGGCTCAGCCCCACCACCACGGTGAGGAAAACCGCCAAGGTCAGGACGTAGACCCTCACCCTCGGTTGGGGCGCAAAGCGCGCCAGAAGCACGCCCATGGTGAGGAAGGTGACCGCGGACAGGGTGGCGTGCCCGCTGGGAAAGCTCGCGGTGAAAACCCGGACCGAACCGGTGATCTCCGGGCGCGGCCGGTCAAAGCCGATCTTGAGCAAGGTGCTTATCACGGTACCCCCCAGCACGGCGATCAGCATCAGGAGGGCTAGGCCGTGTTGGCGCACCAGGAGGAGGTAGCCGACCACGGCTGTCAGCAGCAGGCCGAGGAAGGCGAAGCTCCCCAGGGCCGTCACGTCGCGCACCGCCTCGTGCAACCAGGGCGGGCCGAGTGGCCCCTGACCAGTCGGCGACTGGAAGGCGGCGAGCACGGCGGTGTCGACACGCGACGTTCCTCCCCCGCGGACCTCGCCCGCCAGCAGCCCGAAGGCGAGCAGGAGGCCCGCAACTGCGAGAAAGGTCAGCAGCGGCGCCAGCTCGCCCGTCCGCAGGCGAGACCACAACACCTGGACGGCGCTGGACTGACGGAGCATCCCTACGTCCTTCTGGGCCGGTGCGGGCAGAGCAGCCGCGCTCATGACCTCGCCACTGCTGTGGAGCCTCGTGCCAGAACGTCCCCTAATGGAGGGCAGTTCCAGCTTTGCTCGGATCCTCACCCGTCGCTCGTCTCGCGCTCGATCCGGCGGTGTTTATAGCCGCGGACGATCGTCTGCAGCCCGGCGTCGGTGAGGTGATCGAGCGGCTTCTCGCTGATGTGGACCTCGTGCTTCTCGCGCCAGCCGGCGCGTGCGATCATCCAGAAAATCACCACTGCCACTGAGCCGTCCTCGGTGGGCATGCGGAACGGGCTACGC
Source organism: Rhodospirillales bacterium (assembly GCA_031424895.1). Taxonomy (GTDB): domain Bacteria; phylum Pseudomonadota; class Alphaproteobacteria; order Acetobacterales; family Acetobacteraceae; genus CAMDGX01. Next base: position 9,437 of record JANPIH010000238.1, read on the forward strand.
CCCACCTTGGCGGTGGCCTCGATCGAGCCGCGGTCCAGGCCCCGGCGGAAGTGCTTTCTGGGCGTCTTGAGGCCGAGCTCCAGCAGGGTGGCGATGTTGTCCTGCGGCACGCCGTGGCCCGACAGGGCGCGAAGCTGCCAAGTCCTGCTGCCGGCTAGCGAGGTCGGCTTGCGTCTCCACCACCGGACATATCGGCCGTGGCCACGATGGTCGCTATCAGATGTGCACCAGAAGCGAGGCTCGCCTGATTAGCTGCGGACTCTAAGCCAAGCAGCCCGTAGCAGAACGGCAACCTAGAAGGCTTCAGCGGCGAGCTGCTGAATGCCGAGGTGTTCGACACGATGGCCGAAGCCGAGATCCTCATCGAGCTGTGGCACCGGCACTACAACACCGAGCGGCCGCATTCCTCCTTGGCTACCGCCCGCCGGCGGCGGAGGTGCTCCTGTCTATGTTACCTTGGCCGGGCATTTGCTCAGCCATCACAGGCTTAAGCCCAGCCGCTCGTTGGCGGCTGGTCACCAGAGAATCGGAGGTTAAGCTTTTAGTGGTAACGGATGTGGTAAGCGCCCAAGTCGGCTTCAAAGAACATAAACAAATTCAGATGGTTATAGGCCGAGACTGGTGGAGCTGAGGGGAATCGAACCCCTGACCTCGTCATTGCGAACGACGCGCTCTACCAACTGAGCTACAGCCCCGGGCCAGGACGCCGTCTTGGTGCACGGCGTGGGGCGGGTGATTGCCGGCAAGCGCCCCCGCTGT
>JANPIH010000239.1:0-8552 GCA_031424895.1 Rhodospirillales bacterium
TCGACCATGAAATCCGACCGCGGCACGACCACGACGACCGAGCCGACGCGCGCGAGCGCCGTGGTGATCTCCCCGGCAATCCCCGCAGCGAAATATTGCAGCCCGGAAACGGTGGCCAGGCATGCGAACGGAAGGACGGCAACGGTCGGTTTGCCTTGCGCCTCGCCGCCATCCGCCGCCAGACCAACGCTGGGTGAGGCCACCGCCAACCGGTAGCCGCGTCCGGGAACCGTGATAATGGCGCCTTCACCCAGCACCTTGCGCAGCGTGGAAATCTGTTGATGGAGGTTGTTTTCTTCGACCGTTACCCCGGCCCAGGCGGCGCGCAGCAGCGCATCCTTGGCAACCAAAGCGCCGCCGGCCGCGGCCAACGCGCCTAACAGCTCAAGTGCTCGGCCGTGAATTGCCACTGCTTCCCCGTCGCGGGTAAGACGGCGGGCGCGGCGGTCGAGCCGATAGCGCCCAAAGGTTAGATCCTGTGGCGCAACCAACATTGTCGGCGCCCCTCCCCGGCGAGCGTGCGACGGTCACACGCGAAAGGTCGAAAGCGATCCATCCAAGGCTATACGGCCATCTGCGGTCGGTTCAAGCGGGACGCGCCATTTCCTAGGGCGCTCGCTTGCCCGCTTCAAGGTGCCGAGATCGCCCAGGCGCGACGCCGGATCCAGCAATTGACCGATAGCGGCGTCGAACCTGGACTCTGGCGCTGCTGCTTATGCGGCATGCTGATTAGAAATACTGAAACCGCAGAGATCAGCAAGTGGAATTTTCTGGCTTCTCTTGCCCGGGCGGACGGGTTTTCGAACTTTCCGTTTATTATCGCAACTAATAATTACATTATATTAATTATTTAAAGCTTGGGCCTGCAACCCCCCATAGCCCCAGGTCACGGAGAGAATTGCCCCTTCGGAGAGAGATTCGGCCGTTCGTTGCGTTCGCGGAGCCCCAAGTGCACCGGGCAAACCCACGGAAAGCTTGGGCTTTTCCAGGCCGTCTCACCCGCGGAGAGCGGTTCGCTCCCAGGGTGGTGGCGTAGGATAGGGAACTGGGATCGAAAAGTCTCTGAGGACCGGGGGCTGCGCAAGGGTCGCTAATCACGCAGCGCCGGCATCGCCCCGCACCACGGCAGTCGTGCACAACGTCACCTGGCACTGGGAGCAGACGCTCGGGCGCTGCAGCCAAAAAGGGCGGGTAATGTCGGAACGGATGGCCAAGATCGCCGCGTAATGGTTGCCATCCGCCGAGATCACCCACCCGTATCCGCAGCAACGCTTCATCGTCAAACACCCGAGGTGGGATCCGAGTGCGTTAGCAGCGCATGCTCGGATCTGTGTGGAGGCGCCCGGTAACGGATGTCCCTACCGAGATGGCTACTGGAAGGGCCGAAAATCGTCGATTGTGGACTTGTCAACGAGTCTGTTTCGTCTAGTTGACGAAAACTGACCGCCCAGGGCTACTGCGCCGATCAGTCCGATGACCGCGATCACCAATACCGATACCATGGCCTCCTCCCCTCAATTTGTCCGTTGGGAATAGCGAATGCCCCGGATTGATCGATGGAGCATGCTGCGCTGACCAACATGCTCCACCAAACGGGACCTCACATCGGGATAGCGTGGCCCGCGCATGAATCACCTTCCGCGAGCGCATGCAGAGCGGTGCCTTCGCCCCCGTCGCCCTCGGCAAGCGCATGTAGAGCAGTGCCTTCGCCCCCGTCGCCTTCGGCAGCAGCGTGCAGGGCGGTGCCCTCGCCCGCGTCGCCCTCGGCGGCGGCGTGCAGGGAAGCGGAAGAGGCGACCGGAGCGCCAATGATGGCAGAGTGCCACGTCGCCGGGAACGTGACGGACACCAGGCTGGTGCTGGCCTTGAAGGTGCTGAGGGACGCGACCGCCAGGGCGGACGCCATCGCAACGACAACCACGCCAGTGTTGATCACGCGAATACGGTTCATTTTGAGCCTCCATCAGAGGCGACGGACTAGAGAGCCGTTTCTCCCCTTGCGCCGCCTAGTGACCCGACACGACCATTTCGCGCCGGTTCCGGAGATTGTTCCGAGGGGCGTCAGCACTGCGTGAGCGAGTGTGGCGGGGATGGGTGAGGCCTTGGACGATGGCGACTCACGCTGGACTCACGGTGTCGGGGCCAAGGTAGACTAAGACATGGAGGCAACGATGGCGCATGGCGGCATGCGGACGACCGAATTCGCGCCCACAATGACAGGAGCCGGCACGCCGGCCATGCCCGCGGGCGATTTCGGCGGACCGGCGGGCACGCCGGGTTTCGCCCATATGCTGGGCGACCCCGGACCCGGCGCGCGCAGCACCCTGGCGAATGATCCGGTGGCGGCGCAGCGCGTGCTCGGGGCGCTGTTCGACCTGCTGCCGCCGGCCGGGGCGATACCCGACAACCCGGAGATCGCCGCCGGCTACACCTTCCTGCTGCAGTTCGTCGCCCATGACATGGTGGAATCCAGCCTGCCGATGTGGCTGGCCGGGGAGAACGGGCTGCCCAGCCGCAACCGGCGCAGCATGCCACTGCGGCTGGACACGTTGTATGGCGGGGGCCCGGCGTCATGTCCGGCGGCGTACCAGGCGGAGCCGCACGGCGCTGACCGTGTGCTGCTGCGCCTCGGCAGAACAACGGACACGCCGACGGTGGCACAACAGCCCGACACCTGCCCGTTCCGCGACGTAGCGCGGATCACTGGCAATGCCGCCAAGGCGGACGTCGGCAATTTCAGCACCCCGTCACAGCCGCATCTCGCCGACCAGCGCAACGACGAGGGGCTGGTGCTGTCGCAACTCGTGGTGCTGATGTCGCTGCTGCACAACGCGCTGGTCGCCCGGCTACCGCCCGGTCTGGCGCCGTTGCGGTTCGCCCAGGCGCGCGCTGCGATGCTGCGCATGTATCATGCGGTGATCCGTCGCGACCTGATGCCGATGCTGCTGAATACGACGGTCATCAACGACATCGCTGCTCGCGCGGCGAACAGCAGCGCCTGGCTCTGGACAGAGCCGGGTATGCCGCTGGAGTTCAGCCACGGCGCCTTCCGCTTCGGCCACGCGATGGTCCGCCCCGCCTATCGCTTCAACGCGCTGCGCACGCTGCACATCGGCGAGGTATTGAGCGGACCCGGCTGGCGTAACGGGAACCGCGAGACGCTGCCACAGGACTGGGTGGCGCAGTGGTCGGGCTTCTTCCCGATGGCCCCCCAGCCGCCGCCGGCGTACAGCCTGCAACTGGCGGCCAGAAAGCGCTCGCACCTTGATGTCGCGCAGCTTCTCCCCGGCGGCGCCGACGACACGCGGGCGATGTCGTTGCGCGACTGGTTGAGTGCCGCACATGCGCGGATGTGGCGCACCGATGCGCTGCTGGCGCAGTTCCAGCCGTTGCGGCCGGGTTTGCCGTGGCTGCCTATCGCCGAGGTGCGGAGCTGGCTCGCCGGCATCGTTGCCGCCGCGCACGGCAATGCGGCGGCGCGGAGAGATATCGGCAATCTTGACTCGTTAGCGGGCGACCTGCCCCTGCCGCTTTACGTGCTGCTTGAGGCCGAGCGGTGCGGCGGCGGGATGCGCCTGGGTCCGCTCGGCTCGATCATCGTGGGCGAGGTGATGTTCCGCCGCCTGACCGAGGCCGAGGCCGAGCTGGCGCCGTTCCTGCCGCGGGTCAGCCAGGCCTTCGGCGCCGACTGGGCCAGGATCGACGGGGTCGCGACGATGCCCGACCTGGTGCAACTGACCGCCGACTGGGGTGGCCTCGCCGCCTGCACCCCAATCCCCTTCATCTGACGACAACCAACGGAGCGACCAAGATGGCCCTAACACCGCGCCTTAAAGTGGGTGCCAACCTCGTCGGTTGGGGACAGCTCATCAAGAGCTGGGCCACCGACCTCGACTATGTCGGCCAGCCGGTCACGGCGCAGCCGCCGCGTACCGCCTGGGTGAACCTCACATGGAACCACCCGGCGGGCGCCACTCCCGGACCTGCCAATGTGTCCTCAGTCGGCATGCAGTGGGCGCTGCCGGCGACCGCGCCGATCGCCGTCAACGGCCCCTCCGGCGCCCACATCCTGCCACGGGCGGTGGCGCTGACAACTGCCGAGTTCTACGCCCTGATGACCGCGGCCGGCGTCACCGCGACGGAGCAGCCAGCGCAGTACTCCCATGTCATCGTAGTGCAGGGGGACGCAGCGACCATGGTGATCCGCCTGCCGCCGAGGGACACGCTGCAAGGCTCGGAGGACGATCTGATCGCGGGCATCCCCTATCCACTCGAGCCATTCTACCACGCGCTGTACAACGGCGGGACGTTTTCCGTACCGACGATGCCGCCAACCCGGACCGACCCCACCGAGCCGGTACGGCGCGGCGCCATCATGACCCTGCACGCCAATCGCATCGGGGAGTATACGCTCAACAACTGCAACTGAGACGCGATGATGCGCGTCCGCTATTCTGTGGCCGCCGCCGCCTGGAAGTCGAGCCCTGCCACCGGAATCCCGGCGGCTGCAAGCCCGTCGCGCAGGCGGCACCACAGCTCCCGCCGGTTGAGCGGGTAGAGATGCAGCAGCCAGCGGCCGAAGGCGGTGTCGTTCGTCGGCACGTTCTCGACCCAAAAGGCGCGGGTATTCCCCAGGAAGCGCGCGGCGTCGAGGCGTGCAGCGTCGCTGCGACCGAGATTCGACAGCGCGGCCGCGCGCCAAGCGGCAACGGTGAACAGCCCGTCCGGCGCGTGGTCGGCGGCTGCAATGCAGCCCTCGTCGTCGCCGGCAAGGTAGCGGATGCTCGCCAGGAACACCCAATGGCTTACCGTCGGCGACAGCGCCAACTCCATCGCTCGCTCGGCCATCGCCGATGCGCGCGGCGCATCGCCGGTGAAGGCGTGGAACATCGCCGAGGACATCAGCGTCCAGGAATCTTGGGTATTCAGCTCGCAAGCGATCTCCATGTGGATCGCCGCCTGCGCATACCGCCGGCAGAAGGCGAGCGCCCAGCCGAGGCAAAGCGCGGCGCGCGAATCGCGCGGGTCCAGAAGTGCGGCGCGCTGGGCCAGCGCCAGGGTGCGCTCTGCCTCCGCAGGGTCGCGGAACCGGCCGGGCTGCACGAAATGCACCACGTTGTTCATCTGCGCCAAACTACTGTAGAGCGAAGAGCAATTTGGCTCCCGCTCGATTGCCTCGGCGAGCAGCCGGGCAACGCGGTTCCACTCTTCGGCGCGATAGTTATTGATCACCGCCTGGGCGCGGAGCCAGATGTCGTAGGCCTCCAGCGAGCCGTCCGGCACATGCGACAGCCGGGCCACCCGATCGGTCAACAGGTGGACGTTCAGCGCGGCGGCGATCCGCTGGACGATGCGCTGCTGCACCTCGAGCCAGCTGTCCAGCCGCAGTTCGAAGTGCTCGCCCCAGATCGCGAGCCCGGTCGGCCGCTCCTGCAGCACTATCACCATGTTGATCGCCGCACCCGCCTGAAAGGCGGTGGCGGTGACGCTGTAGCGGCCGGAAAGCCGAACGCCTGCGATCTTGCCGGCTGGCTCCGCAGTCCCGACATACCATTCCCGGAACCGTGTAAGACAGGCGATCAGTTCCATGCGGAAGCCGTCGACCAAGTGGCAGCGGTCCGGCTCGACTCCATGCATGGCGATGGGCTCGACGATCAGCGCCGGCTTGGGCGGCATCGGCTTCGCGAAGGCAGCCGCCTTGGCCCGGGTTGGTGCCAGCATTGCCTGTTGCATCTCCGTGCCGTAGGTTCTCTTCTCATCTGGCGGTGAAATCAGGGGTTCGGACCGGTCGCCCGCCACGGACGGCGGCGGAGTGACGTCGAACCGGCCTTGTTTGATCTCTGCCACAAGCGACTGGGTGGCCAGCGACGGTTCCATATCGTGGTCGTCGCCGAGAAGCTTATAAAGTTCGTCATATGCGCGCAGGGCAACGGCCGTTTCGCCGGCCTCCGCCGCGTAACGCATCACCCTGCGGCACGCCTCCTCGTGCGTCGGATCGAGCAGCAAGGCTGCCTCGGCCAGGCGGCGTTGCTGGCGGCGGGGAATGGTGGTGTCTGCGAAGCGCTCTTCTAGCCCCCGCAGGATGTAGTCGTGCAGGCGCTGGCGGCGCGCCAGCAGCCAAGCGTAGAATGCCGGATCGAGGTCGTCCAGGCCGGCCATTATCGTTTCGGCTATGCGGCGCTCGCGCAGCAGGCTGTCCGGGACCTCGCCGGCGGCGACGGCACGCAGCGTGTCGTCGAGGTCGAGTGTGTAAGTGCCGGAGTGGAGGCCCACCGCCATCCGCGAGTCGTGGAGCGCGTTGCAACCCGCCTTGGCCAGGGCGGTGCGGATTTCGTGTAGCGCCTGGCGCAGTGTCTGGCGGGCATTATTCTCGGCGTATTCACTCCAGAACAGGCCAGTCAGTCGCTCACGCGGTTCGGCCGTGGCCTCCGAGAGCGCGAGGTAGCACAGGATGGCGCAGGCCTTGCGGTTGCGCAGCTTGAGGTCTTGGCCGGCGAAGCTGAGTTGGGCGCCGCCGATGACCCGGATCTGCAAGAGGGCCGGGGCGGCGCCAGGCGTCAACGTGCGCGCTCCCAGTTCATTCATCGCGCTGGCCGGGATCAAAGGAGGACCTCTGCCGTCAGGTCGACATCATGCAAAGCCGCCATGGCGCGCAGCCGCGGCCCCGGTGGCGCGTCGAAACCGGGCTCCAACCCCGGACACACAGTGCGCACAACCGGAATGTTGAAGCTGTCGCGTGTCAGATCGAGAGCACAGGGTGTCAAGCCAACCCGGGCAAGGCAGTGGCGAAGGGCGGCGAGAAGCGCAGGCCGATTGCCGGCGGGCAGGTCGTTGGGGGCGCGAGGAGGCGCCCGGGGATGAAGCACCGGAGTGCGGGCGACTTCGACTTCGGAGAACCGGCGGATGTGCCGGATGTCGACGGCATTAAGCGATTGCGCACCCTGAGTATCGCGCTTGGCGGCCGAAAGGCGATAGGCGAGCTCTATCTGGGCCAGTTCGCGCGCCGCAGCATCCGCCGCCATGGCGAGGGTCGGGCGTGCGGCAGAACCGCAACAGAAGCCGAAGCCTCTGTCGTCGCAGGCCGCGGCCACCACGGTGGGAACGCCGGTATCGGAAGTAATATCGAGAAACCAACTGCGCCGGGATGTCGTCCCGTCGCGCAGCCTCGCCAGCGGCCCCGCGCCGGCCTCGCCCAGCACTAATCGTGGCGGCGCGCCACCCCGCCACCAAAGAGCCACCGCATCACGTTCGATCAGTTCGAACAAGCCGTGCAGTGTCGCGGAAAAATGATCCTGACCGGCGGCACATCCGGTCCCCAAGGGCCAGGGCACGTCGATGTCGCGCACGGGTTCGGGTCGGCGGAGGCACAGGTCGGTAGGCAGGAAGACAGGGCTGCCGTCCGCGAGATCCGCCGCGACGGACCAGTCGGCAAGCTCCGCGGCTGGATTGCGCCGTCGAGGCACCAGCCCCTGCCATAAGGCCACCAGCGCCTCGGCGCCGTCCGGAAGTACTTCTTCCGGGCGCCGGCGTTCGATCGGGTCTTGCATAGTCGCGTATTGCGAAAGGTGCTCCACCCCCTCACCAATGCAGGTCTCGAAGGCTTGGCGGAAGGTCAACCCGGCCCCTGACACGCCCGTCGGCGGGGCATTCTCGAATCCGACGACCGGAGGATCGACCTCTGCGCCCAGAACAACCAGTGCTGGCGCATCCATTGCAGGGAGTCGGAAGATGCGTCGGAACTTTCCGGCCGCCCGTAATAGTGCCGCCCGGTGAGGCGCCAATTCCGTGGCGCCGTCAATATAATCCAGGTCTAACAAAAGGTCCGCGGCACGGCCCTTGGCGGGCCCTTTGCCCAGAAGTATCGCGGCTGCCTCCTGCAGATGATCGGCGAATACTGTCATTTCCGGATCGTGAGGTCGCAAGACACCATCACCCTGGCTGACGCGCAATCTACACGATTTACGCTGACATCACACGCTCTGCACGTCAATCAATTCTATGATAGGTCGTGCGTACCCACGTACCAACAGAACTGATTGTTCCCATCATAACCCGTGAGGGAGATTTGGTGAATTGAGCCACGGAAAGTAACTGCTGACCTACCCCCTCCCCGCCGGAGGCTGTGGTCGATTTGCAGCAATTGGCGGCCTCTAGCGCCGCCAAACCTGACCACAGGCGTCGAAATCCAGTGGAAGTGGTTGCCTGAGGAGGGTAGGTGAGCAATTACTGCGGAAGATTTTCTTGCTCATTATATTAACGTAGGAGTGAAAGTCAGCCACAAATCCGCGGCCTGAATCCCAAGTACCCAGCGGAGCGCGTGGTGTGCGACACGCGCTGCGCAACCCGCCGGCACTGTACGGCGAACGGGAAGATTTGCATCGTGCCGGAGCAATTAGACAAAAATCGGTATCTAATACCAACCGCCCTAATTCCAAACCGATGCCCAAGGCCTTTTCGTAATTGAAGCGATTCGCTTTGGGTCGGCGATGAGCCAGTTCCAGGCATCGCGACAGGCTTCGAGGATGGCATCGTAGCTGTCCCAGACCACCATG
>JANPIH010000240.1:0-5154 GCA_031424895.1 Rhodospirillales bacterium
GCGACGAGTTCTGCGAGGTGTTCTTCGACAATGTCTGCGTGCCCAAGGACCAGATCGTCGGCGCGGTCGACAAGGGCTGGACGATGGCCAAGAACCTGCTCAGCTTCGAGCGGATCGGCATCGGCTCCCCGCGCCAATCCGGCTACGCGCTGCAGCGCCTGAAGATGCTGGCAGAGCACATGGGCCTGGAGGACGACCCCCAGTTCACCGACCGCTTCACCCGGCTGCGCATGGACCTCGAAGACCACAAGGCGCTGTACGAAACCTTCGCCGAGAAGGTCCGCCGCGGCGAACAGCTCGGCCCCGACGTCTCGATGCTCAAGGTGAACCAGACCGAGCTCTACCAGCGCATCACCGAGGCCATGGTCGAGATCGCCGGCGAGAACACCGGCCTGCTGGAACCGATCGGCGGCAATCGCGAGCTGAACCCGCAGGGCCAATTCATCCAGTCCCGCCCCAGCACGATCTATGGCGGCAGCAACGAGATCCAGCGCAACGTGCTGGCCAAGAACGTGCTCGCGCTGCCAAGCTAGAAAGCAAGTTCTTCTTTTTCTGAAGAAAAAGAAGCAAAAAGACTTTATTCATTAGCGCCAGCGCCATGGACAAAGTTTTTTTGCTTCTTTTTGTTCACAAAAAGAAGATTCTTCCTTACTGCCTAAGGCTTTTTGCCTCGTCTTCCGTCTCAGCCATCGCAATTTCCGCCTGCCCGCCGATGCGTGCCGCATACAGGGCCAGCGTCCGCCGTGCCGCGCGGAACGCCATGAGATCGCGCCCGCCCAGCTGCACCGGCCGCGACACGTGCTGCGCCGGGTTCACCGCCCGGCCGGCGATCACGACCTCGTAGTGCAGGTGCGGCCCGGTTGAGAGCCCGGTCGAGCCCACGTAGCCGATCACGTCGCCCTGCCGCACCGCCTTGCGCGGGCCGATATCGCGGGCGAAGCGCGACAGGTGCGCGTAGCGTGTTTCCGTTCCCGCCGCGTGGCGCAGCCGCACGATGCGCCCGTAGTTGCCTTCGTGCCGCGCCGACAGCACGGTGCCGTTAGCGGCCGCGTAGACCGGCGTGCCCGTGGGTGCCGCGAAATCCGTGCCGCCATGGAAACGGTTGAAGCCGAGCACGGGGTGGCTGCGCGGGCCGAAGCCGGAGGAGATGCGCGCCCCATCCAGCGGCGTGCGCAGGAAGGCCTGGCGCAGGCTGTTGCCCTGGTCGTCATACCAATCCGCGTGGCCGTCGCGGGTTTCGTGGCGCCAATAGGCGAGGCGCCGTCCGGACAGTTCCAGTTCGACATGCAGCACCCGCCCGTGCCCGAGCAACTCGCCCTCGGTGTCGCGGAAGCGCTCGAACAGGATGGAGAAACGGTCGCCGGGCTGAAGGTCGCGCTGGTAATCCACCTGGTGGCCCATCATCCGCACGACGGCCAGCGCCAGCCCGGGGGGCAGGCCGGCGGTCACCATGGCCGGGAACAGGCCGCCGTCGATTGAGCCCGATGCGATCGCGAGCATGCGCTGCTGCGGGGCGAACAGTTCCTCGGCATGCCAGCGCCCGCCATCCAGCCTGGCGCGGATGGTGTGCCCGGGGGCCGCATCCACCTCGATCGCCACCATCGCATCGTCGCGCGTCGGATCGAGCGTGACTGCGACCTCCTGGCCCTGGCGCAGCGACTTCGGCGGAAACACCGTGGCCAGCGCGCCCACCACGCCATGCACCACCGCCCGGTCGATCCCGGCCCCCAGCAGGATGCCTGCCAGCGTATCGCCCGGCCGCACCACCATCACCCGCTCCTGCAGGGTCGGTTCCGCATGCGCAAGCGTGACGCCAAGTGCAAGTGCGGCCAGAATACCGGTCCGATACAGTCGAGCAATAAATCCGCGCAGCATCCGAGCCCCCAAATCCATGAGGCTATCAATCAGACAGAGCACTTGCCTGTCAATCGAGTTGAGAAAATGCCTGCAAGTTGTGGGTAATGCCACGCATTGTCATGCATTCAACTACTCACCGCAGCGGATCGCGCCCTTCACCATCCCGCCGGCTCGAACGCGAAACCATCGCCCTGCCGCCGCACATGGCCGCAATAGGGCGCGCCGAAATGGAATGGCATGATCAGCGCCCCGCGCGCGGCCGCGTTGGTCAGCGTGCGCAGCCTCGCCTCCTTCGCCATGCCGGCGTCCAGAACGTAGCGGTCGTTCCAATGCGGATAGGCGACCTGGACCGGCGAGTGCATGGTGTCGGCGGTGAACATCCCCTCCTCGCCGCCCGAGCGCAGCCGCAGCGAGAACATGCCGGGCGCATGGCCGAACACCGGCTCTGGCGCCAGGCACCCGGCAACCTCGCGGCTGCCGTCGTAGAACGCACCGAGGCCAGCTTCCAGGATCGGCAGCACCGAATCGGCGAAGGAGCCGGCCTGCACCATGGTGTCGCCGCGGTCGTACTCGGCCTTCCAGAAATCGAACTCCTGCTTCGGGAAAAAGTATTGCGCACGCGGAAACGTCGGCACCCAGCGCCCGTCCTGCAGCACGGTGTTATTGCCCACATGGTCGGTGTGCAGGTGCGTGTGCACCACATGCGTCACCTGGTCCGGCCCCGCCCCGGCGGCCTCCAGCCACGGCAGCAGCAGCGTGTTGAGCTGGTTCATCCGGGGTGCCGCGCGGGTCTTGAAGTTGCCCACGCCGGTGTCGATGAGGATGACATTGCCGCCCGCGTGCACCACCCAGAGCTGGATGGTCACGATGAACCGATCCATTTTCGGAACATAGTGGTGCGGCGCCAGCCAATGCGCCTGCGCCGCGATGCCGGCATCGCGCTCGGCCTGGGCGATCTCCGGGAACAGGAACTCCGGCGCATGGGTTGGGCCGGAGTATTCCAGCACCCGCGTCACCTTCGCGTCGCCGATCATCCGCGATTGCAGCACCGTCCTAGCCCTCCTGCGGCAAGTTGGCGGCAACCGAGGGCCGTGCGTTGAAACCCGCCTGCCAGGCGGCAAGCTTGGGATGCCCCTCGCGCCACGCTTCGGCCGCGAAACGGAAATCGAGGTAGCCGAGTGCCACGCCGATGGCGATGTGGCCGATGTTGAACGGCGTGGCCGCCAGCGCCCCGGCCTCGGCTTCCAGTGCATCGATGCAACAGTCGATCTTGCCCTTCCACAGCGCCTCGTGCGGGGCAGAGCGCATCGCCGCCGGCTTGTTGCGCTCGGTCAGCCGCAGCAGCGAGATGTCCAGCATCCCGCTGCCCAGCGCCTGCCAACGCAGCGCCACCAGCCGAGCCTTCCACTCGGCGGGGAACAGCGATCCGCCCGCCATCCGGTCCAGCGCCTCGCACACCACCGGGCTGTCGTAGATGATCGTCCCGTCCGCCAGCACCAGCGTCGGGATCTTGCCCAGCGGGTTCTCGCGCATCAATTCAGGATGCGGATCGGTGCCGCCGACCACGGTGCGCACCTGGTCGATCCGCCCCGCGAGGCCCAACTCGTGTGCGGCGATTACCACCTTGCGCACATAGGGCGAGCGCGGCGACCAGTGCAGCACCATGCGGTCCGAAACGTTCATGCGGTGTCCTCCCCGATCGGGCCATGTTGGCATCGCGCCCCGCCCTCGCCTAGACTCCCGGCCGGCTGCACGGGGGAGACGGGCGTGGCGATCGAGAAACGCAGGACAACGGCGGACGAGGCCGTGGCCGGCATCACCGACGGGTCGACCATCATGCTCTCCGGTTTTGCCGGCGCGGGCTTCGCCAACAAGCTGGTCGCCGCGGTGCGCGACCTCGGGCCGCGCGACCTGACCCTGGTGGTCAACTCCGCCACCCACCGCCTGTCCAACACCCACGAGCTGATTGCCGCCGGCCTGGTCCGCAAGGTGATCTGCTCCGCCGCCCGCGGCCACGACAAGTCCGCACTATCCGCCTTCGAACTGCTCTATCGCGAAGGGAAGATAGAGCTGGAGGTGCTGCCGCAGGGCACGTTCGTGGAAAGCATCCGCGCCGCCGGCGCCGGCATCCCGGCCTATTTCACCCCCACCGGCTTCGGCACCGATCTGGCCGTCGGCAAGGAAACGCGCAGCTTCGGCGGGCGCGACTATGTGCTGGAGCAGGCGATCCCCGGTGACGTGGCGCTGATCCGCGCTGACACCGCCGACCGCTGGGGCAACCTCACCTTCCGCCACGCGCAGCAGAATTTCGGCCCGGCGATGGCCACCGCATCGAAGCTGGTGGTCGCCGAGGTGCGCGCCTTCAGCGACACGCCGATCCCGCCGGAGCAGGTGCAGCTTTCCGGCGTGTTCGTGGACCGCATCTTCGTGGCAGGGGGCTGAACGATGAAGCCGTTGAACCGGTTGCAGATGGCCTGGCGCGTAGGCCGGGACATCGAGGACGGCACCGTGGTGAATCTCGGCCTCGGCATGCCCGTGAGCGTTTCAGACTACGTGCCGCACGACTACGACGTGGTGGTGCAGTCCGAGAACGGCATCATCGGCGTAGGCCCGCTCGCCTCGGCCAATGCCGCCGACGCCGACCTGGTCGATGCCGGCAGCCGCCGCGTGACGTTGCGCGCCGGCGCCACCATCATCGACTCCGCCAACTCCTTCGCGATGATCCGCGGTGGGCATATCGACGTGACCATCCTCGGTGCGTTCGAGGTAGCGAGCAACGGCGACCTAGCCAACTGGGACAACCGCATTCCCGACAAGGGGCCGCTGGTCGGTGGCGCCATGGACCTTGCCGCCAGCGCGCGGGCGGTGTGGGTGATCATGGAGCACAACACCCGCAAGGGCGCGCCGCGGCTGCTGGAACACTGCACCCTGCCGCTGACGGCGGTGCGCTGCGTCAAGCGGATCTACACCGATATCGCCGTGCTGTCGGTGACGGAGGGCGGATTCCTGGTGAATGAGATCCTGCCCGGTATCTCGCGCGAGGCGTTGCAGGCGCGCACCGGGGCGAAGCTTGCCTTCGCGGCGGATTGCCGGGCGTTGGAGACGCCGGAGATTGCGTTGGCGGAAGCTTGAAGGCAGATTCTTCTTTTTCTGAATAAAAAGAAGCAAAAAGACTTCCCGCTTATCAACCAGTCAACACGGGGCTTGTACGCCTCCCGGATTTGGCATATATTCAGCCAGATCATGGAGTTACGCCCGATGCGCGCACTGATGCGGGGCCTTACGGACGCGGAGTTC
>JANPIH010000241.1:0-63782 GCA_031424895.1 Rhodospirillales bacterium
CTTCGCCGACGCGCGGACTGGTGTCGCGGTTGGGGACAATGGGACGATACTGCGCACCCAGGACGGCGGCAAGAACTGGCGCGCGCCAACCGCTGGCAGTGGCACACAGGCCGTCCTGCGGGGCGTGCACTTCGCAAACGCGCGGACTGGTGTCGCGGTTGGGGACAATGGGACGATACTGCGCACCCAGGACGGCGGCGAAAACTGGCGCGCGCCACCTGCCGGCAGCGGCACACAGGCCGACCTGTTTGGCGTGCACTTTGCCGACGCGCGGACCGGCGTCGCGGTCGGGGACAATGGGAGAATCCTGCGCGCCGAGCTGCCTGCTTTTGCTCCGTATCTTGACCGTTCCGAGAATGCAGCAACAAACGATGGGAAAATCCGTGTTACTGCTTGGCTGACGCAGGAGGCAACCGGCGCTCCTACCGACTCCGTGGCGGTGCAAATCAAGTCGGGCGCCCAGGAATGGAGCGGTGCGTTGTCTATGAAACGTCCGGCGCAAGCAGGCGGTTCTTGGACCGTCGAGATTGATCCGGCTAGCTACAGCATTGCCCCCGACAGCGTCATCGCGCTGAGGCTTCTGCTTCAGGGCATCGTCCCGCCGCTGGCGCCGTTTGACCTGGAGCCGATCCGCTGGAAGCACACCCCGATCTGGGAGGAATGGAAGGCAACAATTGTTGCCACGGCGGGTGCGCTAACTTTGATGCTGCTCTACGTGGCCTACTTTGGTGCGATGCTTCTATCTGCTCCACGCCGGCTCGCGGGGTTCGGTGGAACCTCCCATTTGGCGCAGCTTCCGATGCCGACAGGAACCGTGGGCTTCGTTGTCGGATTGCTCCGCAATGCGCTAGATTCTTTGGCGATCTCGTGGTTTGTAGTGCATCCACGTGTTCGTCGCGCCTGGGTTGCCGCGTATCGCAAAGCCGAAACGACATTGGACGACCTTGGCAAACTGGCGCGCCCTGATTTCGTGAAGTCAACGGACTTTCTAGATGCCTGGGTCGAAACGCAGTTCGCTGCGGCGCAAGCCGCCCTGGCTAAACTCGATCTTGTGCGCAGCCGCCGCATCTACGTGGCGCTGCCCATTCGGGTGGATGACCCAGAAATGGGTCGGCTCATTGAAAAGCCCGAGCCCGCCAATCTGCGCGAGGTTTTTTCCCGGCGCCGGAGCATGGTGGCGATCGTTGGAGGAGGAGGCACCGGCAAGTCGACGCTATCATGTGCCATTGCCCGTTGGGCGATGAGCAACGATCCGGGGGAACGTTTGCGCCCGCATCGGATGCTGCCCGTTTTCGTCTTAGAGGACAGCACCAACCTGCTGCAATCCGTCGAAAACGCACTTCACGCGATGCTGCCGGGGTGCGATCTGCCGCCAGACTTGCTGGCCGCGCTGCTGGAACAGCAGCGGTTGCTGGTCATCGTGGACGCGTTTTCGGAACGATCCGAAGCGACTCAGCATCACATCGAGACCCTCTACCAAACGGCGAATCCATTCAACGCCTTGCTGGTCACGACGCGCCGGGCACCCGATATGGGTTTGGTAGAACGCACCCTTTTCTATCCTGAGCCTCTGGTCGGTAAGCGTCTCGTGCCCTTCATCATGGATTACCTTGACCGGCGCAAGCAGGACGCAGCTTTTGACGATGTTCAGGCAGTCGATTTAAGCGGGCGCGTTCTGGCACTGGTAAACTCCGACGCTCGACTCACGACGGCCACCCCTCTTCTCGCCTTGCTCTTCGTTGAGAGCGCCGTGGAACGGGTGCGCCGGGGCCAATCCCTGGATGGGTTACCGAATGACGTCCCCGAGGTCTTCCGCGATTATGTCAGGCGGGTGAACCCTGAGGCCGGACCGGGTGGAAAAACCGTGGCGCAGGATCTGATGCAACAAGTGGCTGGAATTCTGGCCATGTGCAGCCTCGGCGAGTTTCGGGTCCCATCGGACTTCGAACGGTCCACGGCAGTCACCCGCCTCGCGGAACGTGGTTTCCCCGAAGCCGCCGAGTATCTGCTTGACCAAGCGATCGCCAACGGGCTCGTTGAACAACGGGACGTTGTGGGCGTAAAGCTTCTTCGCTTTGCCCTTGATCCTGCCGCCGAGTATCTCGGGGCGCTGGATCGTATCCGAGTGCTTGGAAAACAGCGGGCCGATTGGGAAGCGGAGTTCAGCCTTCTTCGGGCGATTGATGGTTATCCGACTCGTTGTGAGGGTTACCTACAAGCGCTTGGCGTCTGTTATAGAACCTATCATAGCACCCTTCAACTGCCAGAATTCGTTCTGCCATGGGCCGTTTGATCTGCCGCATAACTCTTGATTTATGCGCCAAGCAGCCTTGATGCGCGGGTAGGGCATTCGGGGTAAGATGCTTCTGCATGACATCCGAAGCCACTGACCATCATTTGCGGCGGGTCGTTCGCCTCGTCGCCGTCCTGAACCTCGCCTATTTCGGAATCGAGTTCGCCGTTGCGCGGGCTATCGGCTCGGTGTCGCTGTTCGCGGACAGCATCGACTTCCTCGAAGATGCGTCGATCAACCTTGTCATTCTGGTGGCGCTAGGTTGGGCGGAGCGAAAGCGGGGGTAGCGTCCGCGGTCGTGGTGGAAATTCGAGCGACGTGAAGGTGTAGGTCGAGGTGGCCATCGGATCGGGCGGCTACGGTGGAGTTGCGATGCTTCACCCTGAACCGAACGAGGACCCGATGACCGAGGAGAGATTACCGCTGGCTGAGCTGTTGGCCAAAGCCGGCGATGGCGACTTCCTGCGCAGCGTGGCGGAGGCTGTGGTGCAGTTGCTGATGGAGACGGATGTAGAAGGTGTGATCGGCGCTGGGCGGCACGAGCGGACCGGTGAGCGCACCACCTACCGCAACGGCTATCGCGACCGCTCGCTGGACACCCGGCTGGGCAGCCTGCAGCTACGCATCCCAAAGTTGCGCCAAGGCAGCTACTTCCCGTCCTTCCTTGAGCCCCGCAAG
This sequence comes from Rhodospirillales bacterium, assembly GCA_031424895.1. Lineage (GTDB taxonomy): Bacteria > Pseudomonadota > Alphaproteobacteria > Acetobacterales > Acetobacteraceae > CAMDGX01. The sequence continues at coordinate 2,972 of JANPIH010000241.1, forward strand.
ACGACGGAGAAGGCCCTGGTGGCCGTCATCCAAGAGGCCTGGGTCAGCGGCGTCTCCACCCGCCGCGTGGACGACTTGGTGCAGGCGATGGGCTTGGCCGGCATCAGCAAGAGCACCGTCAGCAAGCTGTGCCGCGACATCGACGAACGTGTCGGCGCCTTCCTCGACCGCCCGCTGGTTGGCGACTGGCCCTATCTGTGGCTCGACGCCACCTACCTCAAGCAGCGCGAGGGTGGGCGTATCGTCTCGGTGGCGGTGATAATCGCCGTGGCAGCCAACACCGACGGCAAGCGCGAGATCGTCGGCCTGCACATCGGCCCCTCCGAGGCCGAGACGTTCTGGGCCGGCTTCCTCAAGAGCCTGGTGCGCCGTGGCCTGCGCGGGGTGAAGCTGGTGATCTCCGACGCGCACGAGGGGCTGAAGGCGGCGATCCGGCGCGTGATGGGCGCATCGTGGCAGCGCTGCCGCGTGCATTGGATGCGCAACGCCCAATCCTACGTCGCCAAAGGCCAGCAGAGCATGGTCTCGGCAGCCCTGCGCCAGGCGTTCATCCAGCCCGACCGCGCCAGCGCCAGCCAGACCCTGCGCCATGTCGCCGACCAGCTCCGCCCCAAATGGCCCAAGCTCGCGGCGTTCATCGACGACAGCGAGGTCGACGTGCTGGCCCACATGGACTTCCCCGCCCAGCACCGCAGCAAGATCCACAGCACAAATCCGCTGGAACGCCTCAACAAGGAGGTCAAACGACGCGCTGATGTTGTCGGCATCTTCCCCAACGAGGGCGCCATCATCCGCCTGATCGGCGCGGTGCTGCTGGAAGCCAACGACGAGTGGCAACTCCAGCACCGCTATATGCAGACAGAGCCGATGGCTGAACTCATCCCGCCGTTGATCGACGCACCAACACCACAGATCGCCACCGTCGCCGCATGATCCACGGCCACCTCAGCTACACCGGATTTCCCACCACGTTGACGGACACGACCAAAGCGGGCGCGGGTTGGCATGGCGCTAGCCGGTATCCTGCTCGTGCCGGGCCTCGCCACGCTGTGGACGGCATGGGAAAAGTTCAATGTGCCGGAAGCGCCTGACCCGGTGCTGCTGTCGCTAACCGGCTTAGGCGCACTAGCCGTCAATCTGTCCTGCGCCCTCATGCTGACGCGCTACCGCCGTCATAGCGGAAGTCTGACCAGAGCCGCGTTTCTCTCTGCCCGCAATGACGCCGTGGCGAATGTCGCCATCATCGCCGCCGGACTGGCGACGGCCTTCCTATGGGCATCGGGGTGGCCGGATTTGATCGTCGGACTAGGTATCGCCGCCCTCAACGCCGATGCGGCGCGGGAGGTCTGGCAGGCTGCACGCGAAGAGCACAAAACGGCGGAAGCTTAGCCGCCCATAATTCTTGAATTCTGGAAGCGACACCACCCCCTGCCCTTCCCGCGCTTGCCTCTCCCCCGGCGCCCGCCAAACCTGGTGCAGCGCCGAGACAAGCAGCATTTCTATATAATATCAATGCGTTGTCTTTGACTCCAGCCGATATCGGACGTTATCATGCGTGATATAGGTGGCAATCTATCTAGCGTTGCATTCCGATAGCGAGACTATCCGTGGCCGTGCAATTATGCGCAGGTCGCCGCTGGAGACGATGTAGGGATGAAGCAGAACACTCTCAGTGTCCCGTTGGAGGTGAAGCCGGAGAGCTGCAGCCGCCTTTCCGCTTTGGTCGAGGCGCTGAAGCAACGCGAGGATATCGATCCATCCGGTCAACTCGACAACTTCGCCCGAGTCGCCCGCGACATCCCGACGCTGCACTTCATGTCGATGAGCGTCTTCACCGCCGCGGAGTACGATCCGCTCTTCATTCTGGAAGCCAATTTCGACGGCCCGCCCGGTATCTTTTGGGGCCAGATCGAAGCCGCATTCAGCGCCGATTTGCGCGAGATGCTGCGCTGCTGCAAGCGACCTCTTGACGAGGATGGGCCGCTCTACGATGCCGTGACCACGCAAGATTCGCGCGCCCCGCTGGCGTCCTACCTCGAGGCCCGGAGCCAGCGCCCCAGCGTTTTTCACCACGGCAATCGCGGCCTAACCCGCGACCGTATCCTGCAGGAAGCTGCGCTCTTCTCAGCGGTGCGGAGGGAACTCGACGACCCGATCCGGACCAGCCCTTCGCCTTATCGCGGCGGTCGCAGCGCCGAGCAGGTACATGCCACGCTCCGCGCCAATTTGCTGCCCAAGCACCCCTGGCTGGATCAGCCGCCGTCGCCGCGTATCACCCGGGCCGATCGCCTGAGTGATATCCTGCGCTTGGTCGGGTTCGCCCTTGCGGTGCTGCTCGCCTTATCGCTGCCGGCTATGATCGCGGCGGCGCTGATGCCCTGGAAGGCCTTTGTGCTGCTGCTGGTGTTGATCACGATAACTGCTGGCCTGCTGATCTATCGCAAGCGCCGGCCACAGTCAGGCATCACTGCCCCATTCACGCTTGATGTCGGCGCGCTGCTGAAACCGTATCTGCTGCCCATACTCCTCATCGTCACGGCGTATGTCGTGGTCGCGACGCTGGTGCTGCTGCCGGGCGTCAGCGGCGCTAGCCATGTCCTCGCCTGGCTTGGTGCCGGCCGACCGATCAGCCCAGTCGCCGTCTTCGGGCCGGTGGCGCGCGTGGTGCTCCTCGGGCTAACCGGGCTGGTCTTTTTCGTGCTGCCGCTGCTGGTTCTTTGGTTGCGCTATCTCGAGCGCCGGGATTCTTCGCACGACGCGCCCCATGTCGACGAACGCCTGCTGCGCGAGATGGTGCGGCGCGAGGATTGGGTGGCACAGAACCACATGGGCTCGATCGTGCTGATCAAGCCAGGCGTGCTGCGCATGATCATTATCCGCGCCGGCCATCTCGGCCTCGGCTTGGTGCTGCGCGTGGTGGCCAGGGACGGCTATCTCGGCAGCATGCGCACCGTGCACTTCGCGCATTGGGCCTTCCTGAACAACGGCAGCCGGCTGCTGTTCTTCAGCAATTTCGACCACAGCTGGGACAGCTACCTCGACGATTTCATTGAGAAGGCTCATGGCGGCCTGACGCTCGCCTGGGGATGCGGCATCGGTTTCCCGCCCACGCGCTTCCTGGTGCTCGATGGCGCAAGCCACGGGCGGAGGTTCAAGGCCTGGGCGCTGGCCTCCCGGGCGGTCAGCCGCTTCTGGTACAGCGCCTATCCTACCCTCACCGTGGACCAGATTGAGCGCAACAACCGCATTGCGACAGGTCTACGCCAGGTGAGCTTGAGCAAGGCGGACGCGAGTGTATGGATAAAGGATCTGTAGCCATGCCACACCGCCAATGGCCGACTTGGAAACTGGCTGAGGACATTGCCCCGCTAACCCAGGGCCTCGTGGTCAGCGGCTTTGGCAGCCTCCCGACAGGGCGGGCGCTGTTCCTCGACATCGGCGAACCGGAACGGCCGGAGCTTGGCGGTGGAACTTGGCTCCGTACACTCGAGCAGGTCGCACCCGTCACCCCAGCAGTGCCGCCAACGGGCGGTGCAGCGGAGCAGGCCACGGCTCTCGCCTTCACAGGGACGGGGCTTCGGCGGATGGGTCTGTCGGACACCGCTCTTGCCTCCTTCTCGCGGCCCTTTCGCGAAGGAATGTTCCAGGAGGACCGGCTGCGTCGTCTCGGTGACCGGCGGCGCGACGAATGGCTGGATACCGTCGTAAAGGGCGGCCCACTGTGGAGTGCCAATACGCCGCTGCGCGCACCGACCGACACGCGTCCTGGCCCCTATGACGTCGCCTTCGAAGGCGAGGAGAAAGCCGTACTCACTCCGCTCACGGTGCACGCTCTCCTGCTGCTCTACACTACCGACGAGGCCGCCGCGGATCGGCTCGCCGCCGATGTGGAGACTGCCCTGCGCCCGCATGGCGTGACGGTTGTCCGCCGACTTGGCCTGATGCTGGATGTCGAGGCTGCCGGCATCAGTCGGGAGCATTTCGGCTACGCCGACGGCCTGTCCCAGCCCGCTCCCTTCGACGCCGGTGGCGCCGTAATACTGGACGGCCAGGCGGTCACGCAGGGCGACAAGGTGCAGGGCGTCCCGCTCGGCGAAATCCTGGTCGGCTACCTCAACGGCCATCGCGAAAAGGCGCCCGGCCCCGTCGTGCCCGGTGATAATCGCGGCACCCTGGATCCGCGGCCTATCGCAGCCAAACTGCCCGAGCATGCCGAGGCACAAGGCTTCTACGACCTGGGTCGCAATGGCAGCTACCTGGTGGTTCGCGAGCTTCAGCAGGACGTCGCCGCTTTCTGGAATTCCATGGACACGAATGCCGCTGCAATCCGCGTGCGCGATCCAGAGAATTCCGAGCACGTCACCGCAGAGTGGATCGCGGATCGCGTCGTCGGGCGTGACCGGGACGGACATCTGCTCTGCCCTGCCGGTCGTCGCGCGCCTGACGCGCTCCACCTGCCGGACAGCGGCTTCCTGTTCCACGCGGACGACCCGCACGGCCTCGGCTGCCCAGCCGGCAGCCATGTCCGCCGCGCTAATCCACGAGATGCCCTCGCGCCTAACCCAAAGTTGCGTGAGACGCTGCTGGCCGCGGCAAACAACCACCGTATCCTGCGCCGCGGCCGCAAATTCGGCCCACGGATTGCCGACTACCGGACGCCCGATGGCGTGGATCGGGGCCTGCTTTTCATGTGTCTGAACACCGACATCGCGCGGCAATTCGAGTTCGTGCAGCAGACTTGGCTACTCAATTCGGATTTCGCGACGCTGTTCGACGAGGTGGATCCTCTGGTCGGGCCGGACGGTCGCATGACGATCCGCGAGGATCCGCTGCGCCGCACCGTTCATGTGCAGACCTACGTGCAGATGAACGGTGGGGACTATTTCTTTCTGCCGAGCATGCCGGCGCTCCGCTACCTGGCGTTGCTGTGAGCGCGCTGCTTGTGAAGCAGCACCCAATCGGCACCCCACCCCGGAGCGCCTTTAATATGCTGATTTCATTGAGCTAAACTCGTTCGCGGTGTGGTCCCCATCGGCGGCGGTCGGGACCCCGGTCCACGGCCTTTTTCCTGTTTCCAAACAGCAGTTTGCGTCCGATTTGGGGTGGGGTCCCGGTTGGGTGCTGATCCACAGCTCAGGCCGAAGGCAGTTTAAAGCAGACGGTTCGCCACCTCGCCTTTCAGAGGTCAGTCCTAGCGGTCACTTTGCCAAACCACTCCCATGCCCTTCTCAATCCCAAAGCTGCTAGCTTGCAGCGGCGTATGCACCGCCTAGAGGCCACCAAGCGTGGGGACTACTCAGGACCGGCAACAGGCGTACCGCGACCGGCAGCCATCTCTCCTTCACCCTTTCCTTCTCCGCCTGAACTCACGGCTGGCAAGCGATCTGGTACTTTCACGTTGCTCTTGGAAGTTGGCATGGAAGCGCTGCGCGGACTCCGCTTCTCGGGCCCTGTTGTAGTGTTTGTCAAGAACGCGCCCGGTGATGTTGAGGACGGCTGCGGCGGCGCCCGGGTGCGCCGGGTCTTCCATCGGCCCGGTCGTGCCCATGGAATGTCGAAAGTAGTGTGGGCCGAATCCTCTGCCGAAGCTTGCCTTGGAGCGAGAGCGCACAACCCCCTCAATGCTCTCTTTCAGTAGCGGCTTGCCATGTCGCGTTACCCACAAGTGGTCATGGTCCTGATCTGCCATCATCTCCCTCCGCTCCACCGTCAGATATCGCTCAATCGCGGGTTTCAGACTCGGCGGCACGCTGTACTCAACGACTTTCCTGTTCTTCATGTCTTCGTTTTCAAATACAATCCGGATCTCGTCGTGTTGCCTGATGACATGTTTCCCCAGGCGGAGGCATGCGATCGACGACAGCCGGGGCGCTCGGGCCGCGAGGATGGCGATCAGCAGTCCGTCCCGGTACTGCACCTGCCGGCGTTGCGGCCTGGAGCAGGAAAGGGCCTCCCGCATTAGATCACAACCCCAGTCGTACAGGACCTTGCTGTGGATGAACGTCAATGGCTTCATTGATGTTGGAAAGAACGATGACAGCGAACGGCCTCCAGGGGATGTCAACCAATCCATATCCGCATCCGGCTGCATAATCCGAAGTGCGGATCGTAAGCAATACAGCCGACTCAAAATGGTCGCATTGGCAAGGCTTCGTGACCTGAAGCCGTCCAGGTATGTGCGAACACGTTGGGGGGTTACCCGGCTGGCCGGCAGCTCCTCTGGATCGAGAATGTTGTTCGACTGGAGAAATTTTAACCAGTAGCCGTAGTAGCGGATGATAGACTCGCGCGTATCCAGAGCGAGCTTTGCTCCGTATGATGGATCGTCGAGAAGGTCGCCCGACGTGGTGCCTACAGCCCAAAAAGTACAGTCCATTGTAGGCCAACTTTTGAAGTTTCTTCCCGATGTAGGTGGAGCCTTACTCTCAGGCGGGAGCAATGGGGGAACTGGTAGCTGCATAACGCGGCATGCCGTTCGAAGATGACTGAGCAACTGGATAACCCTTTTGGCGGAATAACCGGCATCCGCAAGCGACTGCTTGTAAAGCCAAAGGGCACTTTTAGTTATCCGGTCACCTGGCTGGGTGCCATCGGCAAAGAGGCCTTCTCGTCGCAGGAACTCGAGCCAATTCCTGTATGAATAGCCAACGCTCTGAACGGTGTGGCAACTCAACTGCGCACCGTATTGTGCCAGCGTGGATCCTTGACTGGCTCTGGTTCCTGCCTCCCACAACAAGCGGTCGGCGGTCGGGAAATCCTGCAGATACGGAGACGTTTTCGGCTTTCCTCTAATTCTGCGATATGGAGGAGAAATAATCCACGAGAAGTTCTTCTCCGGCTCCAACACCGCCAAGGCGATTTTTAGTCGCCAAATATAGGTACGAATACTGCTATTTGTCATTCTTGTACATTGCAAGTTCTCAATGTACGTGGCGACATGGGCGCGCGTTGCTCGTTCTGCCGGGAATGCAGCCTGATCCAGCTTCCCTGCATTGCTTAGGGCTTGGAGCCAACACCCGTAACCGAGAGCGATGCGATTGACGGTGTCCATCTTCATGACGACAAGCGGAGCGGCTCCTTGAGCCGCCAGCCAACGCCGCCGATCGACCTCAGGCCAGGCGGAAACCGGAAGGCCTTTCAGTGGCCGGGATATGTGCATCATGAACGGGCTCCCGGCCCGAACGAGCGACCCCCCCGACCTGATTGATAGGCCTGCCTGGCAATGTGGCGAGTCGCCGCGCGGTCACGCAGGACAGTGGCGTCGAAGTGGCGGGCGGATGCATCGGCTTCCAGGCCCACGTAGAAGGTGATGGTGGTCCGCATGTCCTTGTGCCCTAATACTCGCCGGATTACCTCGTAATGCCCCGGATTCGAGCGCAGGAAATTCCATGCGGCGAAGTGCCGCCCCAGGTGAACGTTGAAGTCAACACCGATTTCCCTGGTCACCGTTTTCGACAGCCAAGTTCCCATAGCTGTTGTCGGTCCCATTCCAGCACCGGGAAACAAGTGCACATTCCCCGGCTGCGCAAGAGCCGGGTGGTATTTCTTGATGTAGAGTTCAATCAGCTTGGCGCTCTCGCGTGGCACCGGCCATTGGATTGGTTCCTCGTTCTTGACCTCGCCTGCACTGATGAGGATGTGGGTGATTACCGGCTTGCGTGGATCAGGCCGGTGCAGGTGCTGATCGAGCCTGAGACCACTCAGGTTTGACAGGCGCAACGGGCAGACCAGAAGGATCTCCATCCCCACCGCGTTCATTGCCAGCCGCGCCGCTTCCCGCGGCTTGGACACTTTCGCCGCTCGTTGCATCAGTTCCTCCGGAAAGTTCAGGAGCATGGCCCGGGTGCGGAGTTCCATCAGCGCACGGAGTCGCGTCCTGTTCTTCTCCGTCATCCCCGTTTGCTTGGGAGGCTTGACGCGCTTTGCCCAGACCTTGATCTTGGCGACATGCGCCGCAGGGAGGCGGCAATGGTCCCGCGCGATCAGACGCAGTGCATCGGCGATCTTGAAGGTCAGGCTGTTCGGCCCTCCGCCGCGTCGCTTGAGGTGATATCGGATGATCGCCTGTGCCCTCTCTGGCGGATTGACCAGGTCCTCCAATGATCGCAACGCCTCGGGAGCACCACCGTTTGCCACGTGAGCCGTTGCCGCGGCCCGAATATGCTGCAACCGTCCTCTGACGGTGGCGGCCTTCAAAGGCAGCTGACGGCGAAGAACCGTGCCGTCCTCCTTGAGCGCGTCCTCTAGGAACAACAGCTCCACGTCGCCATTCGCCAGGGAGGAGAGGTACCGCGTGACGTCCTCCTGGAAGGAGGAAGGATGAGAGCTAAGCGGAAGCGTATAGCGACTGGCCGCCTTCGGTCTGGACAGCGTTGTTGCACCCCGCCACTCAGGCACGTGCTGTCGCGCCCAATTCCAGGCCGCAGCCACCTGCCGGGCCCGCTGCCCGGGATCCCCACATAGCGTGCGCTCCGCACACCGTACCTCATAGGCCTGTAAGGTGTTGGCATCCACTGTGTCGAGCGCCAAACCCGACACTTCCATGAACCGCAGGAAGTCGATCAACGCGAGACCACGGTGCTGAGGCAGCACCGCGTGCAGCGCGTGCAGCTCCGGATTCGAAAGAGGTTGGCCCCGCAGATCGGGCTCATGGAGATCAAGCCGACGGAGAACGTAGCGCAGCTCGCTGACCATGCTGGACATGCGCCCCTGGGTCATGCCGAGCTTCGCGGCCGGCTCCCTGACCAGTGGCCTCAGCGTGATGCCGTCCAACGTCACCGACGACGCGGCAGCCGCCGCGTTTCGCCCTGGGGCAAGGAGGCGGGCGGCGACGTTGAGGGCGGTGCGCATCTTGGCAGCACGGCTTGGCACCAGGTCGGTCCAGTGCTGGAGCTCCCTGAGGGCGTCGGCGACGGTAAGCGGTCGGGGCTCGTCCGCCGGTTCCGGGGCGATTCTGATTGCGTTGAAAGTTCCATCCATGGCGATTCTCCATTGAGTTGGCTGGTTGCGGTCATTTGCGGCCGATTCCAAGAGCACGTCAATGTATAATGAGGAGGACTGCATAGTACTGGTATTGGATATTGCGATAGGTACTTGAGTCTCTTGGCATCGGAGGAAGCCTCAGCGCCGACGCGATTTTGGGCACTGTCATTGCTCTTTGGCGGACTTGGAGGTCCCATTCGAGGCGATCAGCGCTTCGATCTGCGACCAGGGGATGAACACGGACCGCCCCACCCTGACCGGGTCGAACACCCCCCTGGCGATCCAGCTTCGGATGGTGCGCGGCTCCCGGCCGAAAATCTTGGCGGTCTGGCGGATCGTCAGCAACTTCACGGTGGCAGAGGCGTCCGCAGCTCTTGCTTGCCCCTCATCTGGCGGGTTGTCGCTGTCGTTACGCCCGACTGGGGGTGCCCTTGCATGCCGTCGCTGGCGAACTGGCGGAGTCACTGCAGTTGGTCTGTTGTGAGCCATGGTGGCCTCCTGGCGAGACACCCGCAAATTAAAAGCACATTGGTAGAAATGTCTATAACATCGTAGCCACATGCGCTTATAAAGCGCGGCGCGATACAATTCCTATATTATATGATCCTTATTTCTGTGCGTTGTATATTTTGCTATATTTTTTTGCATACGATAGTGATGCAACTTTCGTGGTAAGGCATGACAAAAAATTCATGTTTTCACTGCATAAGAGTTGTTCGGATGTGATTTTTCATGTATAAATAGTCGCGTCGGTGCGTAGGTCTTCCACTCACATCTTGATGTGATACTTGGCACAAGAATTATCATTGTCTTTTCGTTATATTGTAATTTTGTAATTCGATATCATATATACTACGCAGATATTTTATCCTCTGCTCCCCTTCGCGATGTCTTCAGCCCAAGCACTCCATGCTTGCGCCAAAGCACGTGCATTTCGCCATCTGCAGCACGGCTTGTCCGTGTCCAGGAAGAGCTGGAGCAGGGGCTTTCCATGAGAAACCCATGTCCAATGAAGACCCATCCGGATCCCCCGAGGATCTGGCGCCTCAAGCTGCCTTGCGGCAGCTGCGGGGATCACGCGTCGGCAACCAGACCCGGGCCCAGGCCCGCCGGGACGCCTTCAAGGCTGTCCTGGAGCGCCTGGACCTCAGCCCGACGGAATTGGCCCGGCGAGCCGGGCTGACCAATGCCAACGCCTTCTTCAACTTCCTCAACGGCCGCTCCGGGTCGCTGTCGCAGGAAACTGTGGACAAGATCCTGGCGGTTCTCCCGGGAGTTTCCCCGGAAGAACTGACGGCCCAGTTGCCGCCAGATGCCGCTTACCGCTCGGCCAGCCCGTGGGCTGCGCCGGGCACGGGCTGGCCGATTCTTATCTATGAGGCCGAGGCAGGAGTCTGGCGCCAGAGTGCCAAGCTGCCGCCTACCAGATGGGCCTCGGTGCCCATGCCGACCGATCTGCCGTCTCCCGGTCCTGCAGCCTTTGCGGTGCGCATCAAGGGAGCAGGAGCAGAGCGCCTCTATTCGTGGGGCACGGTTGCGATCTGTCTGCCGCTGCCCGAGCTGCTCCCGCTGGTGCATAGCGGCTGCCGGATTCTTGTCCATCGAGAGCGGGTAGGACGGCACGAGCTGACCCTGCGGGAGTTGGTAATCGACGGAGGAAAAGCGTGGCTGTGGCCACGCTCCAGCCACCCCGAACACCAGATCCCGGTTGCAGTGCCCTGGCCCCTTCGGGAGCCAGGGTTGGCATATGGCAGCGGCGCCGATGAGCTTGTCCTCATCAAGGGCGTCGTCATTGCCACATGGCAGCCAGAGGCTGCTCTCGACCTCGCATAACGATAACCCCCGTCAGGTTCGCCTGGCGGGGGTTTTTGTCGTTCACTGGTTGCCTGGATAAGCTCGGGTCGCAAGGCACTTGCTTTGCCTGGGTCGACCGTGTCTTGCAAGCGCTCCGGCTTTCCATAACACCCAGTGTGCGACATACCTGCACCCGGTTTTGGGTCCCTCGCCCTGCCCTACCCATACAGTCCGAGAAAAAGGTCTCCGATAGCCCATCGTCGGCGAAGCGTCCTGCGACGCTGCACCTGATGATAGGCGCGGTCGTGCTGCAGGTGACATCGCTGGCACAGGGCGCGCAGGTTACGCAGGCGATTGTCCGCCGGGCTATGGTTCAGATGAGCCGCAGCCAGCACCACGCGGGTGGTCCGGCAGCTGACTACCTCAATCAGGTCAGGCCACTTTGCGGGGCGGTTGTGCCCGTCACGCCACATGCTGGTGCGCTCGTCATACCAGCGGCCGTCTGGCAGGACGCGAAGCTGCCGCTGGTGAGGACGGCCACAGCGCTGGCAGCGACCCTTGGCGCGCTCGAAGCGAACCAGCGCACTCAAGGCACGCCAGTGCTTCGGATAGAGCGGGCGTAGCTCCTGGCGAATAGGCACGATGTTATCGTATCATATTGAGTCCGCTTGTGAATCCCACTTCAGCGGTGCCTCTCCTCGTCACGCCGGCCGTGCTGCCTGCCGGTCTGCTCGCCTGGACCGCGCCCACTGTGGCGCAGCCGGTGCGTTTCGTGGCCTTCGGCGATATGCCTTATTGCCAGCCGGAAGCGCTGGACCACTGCTCGGCCGAGGAGGCCCGAGTCGTCCAGCTTGGGCAGGCCATCAACGCTGCTGGGCCCGCCTTCAGCGTCTTCCTCGGGGACACGAACCGCGGATCCGAGCTCTGCACTGACGAGAAGCTGCTGTGCCTTCACCTGGATGGGCCTATTGATGCACTACATTGCGTCATTGCGGCCCGACGTGCTTACGTAAGCAAAGATGGCTGCAAGGGAGGACGCGAATCGTGTTAACCATTTGTCTATGTTCAACAAAAGGCGGGGGAGGCAAAACATCCATGGCCGCCCACCTCGCCGTGGAGGCCGAACGGCAAGGGCAAGGGCCGGCCGCCATCATCGATACCGATCCCCAAGCGAGCCTTGCGCGCTGGTGGAACCTTCGCCAAGCAGAGACGCCTGCGTTCATTCAAACGACGATCAAGGGCTTGCCCGACCAACTCGAAGCGCTCCGCTCAGCAGGATACAAGGTGGTGATCATTGATACGCCGGGTGCGGATGTCGGTTTCACCCGCGCGGTCTTGAAGCATACCGACTTGGCGCTGATTCCGTCCCGTCCCTCCCCGCTCGACCTTGGCACCTTGGCGACAACGGTAGACATGGTGGAGGCGGAGCAAAAGCCGCTGATGTTTGTCCTAAACGCCGTCACGCCACGCACCCGGATCAGCACCCAGGCCATGATGGCGCTTTCTCAGCATGGTCCCGTCGCGGGGATTGTCCACCAGCGGACCGACTATGCGGCTGCTATGACCGACGGGCGCGTGGCCGGTGAGCTCGATCCCTCCAGCCGCTCCGCCGCCGAGATTGCGGAACTGTGGAGTGCTGTGCATACTCGCTTACGTAAGCAAGCACGTTTGTCTGCGAAGCAGGAAGCGCGCACATGAGCAAGTCGGCACCCGCCACCCTGACCATGCCGGTTATTCCGAAGAAGGGTGAGGCGCTGCCCGCTGTCACATCTCTTGAAGAGGTTGCTCCGCCACCACCGCCAGCCCCAGCCCCTCCCACTCGTCCGGCGGCTGCGGCGGCCGTCCAAGCGCCGGACCCAGTCCCCGGCCGTCTCTCATCACGTGTGCAGGCCACGATTGCCGTCACCGTTAGGCTCGACGAGCGGCGTTACGAGCGGATGAAGACGTGGGGCCTGTCCCGACGCGTGACCAACCAGGAGGTCATCGTGGCCGCACTGGATCGCTTCTTCCGCCTAAGCGATGAAGAACGTGAGGATGAAATTGCGGGCGTGCGGAGGTAAGGGCGCGCTTGCTTACGTAAGGAATGCCGCTGGCATAAGCTGTCGGTTCCTAGCTGGTGTCCTGGCCGAGAAAAACCTAGTCAGCTCAGCCATGGCCTGATTCGCTGCTGCGTTGGCAGCGGCGTGGGCTGATGGCGATTCCCGCACCGAAGGCAGTTCTGATCGAGTTGACGGAGAGTGATCAGGCGGACCTGCAAGCCCGCCCGCGGCGGCACAAGGTCGCGCGGTGCGATGCTAGGCAAAAGCCGCGCGGTCCACCACGCTATCCTCCCCGAGTCGCAAAGGTGCTGCGGGGAGCCGACTGAACTCCTGTAGGAATATTACGGGGTGCCCGGCCAAAGTTATCCGCAGTGCGAGCTGGACTTTCATGGGGGGCTAACTGGACTCCTATGGGAGTCTTTGAAAGTGGGTCTTCGAAAAATCAAGGAGTTGGAGAGTTACCCACTGGACTCTTGTGGTCTATACTAGATAAGGTTCTAATACCCTATCGCTAATCCCACAGGAGTCCAGCACGACACGCCGCCTAGGAACTGGCAAAAAGCAAGCATGCTCAGAGGAACAGGAGCAAGGATGGCTACCGTACATCAACTGCTCCTGGCACTGGGCCGCGAAGAGGCCCTGAAACAGGACATTAGCCGCAAGATCGTTGATACTGCGGCAGCCTACCTGGCCTCCGAGGAATCCGAGATTGGGTTTCTCTACTCCGGATGGGCCCAAGCCGCGCTGCCGCATAAGCGATTGCAGGACGACGAGATCTGGCAGGTTAAAAACGACAGGGTGACGCTCGTTGTTCAGCCGGGCGTCCGGGTGGTTGAGGAGGGTCCGCCGGTCCATGTTGGCGTCCCATATGGCTCCCGGGCCCGGTTGATTCTGCTTTATCTGCAGTCGGAGGCGCTGCGGACCGGTTCGCGCGAGATCGAGCTCGGCAAGTCTCTACACGCTTGGCTGCGGCGCCTCGGCATCCCGATCGGCGGCAAGTCGATGCGCGACGTTCGAGACCAGGCGGAGCGGATTTCTCGCTGTCGCATGTCTTTTCAGATCGTTCAGGGCGGCCGCGCGGGGCTGGTGAACCAGTCGCTACTCGACACCGCAATGTTCGTAGATGACGGGGAAGGCCGTCAGGGTTCGCTTTTCCTAGAGACGGCTACGCTATCACAGATGTTCTTCGACCAGCTGAAGCGTCATCCGGTGCCGATTGAGGAATCCGCCGTCCGGCAGCTGGCGAACAACTCGATGGCCCTTGATGTGTATTGCTGGCTGGCCTACCGGCTGCACGTGCTTAAGGAGCCGACTCCCGTGTCCTGGCGGGCGCTGCACACCCAGTTCGGGCAAACCTATGCCCGGCTAGATCACTTCCGGAGGCAAATGCGCGAGCTTCTAGCCCTAGCAACCGCTGTCTATCCGGCGGCGAAGGTGGAAGAGGATGAACGTGGTGTGATCTTGAAGCCGAGCCCGCCGCCGGTGGCAGGCAAGGCCACCCGCCTGTCGCTTGTGAGCGGCAGAAGCCTGCCAAAACTCTGAGTTCCTACAAGAGTCCAGGCCCGCGGTCCCACAAGAGTCCATGTCTACTTCAACGCTTGCTTCTATACGGGTTGTCCTTCGCTCTGTTCCGGCGTCAGGATGGGCATTGCGCGATCTCGGGGCTGCCCTTTTCCCTGACGCGCTTCGAGGGCGTGTTGGTGAAGCACCCGTTCGCCCCCAGCCTTGATCGGATTTCGTCGCGAGGTGGCTACACCGCCGGCAACGTCCGGCTGGTGTGCATCGCCGTCAACTTTGGTATGGGACAATGGGGCGAGGAACTATACCTGACCTTCGCGCGCGCCGCGGTGGAGCAAAGCGACAAAATTGTCTTTCAAGGCGCGCAGACGGCAGAGGTCCTTGTGGCCTCATCAAGGGAGCAAATGGCGGATCTGGCCGACGCGTGGTCGGCCGGGCAGCGTGAGCGCACTGCTGCGGCCGAGAGCATTGCCTCGGTTCTGCGGGGGAAAGCCTTAGTGCGACAGCGGCGCCGGATAGCCAGCCTCAAACGCAACCTGACCTTGGGTCCTGCCGGGCTGAAGGCGGCAGCCGCCAAGGCCGCTGCAACGCGCCGCGGTTGATTTTCCCGGTGTCGGGGGATGATCCGGTAGGCAGAGCTTATGCCTCACCCGCGATAAAGCCCCCTTACCGCGTGTGATGAGAGGCTTGCCCCAATTGACCGAAAGCGCCAGACTCCAAGGACTTGCAGAAGGGCAGGGGGCATGGCCGCGGCCGCCGACAGCGCGATCGCAACCGTGCCTATGGCCCCGCCGGTGCCGCCAACCCGGATAGCGTCGGACGCCCTGGCGGCCGCCAAGGCCTATGCCCGCCAGGCGTTGGCGCCGGAAACCCTGCGCGCCTATGCCACCGACTGGGCCGCCTTCACCGCCTGGTGCCGCGTCGCCGGCTGTCACCCACTGCCGGCCGAGCCGACGGCTGTCGCCGCCTACCTGGCCGCCTGCGCGCCCGGCTACAGCCGCGCCGCCCTGGAACGCCGCCTGGCCGCGATCGGCCACCAGCACCGGCTGCACGATCGGCCCTGGTCGCCCGGCCATACGACGGTCGTAGGAGTGCTCTTCCCAAGCGGGTCGAGATGCGTGTCTCCGGGCGGGTGGTGATGAGCCTTACGGGCAGCACGAAGCCGACCGCAGTCCTTTCCAATGCCATGTGCGCGAGGTCCTAGAGGTACTCAGCCAAGCGCTGCGGCGGACCTTTTGCACCTACGCGCTGTTCGTCTGCTCCCGAACGGCCGAAGAGCTAAGGGCGATGAAGCCCTACGACCTCTGGTGGTACCACTGCTGGCCGGTGCACCAACTCCCGAGCGTCGTGCGCCCACGTGTCATCCAGCGCTTATGCGCTGCTGCGGCACACCACGAGGGTTGCGCCACAGAGCTGAATATGGAATTATTCTGATATTGCCATTTTTATCCCTTTGGCGCCACCTCGCTTACTGCTGTCAAGGACGGGGGAACGATACATGGCGGCTCAGTACCCTACACTCGCGGCACTGCTCTTGCTTGGCGTCGCAGCGTGCTCGCCTTACGCCTACACCGATGCTACGGGGTCGATCGATGAGGCATTCAAGGCGGTCAAGTCCGGGTTCCAGACCGGCGAGGAACGGCGTGCCACCGACACCCGCGAGCGCGACCGAATAATTTGGCTTCAGCGACGGCCACGGCTCGTCCTAGAAGGGTGCACCCAAACTACCGAGTGCAAGATCGTTGCCGAAGGGCCTAGTGGCCTGGCCCGGCGCGCTGCAGCGGGCGCCCAGCCGTCGCTTCCTGCAACGCCGGCGGTCACGCCAGCGCTCCCGGATGCCTGCGCGGTGGTCCGTGACACAGCGGGGCGCGCGCACGTGCCATCACCCGTGGCCAATTCGGAGCTGACCGAACTTCAGCGCCAGCAGGTGATCTCGGCGCTTGCAGCCTACTCGGCTGGCCTGTCGGCAATCACCCGGGCGAAGGACCGCGAAGAGTTCAACGCGGCGTCCGCAAAGCTAACGACCAGTCTGGGGGCGTTAACGGGTGTCGTCGCGGGCCTGACAGGGATCGCGGCGGCGCCTGCGGCGCTCATTGGGCCTGCGGTCGTGGCCGGGGGCAATGTCGCGGCTTGGGTGGTTGGCGCGGAACTCGATAGGCGACGCTACCAGACGCTGCGGAACTCGATCGTCCTTGCTTGCGAGCCGGTCCGCATGCTGTCCCGGGTCGTCGGCGTGATGTTCGAGGAGCAGCGCGGCAACCGGCTCGACATGCTCAATGCTACGCTGGCGCTGGACCTCGCCCGGGTGAATGGCCAGAGGAGCGCTCGCATCACAACAGACGCTGTCTATGGCGATCTCATCGACGGGCTGCTCGAACGCACGGCGACCTTCAACGCGGTGCGGAGCATTGGCCCGCAGGCGCTCGGGAAGGCCATGGCGGACGCACACGACAAGCTTGTGCTGGCCGTTTGGAACAACGACGGCCAGTTCGAAGCCATGTCGAAGTCGATTGAGGATCTTGGTAGCGAGATCGACAAGTTGCGGAAAGCCATCGACAAGTTCGACACGGCATCGGCGGCTGCACGACGGAGGTAGGTCCATGGCGGATGATATCGACCGGGTCCGCGCGGCCCGTGACCAGCAGTTGGAAGGTCTCGACGTCGCCTTCGCGCGCGTCAACCAGGAAATCGCCGCCTATACGCAGGTCGATGACTACCAGGGCCGCCTGATCGCCCGTCAGACAGAGCTGCTCAGCGAGAGAGCCGCCGTCCGGAGCTGGGCGACCAACCAAGTCTTGGCCCTGGCGTCTGTGCTCGCCGCGGTCAACCGGCTTGCAGCGTTGGGCGATCAGATGAGTAGGCAGGCCAAGCAGATGCAGACCACCACGCGCGTCCTTAGCAAGTCAGCCGAGATCCTCGGAATCTCGAAGAAATTTCTGGACCTCGTCGTCGAGAAGAAGTCGGAAGGTTCGAGCGAAAACTGACCTGCTGAGCAACTGAGGGCGATGAATGTGGATCAGCACTCAATCGGGACCCCACCCCAAATCGGACGCAACTGCTGTTTGGAAACGGGAAAAAGGCCGGTGACCGGGGTCCCGATCGGCGCCGATGGGGACCCCACTCCGAACCAGTTTAGCTCAATGAAATCAGCATATTAAAGGCGCTCCGGGGTGGGGTCGCGATTGGGTGCTGATTCACACCGTCGCTCCTACACCACTACCGGGGACACGACCCGACGAGGACCGACCGCAGGTATCAGATCGCGCGCCACTCCAGGGCGAGCCAAGCGTCCGAGATGGCGTTGCTTGCAAAGAAGATCGGCACTGCCCCAATAGGCTTCCAACCGGCGCCGCCTGCACTTGGTGACCCCTTGCTGAAATCTCCGGAGAGCAATCCCGTCTCCGCGTCCTTCGCTAGCGTATCCTTCTCCCCCTCCGCAGGCGCTACTTTGCCCGCAACTTCGAGCGCTGCGGCGCCAAAGGCCGGTTCGACGGCCACCAGCAGCTTCGTTGAAACAACCTCCGCAATCTGGCCGCGGGTCCAGAAGGGATAGTGCCCCTCCGTGAGCTCGACCGCCATGCCGACGAACTCGCCGGGATTGGCAGGCTTCGCCGCCTTAAAGCGGGCCCACTCCGTCGGGAAGTCGTGGCGGAGCGAGAAGAGCCGCACGCAGCCCGCCATCGTGCCCTCCTTCAACCGACGCGCGATGGAGTCCCCGGCCTTCACCTGAAGAAGCCCGCCCGCCTGCCGTGCGGTGATCTGCATGTGCAGGATGAGGTCGGAGATCGTTCCGTAGTCGAAGGATTGGAAGCGACGCGGCAGCTCGATGCGCCACTCGCTGACCGCACCCGACCCCTCGAAAGGCATCAGCCGCTCGTCCCGCGGCCCCGCCTCGAAGACGCCGGGGTCGTTCTGCGCCGTGCTCGTCACCACCGTCTCAAGGCTGCCCATGTGATCGTCGAAGCGGCCATCCGCCTCGCCATCCCGCTCGTAGGCGCCGTCGAGCAGGTTCGGGCTGATCCTTATGGAGCTGCGGACGAGGGTGAGGCGGCACCGAACCGAGGCGTAGGGGCCGATCACGCAGGGGATGGTGACGGCAACCGAGCGGATGCGGCGGAAATACTGGCCGGGCGCGTCGAGGTCGAAGAACTCCTCCGGGATGCGGACGGTGCAGGCCCCGGCTGTCCGGAGCGCGACGAGCGCCAGCGGGTCCAGCTGCTGGAAGCTGACGTGGCGGACCATCTCCAACTCGCGCCGGTTCGCGTCATGATAGGCGCTCTCCATGCGACGGACGTCAAGAAGGAGCCTCTCTCCCGCGAGCAGCCCTTCGCGGCCCGACGCGTAGCCACCGTCGATGAGGCGCGCCGAGCGGTCCCCGAGCTCGTGCCGGAAGGCCCGCTCCGCTTTGCGGGCGACGTCGAGGGCGAGCTGGAACGCCTTACCGTGTAGGCCCCGCGTCTCCTTGCGCATCCAGGCATAAAGGGATTTGCGGGTCGTCTTTCCCTTGCGCTCGTCCGCAAGGAATTCCTCGACCGCCTTGGCGTTCTCCATCTGCTTGCGGTGGACCTCGAGCTCGCGCGCCGCCATCGCCTCACGGATCTGGGCCGCGCGGAGCTGGCGGAGGATGCCGTTGATCTCGAACGCCGCTTGGTTCGCCTGGAAGGTCCACTCCTGCTCGCGGCGGACAAACCCGCCGATCTTGGCCGCCCTTCCCGCTTGGTAGACCATCATGTCCGCCACGTTCCCGAGGGCCTGCGCAGCGAACCTCGCTACCGACGAGAGCTGCTCGCCGTTGATGCTGACGGAGCCGCCCGCGCCGAGCGGCGCAGCCCATATCCCAATTTCGGGGATTGCGCCGAGGGGTCCGGCGAAGAGCGAGGCCGCCCCGGCCGCGTCCTTCAGTCCTTGAGCATTCGCGAGGAGGTCCATCTCGGCCTTCTCCTGCGGGTTTAGCGCCCTCCCCTGCAGGTCACCAGAGAGCCCTTCCGCCATGTCGTACTCGACCTCGGCCCCCGCCATGTCAGGCTCAGCCGCACGCAGGCGGAGCGCGGCGAGCGCGTCGAGGTCGAGCGCGTCGAGGCCCGGCGGCGCCGCAGACTCCTTGCCGAGCAGCCGGTTGAAGTGGGTCCAGCGCGCAGCCGCGGCGGCGAGCGTTCTCTCGATGGCCTCGCGCGACTTCGCCGCCTCCTGCACGGCCGCGTAGCGATTCTGCTCCGCGAGCTCGAGGACGGACCGCTCGTGCCGCGCGCGGAGGATCTGAAGCGCCTCCCCGTCCTCCTTCTCCATCGCGGAGAGCAGGGCCGCGCCGAGCGACTGCACCTCGCGGCAGACCTCGGCGGCGCGCTGGACCAGAGGAAGGAAGCGCTGCGTCGGCAGCGGCTGATTCAGCCCGGCCAGTACGGCCGAGATGTCGAGGCCGCTCGCGGCTGCGCGGGCGAGGAGCGCCGGGTCGATCGGCGGCTCGAAGAGCGGAAGCTGCCGGAACACGCCCTGCAGGTTGAGACTGTTCCTGATCTTGAACAGCTCGTCGGCGACGGTGTCCCAGTAGCCGAGCAGCTTGTTGTCGCGCGGAACGCAGAAGTAGAGGGTCTGCCCGATCGACTCGATGGACGCAGCCCCTCGGGTCCCGGCTCCGACGCCCGGCCCCGGGGCGGGCGTGAGGTTGAACACGACGTCGGCCTCGATATCGCGGAGCGCGTTGCCGAATGCATCGAGCGAGGCGCGGAGCTGCATGTAGCTCTGCGGCGCGACGCGCCCGCGGGACGGAACCCGCTGCGGGCGCCTCCCGAGGATGAGGGAGGCGAGCACGAGGAGGCCCATGGCCTCGTTGTCTGCCTCCCGCGTCTCCTGGCGCCGGTAGGACCGCGACCACTCGATGAGATTGTCGAGGTAGAGACAGACCGTCTTGACCATGTACGCGTCGGGCCGGAAGCGGGCGACGAGGTGCGGATTGAACGGCTCGCGCTCCCACGCCTCGATAGCGGCTACCGTCGTGTCCCGGAGCGCCGGGTCGGCCCCGGTCGCCAGGTTTGTCATCAGGCGCTCGGCGCTGGTCGCGTGGGCCTCGCGGAAGGGCCTGAACTTCCAGAAGCGCGCCGGAGCCGGGGCGTCGCTGCGGTCGGTCGGGTCGAAGATGTTGTGGAGCCAGTGCTGAGCGAGCGCGAACCGCCCCTCCGCGGTGCAGTGCGCCGCAACGGCGAGGTGGACGTGCAGGAACAGCTCGTCGTTGTAGACGCCGTAGGCGCTGCCCTGGCCGAACTCAAGGCGGCGCACGGGATGCGGCGCCGACACCAGGGCGGAGGGCACGTAGGCCGAGAAGAACTCCTCATGGAGCAACGGCCGCGGCGAGCCGTCAGAGAGCTTCGCGTTGCCCGGGGCGTCCTCGACGTTGGCGGACTGCAGCCCCGCGATCGACCCCTCGGCCAAGCGCTCTATCAGCGCCGTGACGAAGGGGTGGTAGTGGGTGCTGAAAGCGTAGGAGAGCGAGCGCCGCTCCGTCAGCGTCGGCCCGGGCGTGAGCGGCAGCGGGATGGCGATGTCGGGCAGGCGCTCCTTCGCGATCCGCCTCGTGGCGTCGTCGATGAACCAATCGAGATGGTCCTTGTTGTTGTGGAACGTCGCGTTCAGTGGGTTTGCCATCTCGCCCTCCCCTCAACCGCCGCCGCCGAGGCGCATGCCGATGCCGCGCCGGATGCCGTCGAGACCGCCTCCGCCTCTTCCGAGGAGGTCTCCCCGATTGATGTGGCGGATGTCGGACAGGTCCAGCCCGCCGCGCCCGATCACGCGGCCAGGCCGCATGAAACCGCCCTCGTCGCGGATCACGCCAAATGCGTCGCCGGACCCGTCGGGCTTCATCAGGACCCCGGTATCCACCGGCGTGGCCTCCGGCTGGATCGCGACCGCTCCGCCGACGCCCCCTAGATCCCGGATCATCTCGTTGCCGCCCACCGCCTCCAGCATCGCGCCGACGGACGGCTTGACGGCGACGAGCCCTTCGCCGCCGCCTTCGTCCTTGAGGCGCACGAGGTCGAGCGCGCCGCCGCGCCCGACGACGCGCTCATCGAAGGTGACGATGGTTCCGGGCATGGTCAGCCAGTCGCGGCGCACGTCCGGCGCGGGGACACGCGGTCCGAGCGGATCGGCCAGCGGACCGCCGCCGAACCTCGGGAACGGGATACCGGATCCCGGTTTCGGCACGATCCACGGCTTGCCGCCCTCGCCGAGCCAGGGGATCGGGTCCCCGGGGTCTATCGGGACCTTCGGCCGCGGCAGCGGAACCTGGGGAATGACGGGGATGTCGTCCCAGTACTTCGGGATCTTCACCATGTCCTTCCAATCGATGGGCGGTGGCACCCACTCGGCGTACTGCTCGATCGTCTCGACGGTCAGGGTGGGCGCGGCGAAGAGCAAGTTCTCCGCGTCCTCGTAGAAGAAGGGCGCGACGAGCCGCGCGAACTCGCTGTTGCCGCCAAGTGCCGGATTGCTCACGACGAGCCTGTGGCCGCCCCCAGTCCCGAGGATCGTCTCCGTCGTCTCCTTCGGCTCTCCCTTGCCCAAGGGCAGCTCGCTGACGAACTTGACCGTCAGGTCGCCTGATCCGAGGAGGTCGGCGCCCGTTCCCCCCACCACGTCGTAGGGCTGTCCGCCCGCGCCCATGCCGCGCACGGTCGTGGGTGGCGCACTCGTGCTGGCCAGCCGGATCGCCGATCCTCCGACGGTCAGGACCACGGCCCGCTCGCGTCCCGATGAGTCGAACTCCTTCGAGGCCCGGAGCGAGTAGCTATCGGGGCTCCAGTCGGCCCCGCCGAAGGTGAAGTTCCCGGCGTCCGCGCCGAACGGGCCCGTCCATGCGCCGTCCAGGAGTTCGGCCCAGTTCAGTCGGGTCGTGAAGGCGCGCTGCACCATTTGCCCCGGAGTCTTCTTGGCCGCAGCCTCGATGGTGCCGCTGTCCGCGCGCTGCGCGCGCTCGGTGAAGGTGACCCAGAAGACGAAGACCCGGCCTCGCCAGGGCATGGCACAGGAGAGCTGGCCCTCGATCTCAATGTCCACAGGAGTCCAGGGACGCCAGGCGGCGTTCCGGGCGGTCCTGTAAAAATGCTTGCGGGGCGCGCGCGCCGTCCGGGCGAGGACATGCAGCTCCGACCTCCCGGCGTCGAGCGGGTCCGTCTCCGTCCAGAGCGAGACGGGCTGCAAGTGGGCGATCTCCTCGAGACCCTGAAGGTAGGCCATGAAAGCGGCCTCCGCGCGCTCCTCGGTGACGTCGCCCTGGAGCAGGGTTCCCTCGAGCTCACGGAACAGGTGCGTCTTGTCATCGCGGAGCGACGGATCGAGGAGCTGCGCGGGGTGCAGGAAGATGAGGCGCGAGCCTGCCCAGACGGGATAGCGCCGGATCTTCTCCCAGCGTTCGGCATCGATGGCCTGCGGCGGCACCTCGCGCTCGAGGTTGAGCAGGCAGCGCTGTACGAAGGTCTGCACGGCGGCGACGGCGAACTGGAGCGGCGAGGTGACGACGACTGGCTCCATGCCGGGGTCCATCAGATACTGCTCGAACAGGCGCTCCCGCTGGTCGTATCCGTCGCGCTGCATCAGGTAGGCCACGAGCGCGTCGCGCCGCCGCTGGCGGAGGCCGTCGAAGATGGGCTTGGCGGCGGCGCGCCAGGCGGCCGCGTCGAAGCCCGCCCGCACGGCATCCCGCAGCCCCGTGGCGGCGCGCATGTCCGGGCTCGGCACCGTCCAAGCCGCAAGCTCAGCCACGCGAAGGCGCATCGCGGAGGCGAGCCTGAGCATCTCCCAAAGCCGCCGCAGGCGCGACGGTTCAGCGAAGAGGCCGACGTGGACCTCGAGCCCGGCCGCGCCCGCGTTGGCCGACGCGCCGTTCCCGAGCCGTCCCACGGCGGCGGCGATGTCCTCGGGCCTGCGCCGGGCAAGCTCGGCGAGGCGGGTGGAGAGATCGGCCAGGGCGGTCCGCTTGGCCTCGTCACCGTCTGTGCCAGCCACGAAGGTGCGGTGCGCGAGGGCGAGCAGCTCTGCCATCCCGGTCCCGCCACCAGCCATCTCGGCGCGGAGCTGCCGGAGGTCAAGGAGCGAGAGGATGCCGCGGAATAGGACGGGCGCGTCGGCGGCCTGGCCCTCCGCCTCGTCGAGCGGCAGAGCGCCGATGGTGAAGCCGCCAAAGTCCGCAGGATGGGCGGCGACCCCGGCCAGCTCGGCGTCGGATAGATCGAAGAGGCGCACGATGGCGAGCGCCTTCGCGAGCCTCTCGGCGGCGCGCGCGACCCGCACCGCACCGCCCGCCGGGTAGAGCGTCAGCGCATCGAGGCCGCCCGTCGGCAGCGCGTCCCCGGTGACCGTGATCGAGATGTCGCCGTCCGCCGCGTCGAATGCCTTGAGCGTGAAGCGGACGGGCTGGCCCGGCTTCAGGTCGACGGGAACGCTCGTGGCCGACCACCCGTCGCGGTCGGCCGTCGCCTCGAGCGCCGCGTCGCTCCTTTCGCCGACCCAGAGCCGCACCCGCGTTCCCGCCTTGGCCGTGTGCACGGTGAAGCGGTGGGCGCCGCCCGCCGTCGTCTCCACCCACCCGTCGAGCCTGATGGCGTTCGTGCCCGGCGGACGCAGAGGCGCGCCGTCCGCGTCGCGCACGGAGGTGTCGCCGGTGGCGAGCCTCACCGGAGCGCTTGGCGCGCTGCCGTCGGTGTTCGGCGAGAAGACGGCATCCAGCCCGCGCTCCGCCGCGGCCTCCAGCGCCTCCGCGAGCGTGCCGCCACCGTCGGCGGAGAGCAGCCTGGCATCGGTGAGCAGCGCCTCGACTAGTGCGGGATCGGCGCCGGTCGCAGCCGCCATTGCCTCGACCGCCTGCACCCGGGCGAGCCGCCGACGCAGGAACGGCAGGAGGCGACGGGCGAGCAGCCCACGCCTGGCCCGCTCGTGCGCCTCCTCGTCGGCTCCCGCGGGGAGCGGCGCGAAGAGCGCCTCGGCGTCCGCCGCCTCCAGGAAGGCGCCGAAGTCGGACGCAAACGCCTTCGCCTGCCGCTCGGCGACCGCGTCCAGCGACCTCTCCAGGGTCGCATTGCCCGGCGCGAGCGCCTTCAGCCGCGCGACCTCGGAGGCCGTCGCGAAGCCGCGGTGTACGAGCCGCTGCGTGCCGCTGCCGCCGAGGTAGGCGACCGCAGCGATCGCCCGCTCGTCCTTGAAGGGCGCCGGGTCGAGCGCGTCGACCGCGGCGACGCCTGGCAGGTCGACCTGCGTCTGCGCGGACCCCGTCCAGGATGCCATGAAGGCGTCGGCGGCCGCGGCTGGCACCGCGAGCGACAGCTCGGTGGCAATGCGCTCATCCGTGAAGGCGAGCGCATCGGCTGGGGCGGCGTGCTCGGCCCGGACCCGCGCGATGGAGCCGCCGAGGCCCCGCATGAGGTTCACTCCGGCGCGCGGGTCTGGTCGCTTGGCTCCCGCAGGGTCGAAGCGGTGCCGCAGAAGCCAGTCGAGCTCCTCCACCCTGATCCCAGCCTCGCGGAGCCTCCCGGTGACGCGGATGAAGCGCAGCGCGTCGAGCGGTCGGTCCTCCGCGGCCTTCGCCGGTGCGTCGTCAGGCAGCGGCGCGAAGGGATCGATGCCCGTCAGGCCCTTGAGAGCGAGTAGTGAGGCGACGGGGATGCGCAAGCCCCGCGCGAGCACCGCATGGCGGTGCAGCGCCGACAGCGTTGCAAGATTGAGTGCGGCGGCATCTGTGGCGCTTCCGCCTCCAGCCGGGTCACCGAACGCGTCGAGCAGGACCGCCTCCACCTCGGTGGCGGAGAGGCGGAACGCCCCGAGCACAGCGGCCAAGTGGGCCCGCAGCGGCACGTTGCCACCTGCGATGTCCTCGAGCTTCGTCGGGTCCCAGGCGAAGGGCTGCGAGGCTGCGGCGCCGGGCGGTGTGAAGGCCAGGTACTGTCCGAGCGGGTGGTCGAAGGCCTGATCGGCTCCTTCGTCGCCGGGGCGGAGAAACATGCGCGCGTAGGGCGAGCCCGGTCCCCGCGTGTCCATGTTGGCCCAGAGCACGAGGAGCGCGCCGTTGCCGTCGCCGCGGCCGAGGCTGAGCGATCCCGCCGCCTCCCGCATGTGCGAGATGTGCAGGATGGCGGCGCGGAGCGCGGCACCGAGCGTCCCCTTCTCGACCGCGGGCACGCCGAGAGCGGCAGAGACGGGGCGCAGCCCCGCCGGGATAAGGACACGGAGCGCGCGGTCAGTCTCGTCCACGGTCCATCCAAGGCGCCGCCAGAGCCGCAAGAAGACGGATAGGCGCGCGTAGACGAAGCCGTCGGCCTTCCGCCCGTCGAGGAAGGCGAGGCTGGTCTTCGAAAAGTCGGAGGAAGCTGCCCCCGTCAGGGCGAGCATCCCGGCCAGCTTGCCCCGCGTGGACGCCGAGTTCGCCCAGGCCGCCGCGTCGAAGCCGCGGATCGCCTGCTTGCCGGAGAACGCCTTCAGGCGCCCCTCTACGGCTTCGACCTGCTCCGCCGAGAGCCCCGGCATCCCGAACAGGCCGAGATGGGCCGCGAGAGTGGCGGGGGCGACGCCGATGCGCGGCAGAGGGGCAAGCGCCTCGACGGCGGGATTGACGAACCACGTCCGGCAGATCGCCGCAAGCTCCTCGTAGGTCACGGCGAGGCGCTGCGAGAGCTCCTGCGCGGAGGCGAGCGCCTTGAGCGCCTCCGCCTCAGTGCCGAAGCCGTAAAGGCGGAACCAGTCGTCGAGGCCCGCCTGGTCGGTCAGCAGGTCCGCCTCGAGCGGTCCGATCCCGAGCCGCTCGGAGGCCACGGCCCGGAGCCCGTAGGCCGCAGCGGGGTCGTCCAGCTCGTCGCCCGCGCGCATCGTCGAAAGCGCGTCGGCGAGCGTCGTGCCCGCCCCGGCGAAGAAGGCGCGGGCCGTCTCGAGGGGGAGGTCGAAGGGCAGCGGCGCCGGGAACACCGCAGCCGCGAGCTTCGCATAGGCGTCCGGGTTGGTCCGATGGGGCTCGGCGACGAGATCCTCGGAGTGGGCCTCCCCCACGTCGAAGAACGCCTCCGGCTCGACCTTGCCCCTGGCGACCGACCACTCCAGCACGCCGTTGGCGAGGTCGATGTAGGGAAGCGCCGTCTCGGTGTTCTCGCAGGTCAGCGGCAAGTGGGCGATGTCGGGCCTGCGCCGCATCAGCGTCTCGAAGGGCTGGAGGAACTTGTCTTCGTAGTCCTCGCCGCGGCGGGCCTTCCAGGCGTCGAGGAAGCGGGTCCACTCCGCCTCGCCGGGATCGAGGAAGCGCAGCAGGTCCACGAGGTGCGCGGCCGGGCTGATCACTGAGGAGCAGCCGTCGCAGGCAGCGAAATCTTGCGATCCGAAGAGCGCCTCAAGCGTCGGGTAGGCGGCAAGCAGTGCCTTCCGCTCCTCCCTTGCGCCCGCACCTGCCCCTGCCCCGTCGCCGTCCTCGGCCTCGGGTGCGGTGGCGTGCAGCGAGGGTTGCGCGGCCGCGGAGCGGACGGCGTTGAAGACGTTGTAGGTGACGAGGCTGACCTGGCGGGCCTTGCGCACCGCGAGCTCGAGCCTTTCCCGCCCAACCGTCTTCTCGTGGCGGACGAGGAGATCCTCCCAGCGCGCCTGCGCGATCTCGAGGGCCGAGGTGAAGCCGTCCTTTAAGAAGACAGCGGCGGTCTCGTCGTCCGGCGTGACCTGACGGATGCGCTGGAGCGACTTCAGGGCCTCCGTCGCCTTCAGCTTCTCGTCCGCGCCCATGCCGGGGAACATCACCGCGTCGTTCTCGCGGGCGAAGCCGGCGACGGATTGCCGGTCAATGTCGAAGCCTTTCTTGGCAGCGGCCCGCAGCGCGCGGACGACGGGCGCCTTGGCCGCCGCGTGACGTGGGCCAAGATCGATCTCGGCGCTCTCGACCATACGGGCCGCGACGGCGGTCGGAAAGGAGAGTCGCACAGTCCTGGCCATCCGCGCCGCGTACGCGTCGAGCGCGGCGCCGAGGTCGGCGCCGTCTCCGATGGCCGGAACGAGCGCCTTCAGCTTCCCCGCGTCGCCGCCCGCCGCCGTCTCGATGCGGCGGCGCCATTCTGCCGGGCGGTGGAGGTCGCGCTCGGCCAGGGCGGACACGTCCTTCCCCGCCAGCTCGCCCTGGAGGGATTTCACAAGCTCGGCGTTGTTCTGGGTCAGCGCCGCGAGCTTGCCCTGGAGCTTGAGGGTCGCGATCGCGGCGTCGTCAAAGCCTTCCCGCTTCGCCGCCTTCCAGAGTTCCTCGCCGCGCAGCTGGTCCACATAGGCGAGCCGCTCGAGCTTCGTCGCCGCGGCGGCGGCGAGACCGGCGTCCTCGGCGAAGCGGCGGGGCGCCGCGACCTGGCCCGACGCGACGGTGGTGGCGAGCGTCTCGCGGGCGAACTCCGCGTAGGCGTCGAGGGCGGCGGACGTCGCGCCCGCGTCCAGCTCCGCGACCCCTTCCTTGACCGCCTTGCGGATCGCGAGCTTCACGCCTTCCGAGCCGACCGACGCCAGCGCCAGCGGGTCGCTGGGCAACCCCACGCGGAGCAGCGCGTAGGCCGCGTTCTCCGGCAGCTTCGCACTCTCGGATAGCCGCGCGGCGCTGGCGGCGAGGGCGACGACGCGCGGGTCCCACCCGGTCTTTTCGCTCAGCGCGTCGATGTCCCGCCGGTCGCCCACCTCGCGGATGTCCGAGAGCTTGGCGCCCGCGCCCAGCGCCGCCTTGAGCGCACCGGAGACGGCCGCAAACTCGGCACCCACGAGCTTCGGAGCCGGGGCGACGAGGTTGACGTTGGCGAACCCAGCAGGGTTCGGCGCGATCCCGGCCGCCGGGACCGCGACGCCGTCCTTCACGAGGCGCAGCTCGTATTCCGCCCCGTCCTCGAGGTGCGTTCCGAGGGGCAGCGAATAGAATCCGTCCTCGTCGGCTTTGTCGCGCACCAGTTCGACGGGCGCGCCGCCCGGCGACCTCCGGAACAGCGCGACCTCAATGTCACGCCCGACGCCGCCGTCCTCCCGGATGATCCGCCCCTGCGCGCGGCCCATGCCCTGCGCGCGGGCCTGCACGGCCGCCTCGAGCGCGGCCTGCGTCGCCTCGTCCGCGATTCCCGTGGGTGCGATGCCGAGTTGGCCCTGGAGGGTCATCAGCGCGCCCTTGGTTCCGGACCCGAAGATGCCGTCCGTGGCCTCGGCGGGAGGCACGGCCAAGCCGACCCCCTTCAGCTTGCTCTGGAGATCAGTGACGCTCGCGCCGTAGGCGTTCAGTGAGAACTGGGGCATGATCAGGCTCCTCGGTCCTGCACGCGCGAGGACGTGCTTTCCAGTTCGTTCTCGTCCCTGCACTCGCGGCAGACCCACAGCCTGCCTTCCGGGCTCTCCGACCAGACCGACCCGAAATTCTCCCGGCAGATGTCGCAGACGTCGGGTTCCACCCTCGCGATGGACCAGAGCCACTCGCCCGTCGGCGCGAGCAGCTTCCGCCACAGGTTAGAGCGCCAGCGCTTGTGCCGAGCCGGTTCCGCCCAGCGGAGCCGCATCCCAGCCGCCTCGCCCGCCTCCCGCAGGATAGCGAGTTCGTCGAGCCGCCACTTGCCCTCGTCGGACACCTCCGCGGGCAGCCCGTTGACCAAGCGCACGGCGCCGCCGCCCGGCAATGCGGACCACTCCTCGGGCGAGCCGCCCTGCCTGCTGTGCGGCGCGATCATCAGAACCGCACGCCGGCGCCGATGGCGAGTTGCGGAGGCGGCCGGTCCGGGTCCGGGACCACTACCCCGGCTCCTCCGCCAAGGCCGCCGCCGAGGTGCAGCGGCGTGCGCGTCACGATGTCGAGGCCGGGGACAGCCGCGCGCGCCGACCAGATGTTGGCGGTGCAGCTCGGGCAGATCGGCTTGTCGACGCCGAGGAAGATCTTGCCAGTCAGGTCCGGGTTCAGTTGGCCCTTCCCGAACAGGACATCGTTCAGCAGCTTGAACTCCGCGTCCATGCCGCGGTCGATCGGGGTTCCATCCGCCTTAGGGACTTTGAACGGTTCCAACGTCGGGCTCGCTCGCTCCGGCTGAGGCGCGGGCACCGTCTTCTGGACGCCTTCCGGCGTCTCGACGTTGATGGCCTTGCTACCGGACTGCGATCCCTTGCCGCCGCCCGAGAGAGTCGAGGCCCGGAACGGCGCTCCGTCGACCTCTCCGATGATGCTGCCCTGCGCGCCCATTTTGCCGGTATGGCGGGCCGCCGCGTCGGCCTTCGCGGCCTGCAGCGCCGCCCGGGTCTCGGCTTGCCGGGTCGCGTTCTCGGCAGCCTTGCCCCCGATCCGCCGTCCCGCCGCCTCCCCTGCCTCCTCAAGCTTCGTGATGCCTGCTTGGACAGCCTTCCCCGCGGACACAGCGGCCTTGGCCACGGGGTTCTTCGACAACTTGACCGCGTAAGAGGCCCCAAGGACCGCCCGCCCCACCCCGCTGCGCGCGGCCGAGGTGGCGATCTTGGCGAAGGTCTGGGAGCGGCCGAGCGCCTGCCCCGCTCCTGCAAATACTGCTCCGCTCGCCAAGCCGATGGCCCCGGCCTTCACGACGTTCGCGGCAGTCAGTTCCCTGTTGTCGACCTTGGCCTCGACGACCTCACCGGCCATGCCGCCCACCATGCCGCCGATGGCGCCTGCGACAATTGGCCCTGCCACCCCTCCCGTCAGCGCGGTGACCGCCACGCCGACGACGATCGCGGCCCCGATCCCGGCGACCTGCCCCCAACTCAGCATCCCTTTAGGATCACGAAGCGCGATGGGGTTGCCGCGGCAGTAGACGTAAGGGCTCGGGCCGTCCGCATGGCCCGCGGGGTCGGGAACGGTCCACCGCCCGAGCCACGGCGCGTAGTGACGGCGCCCCTCGTGGTACAGGCCAGTCTCGTCGTCGCGCTCCTGGCCCGCATGCCTGCGCCGTCGGCGCCCGGCGAGGCCCGGGGCGGCGGTTCCTTCGAAGGAGGTGCCGCCGAAGGGATAGAACTCCTCGTGCGAGACGACCTCCCCTGCCCCGTTGAGCTCCACCGAGACCGAGCCGAGGTGGTCGGCGAGCGTGAAGCGGGTCTGCTCGGCCGGTCCGGCATCGGCGCCCGCCGTCCGCAGCTCGACCAAGGCCGGTAGTCCAGCGCCCTCCCCCGCCGTCACGGTGATCCGCTCGAGCACGACCGTCGTGCCGTCGCCCGCGTAGCTGCGGTAGATCTCGAGTGGCCCAAGGTAGAGGCGCTCCTCCTTCAACGTGCCGCCAGCCGGGGCGGCGGCGCTCCTGAAGGTCGCTTTCCGGAAGCGGCGGCCCTCGGCATCGCTCTCGAAGTATGTGGTCTCGGGGACCAGACCCGGTCCCACCGCCTGCCGCGCGGCCGCGCGGAGGTGTTCGTCCGCGTTCCAAGACAGCCGCGAGAGGTGCGGCATCCCGACCATCCGGCCGCGCTCGTCGTACGCGAAGTCCTCGTCGACGTCCGGCGCGCCGCCACCGGACAGCCTGCACCCGGTCAGCCAGTTCCGCGTCGCCCCCCCTGCCGCCTCCGCAGCGAACGGACTCGGCGCATCCATCACGAAGCTGCGGCGCCAGTTCGCCGCGGGCGCCGATGGGACGGCGTGCTTGATTTCAGCCAGGTTCCCGGCGGCGTCGAAGGCGTAGCGCTCCACATAGCGCCGCATCGCACCGCCGTCCGCGGGGCTGGCAAGCCCCGCGCGGTCCGGCGAATCCCAGCCGTCCCAGGGCACTCCCCCCAGCCCGGCGTGCTCCCTTCCCTCCGCGCGGACGAGGCGTCCGATCGCGTCGTAGGCGTGCCGCCTCTCCGGCTCGGCCACGGCGTTGGCGAAGAAGACGGCATCCTGCGCGTCGTCGCGGATGAGCACGACGTTGCCGACAGCGTCGTAGTGGTAGCGAAGGTTCCGCACGCCGCAGGGGGCGGCGCCAGGCGAAGGGCAGTCCGCGGGGAAGGCCGCTCCGCGGTCCGTCATGACGCGGCGCAGGCGCCAAGTGTCCGGCTCGTAGGTCCACCTGGTTACCACGCCGTTGCCGAGGCGCGCGGAAAGCTTCTGGCCTTTTGCGTCGTGCGTCAGGGAGCGAAGGAGGACGTGCGTCGCCGTCGTCGGGTCGAGCAAACCCGCGGGATCGGCCGCGAGGTCGACCCAGGCGCGGATGGATAGGAGCTCTCCCCTCGCACCGGTCTCCTCGCGGATCACGTGGACGCCGCCAGGATTGCCGGGCCTGTGGGGAAGCGTCCTCTGAACCTCATCCCCGCTCGCGTCGAAGATGGCCGACGCCTCGTATCCGAGCGGCTCGAGAAGCGCCTCGCTTCCCGCCCCGTCGTCAGGCCAGTGGCACTCCGCACGGGGATCGAGGCGCGCGCGTCGGCGCGTCCGGACCGCGTTGCCGCGGAAGTCGAAGGCAAGCATGCGTTGCTCGCCCGTCTCGTCAAGGATACGGACCGCCCGGCCGCGCAGGTTGGCATCCTCGGGGTCGGCCTCGGCCTCACCGTATGCCATCCGCCTCAGCGTGCGCTGCGTCGCTCCGGGGAGGTCGAGCGTCTCGCGAATTTCGCGGCGCAACACGTCCCTCGATATCTCGACGTGCCTCCCATCCTCCCAGATCGCGAGGAACGGCTTGCCGTCGGAATCGTCGAGGCTCCACCGCCTCCCGTCGTCGAGCCCCTCGTGCAACACCCAGCGTCCCAGCATGTCGTGCCCACGGCGCGCGGCCGTTCGTCCGAGCGGGTCGACGAAGGAGACGACGTTGCCCTCGATGTCGAGGAGGGTGCGCGACACCTGCGGATCGTCGCCCGACGTTGCGGACGGAGCGCCCTGAGGGCGGAGCCGTAGCATCTCGGCGACTTCGCGGCCGAGCGCGTCGACGAGGGAGCTGCTCGGCGTGCGCGCGTGGGCAGCCGACATCTCCGCCGCCGTGCGCTCCTCCGCCCTGACCGAGGCGTTCCCAGGAACCTGAGCACCGGTGTCATCGACGTCAGGCCACCTCGCCAGCGACAGCCCCGCATCCGTCCGCAGGGCGTGCCATGTCGGCAGCACGGACGCCTGGGGCAGGCGCGACACCGCGTCGCCCACGTCCGGGTCGGCCGTCGGGTCGTCGAGCACCGTGTCATCCCTGCCCCAGGCGTCCGTGCGCCAGGGTGAGAAGACCATCTTCTCCCAAGTGCGGTCGGGATGGAGCGTGGCCACCACGCGGCCGAGCGCGTCGCGGACCATCGTCGAGGCGATGCCCTCCTTCCGCTCAAGCTCGTAGTCCGCGCTAGCGGAAAAGAACGGTTCATACTGGCGGACGGCGTTGCCCTTGTTGTCGGGTACGACCCAGCCGGAGCCGATCCAGCGGGGCGCGACATCCGGACCGCCCGCCTCGAGCGGCCCCGGTTCCGCCAGGGACTTGACCTGAACCTCGCGTCCCGCGCCGTCCGAGTGAACCAGCAGGTGGTCGATCTCCGGCGCCTCGCCGCCGCCGAGTTCCGCGTCGTGTCGGTCTCGCCTGCTCAGCGTCCAGGTGACCGCGGGCGCGGCGCCGCCGCTCCGGAGGAACGCCATGGCATCGCTGATTGTGCGGACGGTGGCTGGGCCGAGCAGCTCGGCGCCCCGGCCGGTCGGATCCGCCAGGGCCGCCAGGAGGGCCGCCTCGTCGACGTCCGGCTCGATGTCGCCGAGGCGGTCGCCGAGCCCCTGGCCGACCTTGCCCATGACGGCCATGGCGGTGACCTCGCCACGTGCGTCGTAGAGCGCCGCCTGACGGTTTCCGTTCGCGTCGGTGATGAGGCGCGGGCGGAGCACCCGATAGTCGTAGCCCTCCTTCGCAAGCGATCCGTCGGCCGCGCGTTCGCCGACGGTGACGACGTTGCCGAGCGGGTCCTCCGAGCTCCGGGGAAGGAGCGCATGGTCGTCAAGGCGGACCAGGGTCGCGTTGCCGAATGGATCCAGGTAGCGCTGCGGCTGGAAGAAGGTCCGAGTGGCGTGGGCGAGCTCGAGCGCCGGGCTGTCGCCGGGCGTGGGCGACAGGAGCGTGCGTCCGGATGGGGTCCACCAGGAGCCGTCGGGTTCGCTCGCGTACCCGGCCGCAGTCAGGTCGGCGGCCCCGATCCTTCCCCCATAGAGGCGCGCGAGCAGACCGGCCGTGAACGCTTGACGCCGCGTGTGATGCGCCAGGCCGAGCCGACCTTGCTGGCCGTAGGGCAGCGGACCCGCGATGTCGTTCAGGTCGTCGCGGCGGAACAGGAGGCGCAGGCGCTCGACGGCGCGCAGCTCTACCGTGCCCGGCGTGGACTCGATCTCGTAGTCGATGCGGGAGGCTCTGCGGACAGCGCGGTCCACGTCCTCGAAGGCGAGACGCTTGGTCGCCCCCGAAGGGGCCGCGCCCGTCAGCTCCGCCGTGACGGAGCCGCAGGGGAGCGGCGCGCGGAAGTCGTCGTCCTCATCGATCTCCGAGGTGAAGTCGCTCTCCACGCAGGTCGCCAGCGCCCGCGCCTGAAGAGCCTGGACTTCGGGCGCGAGCTCGGGGTCGCCTCCCGACCTGCCATAGGCGATGGAGGCCGACCGGAGCACGTTGCCGAAGCCGTCCACCTCCAGCGTCAGATCGTGGACGACGCGCGGATCGCCGTCGTCCCGCTCGGCGTGCCGCGTCACGCGCTCCCTGGCGACGGGCAGGAACACCGCATGAGCGTTCGAACCCTTGGCCTGCACGGCCCGGACGGCGTGCGAGTACTCGCTGACGAGCAAGGGGTGGCCGAGGCTCCCCGACCTGTCGGGCGAGAACATCTCCTCGCGGATCGGGGTGCCCTTGAGGGCGCGGCACGCCTCGAATTCCTCCTCGGCCGTCAGGCCGGGAGGCAGCGGACCGTCGGCGAGGAGGCCCTCGAGGAAGGCTCGGTGCGCAGGATCCTCGGGCGGCGGCGCGCCATGGAAGTCGCGCGCGAGGTGGTGGGAGAGTGGGCCGCCGGGCAAGAAGGACCCTGTGTGCGTCCATGTGCGCGTGAGCACGGGCGGCAGGCGGGATCCGGCGATGAGATCTGCATCGAGGCTCGGCCCCCCGCCGTCCTCCAGCACACCGATCTCTTCGCCGTCCCACCGCTCGACGAGGGCGAAGCCGCGGAACTCGCGCTCGCGCCCGTCGAAGTGGCCGTGGTGATAAGCGGTTCTTGAGACGAAGCGATTCCGAGAGACGAGGTCTGCCGTCTCCACCCGCTCTACGACTTGGACCGCGAACGGCAGCCGCGTCACCCACGGACGGCCCGCCGCGCGGTCCTCGAGGAAGAAGCGCGTGGATGGCGCGTAGCCGATGCGCGTCTCGGCGCCGAGGTTGTTGCGGACGGTCGTGAGCAGGTGCGGCTTGCCGCCCCTCATGAGGTCCACGAACCGCAGCGAGCGGCCGCCGTCCGCGGGCAGCGGCGAGGACCAGACAAGGCAGGACGTTCCCTTGCCGAGCATGTCCACGAGGTCGACGGCCGAGCTCGCGTCCACGCCGGGGAATGCCGGGAGCCGGATCGCCGGCGCCCAGGAATTGCCCATGCGGTTCAGGTACACGTCCACGCCGTCCGGCCCGAGGTACACGATGTCGGTCGTGCCGGAGCCGTCGAGGTCCGCGAGGCGGATGAGGTCGGGACGGAAGCGGCCCTCGCGTTCAAAGCGCGGCGCGCCGTCCAGCGTCACCTTGGCTCCGAACCGTCCGTGGCCGAGGCTCGGCCAGTAGGCGACCTCGCCGTTCCTGACGCGGACGATGTCCACCAGGCCGTCGCCGTCCATGTCGGCGAGGTGGACCGACGCTTCCGAGTCCGAGAAGACGACGCGCGGCCCGCGCTCCTCGTCCGAGGGCACGGGGATGCGGCGTGCCCGCTCGAAGCCGACCTCGCCGAGCGACCTGTGCCAGACGATCTCGTCGCCCTCGGAGATTACGACGTCTGCCAACCCGTCGCCGGATAGGTCGGCCATCCGGAGGTCCGGGTCCGCCCAGTCGAGCACGGGAAGCGAGGCGAAGGCGCGGTGCTCCGTCCAGCTGCCGTCCCTGCTGCGCTCGTGGAAGCCGGGCGCGGCTCCGGCGAAGTCCGCGAGGTCGAGCGACCCGTCCCCGGCGAGGTCGGTGAACTGCCGTCCCGCGCCCACCGGGAAATCGGCAGACGGCCGCGTGGGAAGCGCCTCGGCGCGCGCGAAGCGTCCGTCCCCAAGGTTACGCTTGAACCACCACGAGCCGCCGTGCTCAGCGAGGATGCCCGGCAGGCCGTCGCCGTCGAGGTCGGTCCAGCGGAGGGACTTTGCGTCCACCCCGCCCGGAATGTCGGCTAGCGCGTCAGGGTCGGCGGGGCGGACCTCGTTGGAGAAGGCGATCTCCGAATAGGCGAACTCCAGCGGTGGCATGGTGCGGCGCAGGTAGCCACCGTCCTTCCGGCGAAAGCCCGCGAGGGTCGCGGAGGCGAGGAAGGAGCCGAGCGGATGGCCGCGCGCGGGATCGCCCTCGCCGCCCGGCGCGTCGGCCCGGTACGCCAATTCCAGCGCGCGGACGAGGCAGACCTCGCCGACTTCTGCCTCGCCAGGGAAGTGGTGGAACATCAGCACACGCTGGCAAAGCCGCTGCGTCCGGAGTTCGAAGCCTGCACGGTGATTTGAGAAGGGGTCGTGCCGGAACGCGGGCGCGCGGTCTGCCGCGGGCTTCGGGGCATCCTCGTCGTGGTCGCCGTAGTCGATGACGAGCTCGAAGTGGAACCCGGCGGTCTCGTGGTCGTGCTCGACGGCTGTCGGCGTGCGCCGCCCGTAGCGGACGCGCTTCAGTAGGCGGTTAGCGGCAACATCGGCCGCGCTGCGGTTCGCCTCGTGTGCCGCGCCCGAATCGGAGCCGAGGCGGTTGTCGGAGAGGTATCCGAAGAGCATCGCGTCGCCGCGGACGTCGGTCACCTCCTCGGCGAGCCAGGAGAAGACGCGTGTGGGGTCCGCAGGGTCGGCGATGCGCGACGCAGCGCTGCGCCCGAGCAGCGTGGTGACGTTGTCGCGGCTGATCGTGCACCAGAAGGTCTCGCCGCCGTCCAGCCGCGTCCACCGCTCGACCCGGGAGAACAGGCCCTCGATCCGAGGCCTGAAGCGCTCGACCGACCAACTGTATCCGTCACGGGTGCGGCTGTCCGTGTGTCGGCGGCCGTCCTTCTGCAGGACGGGGACAAGGTCTTCCGCTCCGGAGAGGATAAAGGTGTCCGTTTCCACGGCACCGTCGTAGAGCGGGATCCCGCGGTCGGTCTTGCGGGTGATCGACGGCACGTCGAGGCGCCAGCCGATGCCGAACGGCCCATTCCCCGCCGAACTGTCGTAGGCGAGCAGGAGGGATGGCCCGAAGCCGTTTCGGCCCGGGCTGAGCGGAAGAGGGAGTGCTAACGATGCGCTGCCCGTCAGCGGATTGGCCGCGAACTTCTCGCCGAGGTCGCGGACCGCGCCGCCACCTTTCGGCAGCGTGAGTGCAGGAGCCGCCAGCACCGAAGCATGCACCTCGTGGCCATTACGGGCATCCCGAGCAGCGCGGCGAGGAGGCATTTTGCACTCCCTGCGAGGGTAGCGCCCTCGCCGTTGCCCCATCCTGGAGCAAGCGCGAGCATACCCATCCGGAAGCGGCATTTGCAATGACAATTGTGCGGCTGGTAATTCGTCTCTGCATCACGGCTGACAGCTGAAAGCAACCTTCGCTGGAACGCCTTCCTATATGTTGCATTTACATAACGGTACGTCCGCCCAACACATCTAGCCTGCCATCTAAATGTGACTTTCACCCGGAATCCTATCCACCTGGAGCGGATCAACCACTCCCTGGTCATGCAGGATCGCGAGCGGGTCGGGTGCGAGGCCATCCCCTCGGCCGCCATAATTGTGAAATCGCTCCCAACAGTGACCCTTGCGGGTTCGAGCGCATCGTATTGATTTTGCGTATGAATCCACCAACTGGGAGGGGCCAAGTCTAACGCGAGAAGTGCCCCCTCTGTACCCGGGTTTTCGCAAATGATATCAACGCGGTCGGTGACGTTCGGGTAGGGTCACGGTTCGGCGCGGTTTCACAAATATCTGCTGCGGGCAGACCTGCCACCGACGAGTGATATCTGCCACCACGGCACCAGGCGCCAGCGCCTCGGCCACGATCCGCGCCTTGGCCTCATCAGACCATTTTCGCCGGCGGCCAGGCCCCGTCAGGACCTCCACCCGCCGATACAAGCCACCATTCGCGTCGTCATAAACGTCGAGCATAACGCCGGCTCGAAGTCCCACAGTTTCGTCGGCATCAGCATGAAACCGGTGCCGAGGGGAAGAGGGGCCGCGGGACTGCGCTTACGAAGTTGCGCCCGCCCCACCCTCGTGCATTATCTGCGAGTAACCAAGGGACGGGGCTTCTTGGGCATCAAGGTCGCAGTTGCAAT
Organism: Rhodospirillales bacterium; assembly: GCA_031424895.1. Classification (GTDB taxonomy): domain Bacteria; phylum Pseudomonadota; class Alphaproteobacteria; order Acetobacterales; family Acetobacteraceae; genus CAMDGX01. The sequence continues at coordinate 40,684 of JANPIH010000241.1, forward strand.
CGGTGTCGGGGGGACAGGCGAGACGTTGCCGGTCCTAGAAGGCGCACGTGAGGACGCTCGGGCATTCGCCGAGTGGGCCGGGCGCCCAGGCGCAGACGGGAAACCGCTTTATAAGACAAAGCTTGTTGTCGATAGCCCGCTGACGATTGTCACTTTCGATGATCTGCGCCGTGAAATTGGCTGTCTCCTTCAGGAAGATGTGGATCGGCTTCTACTATTTTTCTCAGGTCATGGAGTCAGCACCCAGGCCGGTGATTTCTGGCTGCTGAGCCATCACCACCGAGATCCTGATGAAGCGGTGAATGTAGCGCTATCGGTACGTAACGCGCGTCGCCAGCCGATTGGTCAGATCGCGGTCTTCAGCGATGCCTGTCGCTCTGCTCTCAACACCTCGGCCTTCATGGGCGGTCGAAGTCTTTTCCAGATTGCCTGGCAACCAGCGCGCCGCATCGCCCAATACGACGAATTCTTCTCCACGGATGTCGGCGCGGTTGCCCAGGAGGTCGGCGCGGCGGGGGTGGCGAAGGCCTACGGTGTGTTTTCCAAGTGTCTGTTCCGAGCCCTGCACGGGACCATTCCGGACGCCTTGGAGCAGCGCGACGGCAGCGGAGTGGTCACTTCGGAAAGGCTCGCCCAGTGGCTGGGCGAGGCGGTGCCGTTGGAGACCGGCAAAATCCCCGGCGGTGTGGTGCAGACCCCGTGGCTGACGCCGGGTTGGATCGCGCCGAATGACATCTACAGCGCGGCGCCGGTCACGATGGTGGGGTCTAATGACGTCGCCCGGATCCTCGGAGCGGAGACAGGCGCTCCTGGCGTTCCAGTTGCTGTGGGGCGGGCCCAGTTGGAGGCGGCACGAGACAAGATTGCCGCAGCGGAAGCGGATCGGGCGCATAAGGCCGCGGCCAGGGAAGCGTCCTATCAAGCTATGCGTGGTCGCCACAGCTTCGAGACCCACCAAGGCCTAAGCGTGACCGGAGCCGAGGTGATACACGTCGTGACTGGGCCCGGCCGGCAGACCGATCGCTTCCAGGAGGACGGACTTTGGCATGTCCGGGGTTACGACGGCCCGCAGTCGGTGGCCCTGGAACTCAACGGGGGCCGGTGGGTCCCGGCCACCATATTGCCGGGTTTCGTCGCATCGCTCGTGGTGGGGTCGGACGGGGTCGAGAGCGTCAACTATGCGCCTGCGCGCGGCGCCGGATCTCGGGACGAGAGCCTGCCAGTCGAGCATGAGGTCGCGCGATGGAACGCACTACTCAGCACAGGGCGCAGCACCGCAGCGCCCGAGTTGACTCGCTTCGCAGACCAGTTGCGGATCACCAAGCATATCAATCCGGCGTTCGGGATTCTCGCGGCCTATGCGTATGATCGAGCAGGCCGGCTCGCGGATATTGAGAGCGTCGCGGACTACTTCGCACGGGAGAACGGGTTCGTCCCGTTCGACGTCGCCTTTCTCACCGAGACGCTGCGGCAGGGCGGCCCGGCACCCAATGGTGCCCCGATCGCAGGCGGCTTCCCTCTGCTGAGCTATGGTTGGAGCCTGTTGGATCCCGACCTCACCGCAATCCCCCGGACGCTCTTGAAAATACGCACCGGGCTGCTGAACGGACCTTGGGCCGCCTTCGACGCGCGTTGGGGAGTCCAGTTCGCGGACTTGGTGGCGAGAGGAGAAGTGTGATGCGCCTCGTCTTTGTTCACGGCATGCGCCAAGAAGGCCAAGACCCACATGTGCTCCGTGCGGCCTGGCTGACAGCCCTACAGCGGGGCTGGAGCGCCGCTGGTCTCGCGCCGCTGTCAGTCGACCCGGAGATGCCGTTCTACGGCGACGAACTAGACCGGTTGACGCGTGAGCTCGCGATGCCGGGTGGCACTATCCAACGCGGCGGCGCGTCGGAACCGAGCGCTACCGAGAGAGCTCTGATGCGGGAGTTCGCGATCGCAAATGACATTGGCGAGGCGGAAATTCGCGCAGAACTGGTGGATGCCGAGGTCATCAACCGGGGGCCGGCCAATTGGGCGTGGGTGCAAGCCACAGCGCGGGCGCTAGAGAACCGAATCCCGGGATTTCGCACGCTGGGCGTCCGGCTCGTGCAGCAGGTGGACGCTTATCTCAATCGCCCCCACATCACGCAAGCCGTGGACGCCATCGTGAGCCGGACGCTGAGTGGCGATCCCGCGGTAGTGGTGGCGCATTCGCTCGGCACGATCGTCACCTACCGGCTGCTGCGGGCAGCAGAGCACAGTTTCCGTACTCCGCTCATCGTAACCCTTGGCTCGCCGCTAGGGATCAATGCCGTGCGTGATCGGATTCGCCCGCCCCAGTTGGCCGTGCCGGACGGCGTTGGCCACTGGCTGAACGTTGCCGACAAGCGAGACTACGTAGCGCTCTACCCTATGCTGGACGGCTCTAGCTTCACTGGGGGTATTGAAAACCTTGTGGACATCCACAATGGACACGCCGATCCGCACGCGATCACTGACTATCTCACCGATGCGCGCATCGGGTGCGCCATCCACACTGCGCTGACAAAGGGACCGGGCCAATGCTGGACTTGAAGCGTCTGTTCGGCTGCGGGAAGCCTGACGACTCGATCAGTGATCTCGGCGGGATCACCCTTCTGACCATTAAGGGGCGGGCCGCCATAGCTATGGGACAGCCGCAGGAAGGGTAGGCTCCCCTTAAGGAGAAGCACGGGCGCGTTCTCAAGCAGTTCGGCGAAAACGCGGTCTTCAGCGCAACTAGCGCGGTCGACCTTGGCCACGCTTTTCTGGACTGCGGCCAGACCGAGCCCAACCCCAATCGTTGCGAAGGCTTGCTAGGATGGATACGATAATGTTCTGATAGAGCTGGGCAGTCCTGCCGGATAGGACGCAAGAAATTAGTGACGAACAAAAAGAAAACGAGCCCATCCTGCTAGCGTAAAATGGGCTCATGTAGGTGAGGAACAGATGGCGGATTTCGCTGGCTGGTTGAGGGTGCTAAAAAACCCTGATGACGCGGGCCTGAAGGAGTTACAAGATTTTTCCGACATACTGGGCAAGCTCTGGCCATTCCACAGTAATGAGGTCGGAGAATATGTAGTAATTGTATTGTCGAACGCGCCTGAAGCGCGCCGACCAATATTGCTGACAGCACTCGCTCGATACTATGCCCAGTGGAAATCCGCTGAGGGACCTGATATTTCTTTTTGGTCCCAAATTACCACGTCCGTATTTTCGAATATGGGCTCGATAATGCTGTCGGCATTCGGAATATTGATGGCTGTGATAATTGTGTACGGCATAAATCAGAGCGGATTTCTGGTATCTCTCGCACAGCCATCTCAGGCGCGCGGTTTTATTACATTTTTATTTGCAATAAGTACTATTGCGCTATTTATGTTGGTCGGAGTTACTACTTTTTGGATGGAAAAAGACGAGGTTGAAGTACGATTCTCGAAAGCCAAGGATTTGCTTACTCTTATTATCGGAATTTTCGGAACCATTCTCGGATTTTATTTCGGTACCGCAAACAATGATGCGAATATGTTGAGCCTGGCCAACGTTCCACCAAATTTTTCAGCTGTCTCTGGTGGAACGACTACAATAAGTGCTACCGTTCTTGGCGGCGTGGCGCCGGTGACATATGACCTCACACTTAGCGATCCGACCGGTATCGTAAATACGGACCGGATGCAGGTCAAAGACAAGCTTGTAGTTGGAGGTACGATCGCACAATCGGTCGCGATCCCCGCGGATATGACCTCGACGACGGCCTTAAATTTTTCTGTTATTGTTCATGACGCCAAGGGGAATCGTGCACAGTCGGCGGGTACGCTGGTTATTCAGCCGAAATCTAAATAGTCGACGAGACTTTGCGGATAACCGACTAGCCCAAACGAGGCCGCTTGCCAGTCTGGGGGGTGCGGCGCCGTCTCGGTATAACGTTCGACTGGCGCTAGTACCTCGTCACAGTGGTTCTGATTCGTTGACCCTATCCGGATATGCCCGTGCGAGCTTGCTGCGCGCCTTCTCAGTTGTGAACTTCCAGGTGATGCGCGCGCCGGTGACGTTGCGCTGCTGCTGCCAGGCCGCGATTTCGGAGACCAGCAGCTCGTGGTCGCTGATGCGGCGATCCAGGCACTGGCCGCGCAACACACCAATCTCGATTTCCACCATGTTGAGCCAACTGGCGTGCTTGGGTGTGTGGTGGAATTCCAACCGCTTCAGGATGCGATGCGCCTCGGGTGCCGGGAATGTTTCGTACAAGGGCCAGAACTAACGAAACGTCTGTCTGGTACGCATAAGCGGACAAAGCCGGAACACGGGACCCCGGAAGATCAAGCGGGCCGGGCATTTGGGGCTATTGCGTGGGTATGCGTACCAGAAGGCCAGTTCGTTAGTTCTGGCCAAGCCACCCGCCAGGCGCTGGCGCCAGACAGGGATTTACCTTGATCAAACTCGACCAAATATCTAATATCAGACCAAGTTTGGTCAGGAAAGCTGATGACCCAGGTCAATCTCTACGAGGCGAAAACCCAGCTCTCCCGACTGGTCGACCGCGCCGCGGGCGGCGAGGAAATCGTCATCGCCAAGGGCGGCCGGCCCCTGGCGCGCCTCGTGCCGCTGGCGCGGCGCACCGTCCCGCGCGAGTTCGGCTTCCTTGCCGGCCAGGTCCGGGTTGCGCCCGACTTCGACGCGCCGCTGCCCGACGAACTCGCGGCCGCCTTCGGCACCGATCCCGCGTGAAGCTGCTGCTCGACACGCATGTGCTGCTCTGGGCCACCGCAGAGCCGGAGCGGCTGACCGAGCGCCTGCGCCACGCCCTGGCGGTGCCGGGCAACACCGTCCTGGTCAGCGCGGCCTCGGTGTGGGAGATCGCGATCAAACGCGCACTGGGGCGGATCGTCTTCCCGCTCGAGGAGCTCGACACTATCCTCGCCCGCGCCGGCTTCGAGGAGCTGCCGATGACGGCCGCGCATGCGGTCGCGGCGGGCGGGCTGCCGCGTCACCACGCCGACCCGTTCGACCGGATGCTGATTGCCCAGGCGCAAGTCGAGGACCTGACCCTGGTCAGCGAGGATGCGGCCTTCGGCGCCTACGATGTCCGGCTGTTCGGCGCGGGCCCGGGCCTTTGAGCGCGATGCCCTCGTCCGAGGTCTCCCCCGTGCCCGCAGCAGCCGGGGACGCGGGTCAGGCGGGCCGTGCAGTCGCCATGCCGCCGACCCAGGTGGCGGCCGACGCCCTGGCCGCCGCCAAGGCCTATGCCCGCCAGGCGCTGGCGCCGGAAACCCTGCGCGCCTACGCCACCGACTGGGCCGCCTTCAGCGCTTGGTGCCGTGCCGCCGGCTGCCCCTCGCTGCCGGCCGACCCGGTGGCAGTGGCCGCCTACCTGGCAGCCTGTGCGCCGGGCTACAGCCGCGCCGCCCTGGAGCGCCGCCTGGCCGCCATCGGCCACCAGCACCGCCTGCGCGACCTGCCTTGGTCGGCTGGCCACCCAGCCATCAGGACCACCCTGCGTGGCATCTTCCGCCAGCACGGCAGTTTCAAGCGCCAGGCTGCCGCCCTAACCTCGGTCGAGTTGCGCAAGCTGGTGGCCAGTTGCGGCGACGACCTCGTGGGCCGGCGCGACCGTGCCCTGCTGCTGCTGGGATTTGCCGGGGCGCTGCGCCGCTCCGAGCTGGTCGCTGTCGAACGCGAACACCTGCGCTTCACCGACGCCGGCCTGCGGCTGCTGCTGCCCCACTCGAAGACGGATCAGGAGGGCAGGGGGGTCGAGCTCGGCATCAGCCGTGGCAAGCGGCGGGACACCTGCCCGGTGCGCGCGCTCGAGATCTGGCTGGAGGCGTCGGACTGTCGGTTTGGCCCGGTATTCAGGAAAATCGATCGCTGGGGCACCGTCGAGCACCGGGCGCTCGGCGGCGACGCGGTGCGCAGCATCCTGCGCCGCAGGGCGGTCGCGGCCGGGATCACGGTGACGGGGGGCGAGCGGCTGTCGCCGCACGGGCTGCGGGCGGGCTTCGTGACCGAAGCCTACATGGCCGGGGCACGCGACGAGCAGGTGATGGACCACACCCGCCACCGCGACCTCAAGACCATGCGCGGCTACGTACGTAGAGCGAAGCTGCTGACCGACAGTCCCACCACCCTGCTCGACCTGTGAGCGACGCGGCACAGAGCGACGGCGTGGAGGGCGGGGCAGGGGATGTCACCGACGTGCTGGCGCTGCCGCACCCGGACTGGCTGTACCACCACCTGCGGGTGACCGGGGCGGCCGATGCCGTGGCCGCCTTCCGGAGGGCGGCAGCCGGGGCTGGGGTGATCCCCTGGACGCATGACCTCGGGGCGGCGGCAGAGATATGGTTCCATCACCTGGTGGCACCGGCACCGCCACAGCGCCGCAGCCTCAGCGTCGAAGGGGCGCGCGTGCTGGCCGAGCAACTGCGCGATGCCGCCGAGCTGCGGCTGCGCCAGGTCGCCGTCCAGGCACCGCACAGCCGGACCTGCCCATTGGACCTGCACCGGCTGCTGCCGATCCCGGCGGAGGTGCTGCGCCTTGGGCCTGACCATCCGCGCGCGCGCCTGTGGCAGTGGCGGCATTGGGGCACCACCGAGGCGTTGCGCGGCCTGGTCGAGCTGCCGGCGCCACGGCGCGGGCAATCCCGCCGACACGACGACAAGTTGTTCTGGGTTGGCTTCTGGTCGGCCGACTGGACCCCCTGGCCGGCGATCCGGACGCTGCGCGCGGACTGGCCGACGCTGGGCTTCGACGTACGGCCGATCTACGACCATGGCTGACACCGCGACGGCCGCGACGGGAGAAGGCGAAGCGGCCCTCCCCTCCGGATTTGCGGCGTCCGGCATGCCGGTGCTGCAGCTGGGGTCCTATGAAGGGCCGCTCGACCTGCTGCTGACGTTGGCACGGGCGCAGCGCGTCGACCTGGAACGGATCTCCATGCTCGTGTTGGCCGAGCAATTCGCCGCCGCCGTCGACGCGGCGATCGCCGGGCGGCGGGTGGCACTGGGGCAGATGGGCGACTGGCTGGTGGCGGCCGCGTCGCTGCTGGCCCTCCGTGCGCGGCTGCTGCTGCCGCCCGATGCGCCCGAGCACCGCGAGGCGGCGCGGGAGGCCGCCGCCCTGCGCCGACAGCTTGCCGAGCGGGCGGCGGTAAAGCGCCTGGCGGGATGGCTTGAAGCGCGGCCGCAACTGGGACGGGATGTCTTCGGGCGGGGAACGACGGATGCGGACGACGGTGCGGTACCGCTGGCCGATATCACCGAGCTGCTGCGCGCCTGTCTGCGCCTGTTGGAGCGGCCGGTCCGGGAGCGCGTCTACCGCCCGGCGCCACCGCCCCTCTGGCGTGTGCCCGCGGCCCTGGCGCAGCTGCGCCAGGTGCTGACTGCTTGGCCGCCGGCGGGGCTCACTCTGGCGCAGCTTATGCCCTCGCTGGAGCAGGGAGGGGCCAGCAAGCTGCAGCGCCGGGCGGCGCTGGCAAGCACCCTGATGGCCGGATTGGAACTGGCGCGCGAGGGTGCAATGGGCCTCGATCAGGAGGAGGAGTTCGAAGAGATCCGTGCGCGAGCGCCTGCGTACCAACCCCTTTCATCCGCTGGAGACAGCGAACAGGGAGTTGCGGCAGGGAGATGATCAGGCGCATCGTCTGCGGGCTGATGATACGGTTGCCCGCGCCATCCAGCTCCCAAGCATAGAGACCCATGCCTGTCGCTGCGCCGCAACTTCACAACGAGGGCCTGTTGCCGGACGCGCACCGTGTCGTGCTGGCGGGTCCTATCGGCAGCCTGCAGTATCCGATGTTCTGTCCCAACTGCGACGCCCCAGCAACGGAGCCGCTACCGATCGCCAAGGTGTTCATGCACAACGGGGGCGAAGCAGATGAAGCAGGCTGGCGGTATAGGATCGCACGGGCCGCGCCCCTGTTCTGCCGTGTCTGCCTCGACAGTCACGGGGCCGAATTACTGCCTGTCACCTGGATCGACCGAGTGAAAAGTGTGGTCTTTTCAGAACTCGCCCTACCTGGCTTTGGCGCAGCGGCCTTCGCCCTGTTCCTGCTGGTGGATAGCGCACCGGTTCGCGCGGCGGCGTCAACGTCTTTGTCGGTCAGTTGGATCGCGACGATCTCACCGCTCCCGGAATTGATGCTATCTGCAACGTACGCCAGGATCGACGGCGCGAGCACCGTGCTTTTCAACCAGCCATTCACCGACCTCGCCGAGTTTGAGGCCCGTGCTCTCGGTCCGCTTTGGGGCAAGCATGCTTGGTGGCAAGGTCGAATGCGGCAAGTCCCGGCATGACGCTGGTTCAGCCCCGGGCTTCCGCCATGGCTTCGATCTCCTCAAGAGAGGGGTTCTCGGCGTAGATTGTTTGGACATCCGCCCAGAGACTGCGGGCATCGGCGTCTGTCGGAGCCCTTTTCTCGAAGCTCAGGAAGGAGCCGGTCGTCTCTTGCACGAGCGTCCAGCGGGGGCCAAAGCGGTAGACCGCATAGAACATCACCTTGGCCTTAAGGATTCCGACCCCGCTGCACCGCATGGCGTCGTGGAACATCCGGTGGGTCGCGTCCCATGAGCGATTGCGCAGGTCGCAGAAGCGGTCGTGGATGATGGAAGCATTGCGGTACTTGCCCTCGAACGGTCCGCCGATCAGACTCCAAAAAGCGCGAGGTATGGAGGCGCCGTCGACGATCACGCCGGGCTCCACGTGCCAGCGCTCCCCGATCTCCGCCACGTAGGTCAGTGGCTTGAGAATCTTCACGGTCCGGCCCTCGTCTAGGAGCGCCACTTCCGGCGGCAGGCCTTCAAACGCGCCAAACCCCTCCGCAACTTCGGTTAAGCCCGCGGCGGCCGGGGTCTGAGCGTCCAACGCGGCGATGGCGCGCAGAGCCTCCTCCAGTCGCTCAGGTTGGCGGTCGCTTCGTCGAACGCCCGAAAGCTCCTGGCCTCGCCGGCCCAGGCCGGCGGCGAAGTCGATGCGCTCCGCCCAAGCAGGGTGGTCGATAAGCGGGTTTCGGTTGCCCTGTTTCTCGAAGATCGCTGCGTTACGGTGCCTCTCATACTCGTCCACGGGATACCGCCGGTGCCAGTCCAGCAGGATCTTGAGGTCGCTCTCGCTGTACTCCTTGGCGCTGTCGTCGATCTCGCCGGGGTAGCGGAGCAGGAAGTAGAGCGTCGCTCGCGCCACCGCCCCCTTTCCCGCGAACGGCTCGAAGCCCTGCGCTTCCGATTTGCCGCACTCGCTGCGGATGGCCTCCTGGAAGTCGGGGAAGTCGAAGTAGGGCGTGTTGCTGCGGAAGCTGTTGCAACGCGACTCGCAGGCGAAGAGGTGATGCAGGTCTCCGCGCATCGGTTCTCGCTTGGCAAACCAAGACTGCGGCACAACGTGCTCGCAATTGTAAGGCAAACTGGCCTCGAGAAGGGCTAACGCGCTCTCGAGCGCTGGGACGCTCTCCCGCTTCAGCATCTCACCCAATCGCTCTCGCTCCGCGTCGAGGCGAAAGTCCGCCTCGATCAGTTCGCGGGGGTCGAAGCCTTTGTCCGAGTAGATGCTGCGTATGCTGAGCGGCGAGCCTGGCCGGAGCTCGACCCAAGGATAGACATGGAGGGAGGGTTGGTATTTCGGCTGGGTATTATGCGTGCGCCGCAGAAGATCGTGCAAGGCCTGGTATATGCTTGCGGGATCGGCCTGGGCGTCCAGACCCTGATAGTAGAGTTCCCGGGCGCGACCGTCCACCTGGGGTTCGTAGTAGAGGCGGGTTCGTGCTGCCTCTAGTTCGTCGAGCGCGCGGGTCAGTTCGGATGAGCCCGCGCCCGCCGGCGCATCGCGTGCAAGCGCGGCGGCGGTGCCGTCATCCGCCACTCGACCGGTGCCTACGGGCTTCCTAGCGTCGATGACGGCGGCGCTTGGCTGGTTCTCCAGACCGCCCAGTTCCACGGTCAACCGAAGAGGTATGGTGAAGCTGACCGCGCCGAGCTTGGTAGCGGCTCCACCCTGATCTCGAGGCTTATTGGTCACGGCTCCGCTCTCTCCGCCTGTTTGGGGCTGCACGCGCGACGCCATCTCTGCCGCTTCCAATGGATTAGGTGGCTCGCGATTCAGAAGGTCGTCGCGAAGTCGGGCGGCTTCGCGGTCAAGCGACCGGCCCTCGATGTGACGAACAATACGGCTTACGCGTACGCCCTCGTTGGCGACCCAATCGATCTCGTCGGCATCGCGACCGTCCCAAGGACGCCCGCTCCTGGTTATGTACTGGCCATTCTCCATTCTCGGGACCCCCGAATGGTGCAATCCCACCACCTCCCATTGGTCGTTGTAGAGGGGTGAACCCGACGAGCCCTGTTCTGTGTCGGTGACGTAATGAAGGTGCGTCTCCAGCAAGTCCACGAGTTCGTTCGCCCGGGAGACGAACTGCTTGTACTGGCCTTTTGGATGCTGGATGATGTTCACGTGCTCGCCGATCAGGATCTTGCCTTCCTCGGCAATCAGACGTGACCAGCCGTAGTGGGATAAGGGTGCGGGCATGTCCTGGCGCGAGCCCTCCGCGACCGCGACCAGCGTGAAATCGAGATCCACATCGGTCATAAAAAAGGTCTGCGGCTCCAAAGCGAAAGGCACAAGCGGCAACGGCCGGCCGGCGCGATCGTTCTGATAGTCGAACTCCACCTCACTATATTTTGCGGTCACAGGCGAGGGCAGGACGTGATTGTTGGTCATAAGCAGACGCGGTGAAACCATAAAGCCGGTGCCGAAACCGACTCCACGATCGGGCCCGGAGCGGATGCTGACACGGCCCACGAAACGGGACACTGCCAACCCGAGTTCCAGGAAAGCTATCCCCTGGAAGTCGCGTTGACTTATGGTGCGCTCCCAGCCTATGGCGCGTAGCGTCTGCGTCTCCGTGAGCGGCGAAGCCTCCTTGACGATACGGGACGGTGCCCTCCTGGCCGCGGTAGTGAGCCGTTTCAGCCGGGCCTCGATCCGTTGCGGCGTCTCCACATCTGCCACGGATTTGCCCTTGCGCATCGCGCGTTGCGCCTCACGTGCCCGCCAGCGCTTTGCGGCCTCTGCGGCCACACGAAGATCTCCATCGTAGATCATCGCCCCTGTACTCTCCATCTCGTCGGGAAGCCCTTCATTCAGATAGGCTGACCGTCACGAGTCAACCCTTCGGGAGCCACGTTGGCGCCCGCGGATGCGATTGGCTGCTTGGGAAAAACCGCGCCGTATCAATCGTCAGGTTACTGAATCGCGCTGGCTTCCAATATGAGCCGGCTCCGCTACGATGGCTGCCAATCCCCGCCGTTGGGGTCAGGGGAGCGTTGTCAAGTGCCTCCGCCAGTGCGAGGCGGGGCGGGGGGAAGTGCGATGCTGCGAATTGTCGCTGGCCTTGGTGCGGCGCTGCACCTCGTGTTCGCCTACAAGGAGATGTTGAACTGGGGGCCGGATTTCGTCCGCAAGGCCGCCCCGACCTGGATGCGCGAAGCGGATGCGCCGGCACACGTTGCATGGTCTGAGAAGCTCGCGTTCAATATGGGCGCCTACAATTTCGTATTGGCGATCGGTCTGGCATGGACTGCCGCGAGTGATGTCAGCATGACCAGTTCGCTCGGGATATTCTTTACGGTGTCGTTGCTGATCGCCGTAGCGGCAGCCGCGTATACAGGTGTGTGGCTGGCCGTCGTTGCCCAGGGCGGCTTGGCCCTGCTGCTCGGCGTAGCGTTGATCTGGATGTGACACCCGTGAGCTGCCGGCGGCGAGCTGATTACGCTCTCGCCGATTGCTTCGGATGCATCGGCCATCGGACCCACGGGGGGCTACTCTGGATCGTGCCATTTTCCAAAGTCGACTGCAGTGGATACCATTGAAATATAGCGGTTCACCCAGTCACAGTCCGCTGCAGAAACCCGCATTTTGTCAAAGTCGACCGCGGTGCGGTGCGAATCGGAGGGCAGAAACCGGCGGAAATCCTCAAGTTGAGCCTCCTGAGACGCCCACTGCAGAGGACTTTGACGATCACCTACAGTCGACTTTGGAAAATGACAAAGGCAAATAGTTAGTGCAACATAAAGGACGTTATGCTGCGCTAAGCGGCTGTCGTTATGCGTTGGATCTTATGGCGCATGAAGCCCGCATCCTTGACCATGGATACGGCGGTCAGCAGATCAAACCCGTAGCCGATCGTTGCCTTGAGACGCGAAGTCACGCGGTTCACGTAGATCCAGCGGCCTTGCTCAAGCATCGGTAGCTTCTCACCGCCGCGGGTATCCGTCAGACAGATGTCACGAGCGTCGACCGAACTCTTAAAGAGGTAGACGCCTGTTTGGTCGGCTCGGCGATACCGGCTCGATTTGTAAAAAGGAACCGAGTTAAGCCGAATATCGTAGGCGTCGTGGATAAAACCCCGGCGTTCCATCACCTGTCTGCACATCGCGCCCGCACACTGCTTGTAGCGGTCTTGAAGGATCGAGGCACCCATCTTTTCCAGCAGGATGTCTTCGACCGGAGCCAGGGCCGGCTGCCCAAGGTCACTCGCGGTCTCCATGCGGGCGATGACTTCGGGGTCGTTCAGGATGCCCCAAAGCTGCCCGCCCGCTGGCGAAGCGTACTCGCGTGCAAATTTGCCCGCATTGAACTCTTCCATAACAGGTTCTCCTTATAGGCGAAAATCGCCCGGTCTCTATTCAGGCCATATAGAGGGGGTGAAATCACCCGGCAAGAGGCAACGTGAGCCGCAGCGCTCGATTTGTACGACCTCTGCTAGTTAGCCCCCCGTCCTGATTATTGGTGATCCATAACTTCCTGTGTGGACCCCCGGGTGGACTGACAAGACCCGCTTTGGACAACCCGCTAAGCGGGGGGCGATCCTATCTCGTTGAGGTATACCCTACCGAAGCCATCCGGCGAGACATCGAACCGCGTCTCATTGGGGTGGATTTTCGATATGTAAGACGATAAGGTCCAACGGTCTAGAACCTAACGAGACGATTGCGTCACTCATGTCCTCCTACGGCTATGCCCGGGTATCGACCCTCGATCAGGATCTCGCCATCCAGCGCGCGGCGTTGAAGGCGGCGGGGTGTGAGGTGATCCGAGCGGAGAAGGCCAGCGGCACGCGCCGCGACGGGCGAACCGAGCTGCAGGTGCTCCTCGACTTCCTTCGGGCCGGCGACATCCTGATGGTGACCCGCATCGACCGCTTAGCACGGTCGCTCAAGGATCTTCAGGACATCGTGCATGAGCTGAAAGCGAGGGGGGTCGCGCTGAAGGCAACCGAACAACCGATCGACACGGGCACCGCGGCAGGCAAGGCATTCCTCGATATGCTCGGTGTGTTCGCTGAGTTCGAGACCAACCTGCGACGTGAGCGGCAATTGGAGGGCATCAGCGCAGCCAAGGCGAGGGGCGTCTACAAGGGCCGCAAGCCCTCTATCGACGCTGCCGAGGTCCACCGGTTGCGGACGGAAGCGAAACTCGGGCCGGCGGCGATTGCCCGTCAGCTCGGCATTGGCCGGGCCAGCGTCTACCGTTTGCTCGGCAAGCAGACCACCGCCGTCACCGCAAACGGGAGCGGCCATGCCAATCAAGCCTGAACTGCGCTGGTTCTATCCGATCGATTGGCCCGAGATCAGCCGGCGAGTACGGTTCGAACGGGCTAGCGGACTCTGCGAGGGTTGCGGGCGACCACATGGAGAAAGCATCTGCTGCCTGCCTGACGGCCGTTGGTTCGACCCGATCCAAAGCACCTGGCGAAGCGGGCGCGGCCGGCCGGCGCGATCGCCGGATATCGAGGACGCAGCGCAGATTCGGTGGACCCATGTCGTTCTGGCCGCCGCGCACCTCGACCATGATCCCGGCAACAACACCCTCCGCAATCTCAGGGCGCTGTGCCAGCGCTGCCATCTACTACATGATCGCTCGTATCACCTGGAGCGTCGGCGGGTCACCTACCTTATGCGGCGAGCCCTCGGGGACCTGTTCCTTGGTCCGTACTCCTCCAGTTCCGCGTTCCTAGACTGGGGATCGAAGGGGTCAGCTGAGAAGAATCGCCGCTACGGCCTGCACAGGGTGGTCCTTGCTGGACACCGCCCTCAAGCCCGCCGCTACGCGGACCCCTTCGGGGCTTTGGGGCTTGACCGCGCCGCCCAGCAAGGACTTGAGCTTGGAGTGCCGTAAATGAGGGAATGTCGGCGTCTACGGTCGACGCGGCGGCCGTCGGTCAGCCTCATCATCTCCGCCCAATTTCGCTGGACATTTCCGAGTTGACAGGAAGGGCCGCAATCAGAGAAGGACGTTATGTTACACTGAACCCATGCAGGACGACGCGCCAAAGAACGACCCGGATCTGAGCCACCAGGCGGCCGTGGTGCCGGCCGGCCGGGCGGCGAAGCTCGCCGCCACGGGCGCGGCGTCCGTCGTCGTGCCGGCGATCGTCGCCGACGCCGGCGAGCACGCCACCCGGCGCTTCCTGGAGTTCTTCGCCGCCACCATCCGCAACCGCAACACCCGCACGGCCTATCTCCATGCGGTCAGCCGCTTCTTCGCCTGGTGCGAGCACCACCAGCTCCGCCAGCTCGCCGACATCGAGCCCCTCCACGTCGCCGCCTATATCGAGGTCCTCGGCAAGAGCTTCGAGAAGCCGACGGTCAAGCAGCACCTGGCCGCCATCCGCATGCTGTTCGACTGGCTCGTCACCGGCCAGGTCGTCGCCGCCAACCCGGCCCACGCCGTCCGTGGCCCCAAGCATGTGGTGAAGACCGGCAAGACCACCGTACTCGATGCCCCCCTCGAAAAATGGATGGATCTGCTGATATATTACGCTGAGGACTGGGATTCGACCTTTCGCACTGATCGTACATTATATTTTACCCAGGAATATTGGTACCTTTTTACCGCTTGCATTCGTGCAGACGCTTTAGGTCGGCCATTGGCACGCAAGGAGGCCATCCAGAGAATGCGCGTGTCGCTATCTGAAGATGCTAAAGTTGAGCGCATCAAGCGGGCAGTCGACGACAAATGGCTAACCGAAAAACAATCTGGCCGAGACAAGGTCCTCCGACCGACCGATAAGCTCCGTACGGCCATGGATAATCATTTGCAACGTACTCTTGCCGAAGCTCAAAGGGTTATCCGACAACTTGGATGAAAAGGGGGCATTTTCCCCTGCTTCGACGGGGGGATGTTGCCTACAGAACGCGGTCACGCATATCGCTATGATCTGCTCAATTACCCTATGGAGACCACAACCATGAGGAAGTTGAGAAATACTCTACTTATCGGTGCATCCGCGCTTACCATTAGCCTCACGGCAGCGACGACCTCGTCGTCTGCTTGCGGCGGATTTTGGGACGTCGGTTGTAATGTCGGTAAGGCAATCGAGAAAGCAGCTCAGGACACTGGGCGCGCTGTCGAAAAAGGTCTGCACGACACAGGACGGGCACTGGAGAAGGCTGCCCAGGACACTGGACGCGCAGTGGATAAGGCGTTCGAGGATCTGAACCATGCCGCGCGCGAGGTCGAGAAGGTCTTCTGCGACATCGCTACACTTGGGCAGGCTAGCCAAGGTAAGGCGGGATGTGGAGTCAATGCGGGTGTCGGTGTTCAGACGAATGGTGATGGGAAGCCACAGTACTACACTTACAATCCACAGCAGCCTGAGATCCATTACCCTATCACACGCGACCAAACCACATTACCTGACGGTCACGACCTAGCGGAAATGGACCGGCTGTTCGGTCCCTCAGTGCCCCTCGAAGATTGGGAGAAGCGTCAGGCAGACATGTT
The DNA here is from genome assembly GCA_031424895.1 of Rhodospirillales bacterium. Taxonomy (GTDB): domain Bacteria; phylum Pseudomonadota; class Alphaproteobacteria; order Acetobacterales; family Acetobacteraceae; genus CAMDGX01. Next base: position 56,459 of record JANPIH010000241.1, read on the forward strand.
GGGGGATCTGCTAAAGCCGGGCGACAAGATTGGGCTGCCATGGGCAGGTATGCTGAAGGACGTCCATCCTCCCGCAGCCGCTTGGAACATCCGCCCGGACGGCCAGTTCATGTCATACCGCGACGACTCTCGATATCCCAACGGCCGCCGGTGGCATGGCGGCCTTGACGTAATCAACAAGGTTGGCGAGGACGTTTATGCAATCGCCAGTGGTAAGATCGTGCGACTGTCCAACCCCGGAAGAAACGGAATGATGGGAGTCGAAATCCTGACCCCGTCAGGATACACGATCAGTACGTTCTACGTTATGCCAACTCTGGAGATTCAAGCGGCTTTGAATGGCCGCAAGGAGATTCCAGTTACAGCTGGACAGAGGATCGGCACCGCACAGGATCTGCGTCTCGCCTACCCAGCGAGTGTTCCGCAGCATGTTCATGTGACGGTGAAGGACAGTGAAGGGCGCTTTGTAGATCCGAAGGGGAAAGACCTCTTGGTGATGCGCAGGGGCGAAGCCAACCAGAAAATCCCCGCTCCAGAGGCCAAAAAATAACTGCGCTCAACAACCACGAGCGGGGCCCGCTACATTGGCCTATGGAGCGGCCCCCAATTCGACCGGACAGGCGGCGCAACCGTGAGGGCCTATGTCGAAGCCCATTGAGCGCGTCGAAATCATCACCGGCCACGAGCGCCGGAGGCGATACACTGCCGAGGAAAAGGTCCGGCTGGTCGAGGAGACGATGCAGCCCGGCATAACGGTCTCCGCCGTCGCCCGGCTCCACGGCGTCTCCCCGAGCCTGCTGTTCGGGTGGAGGCAACGCATGGCCGAGAGTGGCCTGAATGCGGTCATTTGGCCGGCATCGTACCACCGACATCACGCATGATAAAGGACGTTACCATGCGTGATACGCTCGATCTTTGGAAGTTGGAAACCCTCAGACAGGTTGTCCACTCTCCAATGGTGGATGAAGAGCGGACAAGCCTCTGCCATTGTGTATGGTAAAGAGGTTCATACGCTAATCATACCTATAGGAGGCCGAGATCCCGGATGGTAATGAATGAACGATTAGTCTCAGCGGCGTGGCGCTCTTTGCTTTCCAAAACCGTAATCAACGAGACTTTACGCGAAAGCACCTCGTAAAGATCGAGCCCGTCAGCGCATATGAGGTTGGTCTGTCGTCCGCGCGAGAACGCTTCTAGCCCCTCGGCTGTGAAACCCGAATTGCTGACAAACAAGCCCCGCGACCAAGACGCCTTTCCACCGACTTTGCCCGAAAAGGTCATCAGGTCGGCAAAGCCGATCTGAGGCCCATGCCATTTTGCCTCAACCAAATAGGTCTGACCGTGCAGCTTAAAACTGCCGTCGATCTGCTCGCCAACGAGCCGGAAAGAGCCACGTGGCGCGAGCCCGAAGCCGGCAAAGAGCTCGTTGAGAAATCCTTCGAAGCGCAAACCTCGTATCTGCGGATCGAGCTTGGTAACCTCTATGAGGAGCGCGGCAAGCTCATGTGCTTTCTCAACGCTCAGCATTAACGCAGACTGCAGCTCAGGCTCTGCCGCCTTCGGTGGGCCGAAGGTGTCAAGGAAACTCGAATCAAGGAGCTCCGGTATTTTGAATTGCACACCCGGAAGGAGAGTGTTCAGCCGGTCGATTTCGGCGCGGCTCAGCGGATGGCCCTTGCCGCGCCGGTACGTCATCGCCTGCCGGACAATCGCTACGATAAGCTTTGTGAAAAGCGATCGGCGCTGTTCGAGGGTGGCGGTCAAGAGCTGAACGATCGCCGGCCGCTTGCTCCCTGGAATCCACAACTCGCCAACGCCAGCCTGGGCGGCTGCAAGCGGAAATGCCGTGCGGGTATTCCCGCTACCGGGAAGGAAATCGTAGAAAAGATCGGCCAGGTCTTCGACAGCCTGGGCTTCACGGAATGACAGCATAGATTACTCGCCCTCGGCCTCCTCCATTCGCGCTTCAAGCTCATTCAGGAACGGCGAGCGCCCCCAATGCATTCGCCCGTAGCGGGTATCAACGTAACCGGAATACAGCATGTGGACCTCGTCGCGAGCCCGTGTCAGGCCGACATAGAATAGCCGTCTGCTTTCGCGACGCGCCGCCGGCAGCTCGTTGCGCCACGGCAAACCGCCCAGATCTAGCCCCACCATGATCACGACATCATATTCGCAGCCCTTTGCCGAATGCAGCGTCAACAGATTGAGGTGGAGAGGCGACCCGTCGCGTCCACCGAGGCTCGTCAGATCCAGATTAGCGAGCGGCCCACCGACAGCGAGCGCCGCCGACATGCGCACCACCTGTTCGCGCTGATCGGCGAGGCTTGGCTCGGCCGCCATCAGCGCATCGAGCATTCCCGACCGCAGCGCGTCGACGAAGTCCCGCGCCAACCCTTCGTCCGCCCGTAGCGACCAAAGGAGCCGGGTCAGCCGCTGAGCCTCGCTGCGCGCCTCGGCCTCTGCGAGACGTGTGCGGTGAAAGCCAAGCCAGCGATCGAGCAATCCGCGCAACTGTGGCCGACCCTCACGCCAGCCATCAGCGCACCAGGCAGCGCAGTCCTCGATCCAGCTTGTCAGCGCCACCTTGCGATACGGCGCAGCGGTATCTACGCGGATGAAGTCGAGCCCCGCAGCAGCCGCAGCCTCGGCGACGACGTCGCCGGTGCGATAATCCCGATAGAGGATGGCGATGTCACCCAGCGCGCGGCCGGGCTTGGCCGCCAGCGCCGCTGGGATTATTCCGGCCACAGCGTGCGCCGCCTGACCTTCAAGCCCATCGTCACACTTGACGAACGCGATCACCGCTTCCCGATCCGGATCGTTCGAGACGTAGCCGCGCGTCTCCCCAAGCGCCAGTTCTGAGGCGCTGACAATCCGCGATGCCGAACGATAGTTGAGTTGGAGCTGGACCCGTTCCACGTCATCCCGCTCGGCCAGCTCCTGCAACAGCGCGCCGTCGGCGCCAGTGAAGCCGTAGATGGACTGGTCGGAGTCTCCCACGGCAAAGAGCCGGACGCCGCCATCGAAAACTACGCGCTTGACGATGCGATGCAGCGCCACCCCGAGATCCTGATACTCATCGACCGCCAGAACCGGGAATTTCGCCTGAAGCAAGGGGAGCACCCAGTCATGCTCCGACACTAGCCGTTGTCCGAATATTATGAGATCATCGAAGTCAATCAGGCCCATTCCACGCAATTCGGCCTCATACTCTTCCGCCCATTCGGCCAGATCTGCTTCGCTGGTCCAGGCAATCGAAGCGCGATTGAGGATCGACCGCCGGTGGCGTCCGAGATCCATCGGCTTGTTGGGATGTCCGACCCCAAAGAGTCGATCGCCCACCCGCTTTATTGCCTGATCGCTCTGCCGCTGGGTTGCGATGGCGAGTGGGAACCGCACTGGTAGATTGGCGAGACGAGCGTAAGGCATGAGGAGATGCCTTAAGCAGAAGCCGTGAACCGTGCCGATGAACAGATTAGGCGCTTCACGTAGCCCAAGCCGTTCCAAGCGGCGGGTCAGCTCGCGTGCGCATTCCTGGCTATAGGTGATGCAAGCGGCGCCGCGCGGCGCCCGCACATCTTCGGCCATGATCCGGGCTAGCTTGAGCACCAACGTCTTGGTCTTGCCACTGCCTGGACCCGCAAGGACGACGCAATGTCCGGTCGAATCGTAAGCGGCCTGCTGACCCGGATTGCCAGCCAGATCGGCCGCCTGAGCAAGATAGGCGCCGCTGACGCTACGAAACGGCATCGCGGATATACTCCAACGCTTGCCGAATATAATCAGGGCACGTCTCGTCGCTGGCATGCGGAGCGAGCGCCTGTGCGAACCGCCCTTTTCCAATCCGCTCGATGAGCTTGATCAGGCGCTCCTCGTCGAGGTCGTCGGTATCGTCCACCCAGCTCTGCACAAGGTCGCGCGTGGTCTGGTTGATGGGCAGCTCTTGTTCGATGACCTCCTGCATGGCCTCTGCCAACCCGCCGATGAACAGCTCGGGTTCGAGCGTGTTGCTGTTGACGAAATAGCCGAATGGTTCGGCGCGAGCGATCACGGCGTCTGCATCGAGGGGCACGTAGTTCACCCCTGCCTCCACGAGCTGAAGAACATTAATCAATCGGCGCCTGACGAGCGGTGGATTGACGCCGTTTGGATCACGATCCGTCAGTATAACATGCGGAATGTTCAAGCCTTGCGGCCCTAGCAGCTTCACATACGGAGTGAAGTTCGTGCCGCTCACCGAGCATACTGTGATGCCTAACATGTCGAGCGGAATGTCCAGCGCCTCCGCGAAAGCGGGGATAAGGAACCGCTCGGCATCGCCCTCAACCAAAATCACGCCGCGTGCGAAGAACATTTCGCCGCGGCTAACGTCTATGTAGCGCTGCAGATCCGCCACATCTCGCTCAGTGAGCGGTGTCTTCGCGGTCGAAACCGCGATCGTCGTCTCATCGCTGACATTGTGGCGCAGCAAGACGATCGAACGAACTGGGGTAACGCTGGCAATATGCGGCGAGTGCGTCGTCAGAATCGTCGTAAGCGGCGGCGCATCCTCATCGTCCCTCGCATCTCCCAGGAAATATCGATAAACAAGTCTTTGCACATGGGGATGGAGATGTGCTTCTGGCTCCTCAACCACGAAGAACGTGTGATCCCGCTCGCCGTCTGTCACGAGACGATCGAGTTCGAGACTCTTCAGTGCCAGGAAGATTAAGTTTGCCGTACCCAAGCTGGCGTCCGCGATACCGCGCGCGCCATTGTCGATCAGCAAGCGTAAACTGCGCAACAGCGCGTCGACCCGTGTGGGCGCAAGACCAAGCGTCAACGGGACTGCGTGTTGCTTGCCGGCGATCGCGATCAGACGCTCGCCTATCCGTTGCGCCGTAGCGACCACCTCGGCGCGGCCCACCAGATCGGCCTGCGCTTCGCTGACCAGTTCCTGAATTTCTTCCCGCGCATCCTCGTCAAGCGAGGTTGCTAACTGCTCGATTAAGGGCCTGAGCGGTGAATTACGCCAGCTCGACAAATCCTTTTCAGCGTCTCGAAGTGCAACCTGCACGTCGAGCGGTAGCATTCGCCGCAGCGAAGAGCCGACGGACATCTCGGGATCGTCGCCGCCAAATACGACATACTCATAGTCGGCTAGGCTCTCCGGATCGCGCCCCAGATTGGCCTTCGGTTGAAAGCGATATGTAAGCCTCGCGACCATCGGCGGGCCGGGATCGACTACGCAATCGTTGAGGTGCGCCATCAATCGCGGATCGTTGGTGAAATCCGTCAGCTCGACGACGACCTCAATCGTCTGACCAAGCTTGTCTTCCCCAAGGCCATCCCAGAAATGCTCTAGTCCAAGTTGCCGATCGCGCTCAGATAGGCCGGGGTCGAGGACCAATTGCAGGGCGCGGACGAAATTACTTTTTCCTACTTTGTTCTCACCAACAATGACAATATTTTCCCCCGTATCGACATCTAGATCGGAAAAATTGGCGAAATTTTTAATTTTAATTCGTGAGATACGCATCTTGATTAGTAACTCGCAAAAAAGCTCGCCGCCTTCTCAGGGTTGTAGCCCCGGCGGTCGTAAAGCTTGGTTGTTGATGGGTCGCGATGGCCGGCCGCCTTTTGCACGTCCTCCAGCTGCGCCCCGTTCTCCAGGGCCGTCGTGATGAACGTCGCCCGCATGGAGTGCGCCGAATAGCCCCGCGTCAGGCCGATCCGCGCCGCATATTTCCGCACGATGCGGTCGATGGCATCAGGGTCGAGCCGGCCGGCCGGGTCATGCGGCTTGGCGTTGCCACGCAAGGGCCGGAACAGCGGCGTGTCGGCCTGTTCGCCATGACCGGCCAGCTCCAGGTAAGCCCGGATGCGCTGCGCCGCGTGCGGGTGGATTGCCAGCGCTTCGCGCCGGCCGCCCTTGCGCACCACGCGCAGGGCGTCCAAGCCACGGTTCTGGTGCAGGTCGCCCACCTTCAATGCGGCGATCTCTGCACGCCGGAATCCGACCTGGAGGCCCACGGCGAGGATGGCGCGGTCGCGCAAGCCGGCCACCGTGTCGGCGGGAGGCGCATCGAGCAGCTTCCGCGCCTGCGCCTTCGAGAAGGCGGCGGTGCTACCCTCGTCGCGATTGATGGTCGGCCGCGACACGTCCACCACCGGGTTGCGGCTCGCCGTCCCATGCCGCACCAGATGCTTGAACAGGCTGGACAGCGCCGACATGCGGCGGCGCACGGTTGAGGGGGCAGCGCCTTCCTCCTCGCGCATGATCCGTTCCCAGGCGATCACCGCGCGATGATCCACCTGGCGCAGCATGTCGGGCGTGGTGATGCCGAGGGTGCGCATGAAATGCGCCACGTCGAGCTTGTAGGCCCGCCGGGTGCGGGCGCTTTTCTGGCTGGCGAGCCAGACTTCCTCCTCAGGGATGGCGGCGAGGGCGTCCAGGTTGGCGAGCTGGCCGGGGCGGGATGAGAGAGCGGGCAGGGCAGGGGTATCGGTCATGGCCTAAACCATACCATAGTACCAGCACGTGATAAACCGGATTATCACGTGCTGATCGGCTGGCCCGTTGGCGAGGTCATAGGGTCTGTAAACCAGTCGGCGTAGATGGTCGTCCGGGCAAGATGCCGGTTGCGGTCGGGGGCACCATCATCCCACCAGACCGGCCCCCGCTCCCCCAAAGCGATCTTTGCCGCATCCACCCGTCGCCGGGCATGCTCTCGCGCTTCGATGTCGCCAGCCAGCCGGCGACCGCCAGTCGTTGCACAAGTGTTGAATTATGAGGCATCCCTGGAAGGGACACTTACCTCTCCAATGCTTTTTCCCCTAAATTCAATTTTGAAGCAAATTGACCAGGACGTAGAGGGAGAGCCAAGCACAATGCCGCTCCGCAATCTTTTCCCGATGGGATATTATTGCTTATGGGCGGTTGGCGCCTTCCTATGGAGCCAGCAGCTTTCGGCCGCATCCCCATCCGTAACGCCAGCTCGTCCCTTTGTTAACGCTTGGCACAACCTTGCTCCGACCGAAGAACATTTGATCTCCGTCACTCATACATCTGACGAGCGGGCTGGCATCGCGGTCGGGGGAAATGGGACGGTCTTGCGCACCCAGGACGGCGGTGAGACTTGGCGCGCGTTGACCGGCGGCAGCGGCTCACAGGCCGTCCTGCAAGGCGTGCACTTCACCAACGCGCGGGTCGGCGTTGCGGTTGGAGACAATGGGACGATCCTGCGTACCACGGACGGCGGCGAGACCTGGCGCGCGCCGACCACCGGAAGCGGCACACAGGCCGTCCTGCGGAGCGTGCACTTTGCCGACGAGCAGAGTG
>JANPIH010000242.1:0-1901 GCA_031424895.1 Rhodospirillales bacterium
CTATGGGTCAACGCGGGCCGGTATGACAGCGCGGATGGAGCCGAACATGGACCCGATCGACGTCACCGAACTGACAGTGGCCGACATCCAGACCGGCCTCGCCACGGGCCGCTTCACCTGCGAGGCGCTGACCCTGGCCTATCTCGCGCGGATCGAGCGCTTCAACCCGCGCTACAACGCGATCATCCTGCCCAACCCCGATGCCCTGGCCGATGCCCGCGCGATCGACCGCCGTCGCGCGGCCGGCGAGGCGCTGCCACCGCTGGCCGGCGTGCCGGTGGTCATCAAGGACCCGATGGACATGGCCGGCATCCCCACCACCGGGGGGTGGTCGCTGCTGCACGGCCCCAGCGGCGGCGTCGACCTGGTGCCGGAGGTCGACAGCCCCGTGGTCGCCCGCATGCGCGCGGCCGGCACCATCATGCTCGGCAAAACCAATGTCCCGGTGCTCAGCGCCAGCGGCACCCACGCCAACGACAGCTGGGCCGGCCCCACCCTGAACGCCGCCGCACCCGACCGCGCGCCCGGCGCCAGTTCGGCCGGAACATCCACCGCCGTCGCCGCCTCCTTCTGCGTGCTCGGCCTCGCCGAGGAGACCGGCGGCTCGATCCAGAACCCCGCCGCCGCCCAGGGGCTGGTCGGCATCAAGCCCACCCACGCCCTGGTGCCGAACACCGGCGTGCTGCCACTGTCCAGCATGCGCGACGTGGTCGGCCCGATCGCCCGCTGCGTGCGCGACGCCGCCCTCTGCCTCGACGTCCTGGCCGGCTTCACCATGGCCGACCCGAAGACGGTCGCCAGCATCGGCCGCATCCCGGCCGGCGGCTACACCGCAGCCCTGTGCACGGACGCTCTGAACGGACGCCGCCTCGGCCTCTACGGCCCCGGCTGGCGCGACGAAGGCCTCTCGGCTGAAACCGAGAGCCTCTACCGCGCCGCACAGGACGCCCTGGCAAGCCGCGGCGCCACCCTGGTCGCCGACCCCTTCGCCGGCACCGCCTTCGCCGAGATCGCCCGCGAACGGCCCGGCGGCAGCCGCTACGACTGGCGCGGCATGGAATCGGTGCCGCACGACCTGGAGAACTACCTCCGCCGCCTCGGCCCCAAGGCCGCGCTGCGCAGCTTCGCCGAATTCGCCGCCGCGACCGAAGCCCAGGACCCCTTCGCCCCCACCGGCGCCCTGGCTTACCTCGCCGCCTCACCGCTGTTCCAGGCCTGCCGCGCCAACCCCACAGCACCCCCGGACATGACCGGCTTCGCCCAGGTGCGCACAGCCTACCTCGACATCTTCCACGCCGCACTCGATGCCCACGGGATCGACGCGCTGGTCTTCCCGCAGATGCGCGAGGCGCTGCCCCCGCGCGTTGGCGAGGCGACGATCCGCGCCACGACGGTGTCGGAAATCAACATCGCCGGCCTGCCCGGCGTGGTCGTGCCCGCCGGCACCCACGCCGATGGCACGCCGTTCTGCCTGATCTTCGTCGGCCGGCCCTGGAGCGAAGGACAGCTGCTCGCGCTGGCCTTCGACTACGAGCAAGCCACGCGGCATCGTCGGGCGCCGGAGTTGCAGGCATAAAAGAAAGTCGTTCTTTTTTGAAAAAAAGAACGCCGGATTCAAGTTTGGCAGCGAACGCTATCGGGTGGCGTGTTTCTTGCTGCGGCTATGGCGTCAAGTAGTTTAGCAAAGTGCTCGCCCGGGGTTTCGTAGTCGAGGGTTTTTCTGGGGCGATCGTTGAGACTGGCGGCCACGGTGTCGAGGTCGTCCTGGCTGAGAGCGGACAACGGCGTGCCTTTGGGGAAATACTGGCGCAGCAAGCCGTTGGTGTTTTCGTTGGAGCCGCGTTGCCATGGCGCGTGCGGATCGGCGAAGAAGATGCGCATCCCGGTGTTCAGGGCCAGCT
>JANPIH010000243.1:0-12719 GCA_031424895.1 Rhodospirillales bacterium
ACACCGCGCTCAGACGCAAAATGACCGAACTCCATGTGCCGTCATGCAGGGATGTCGTGTTCATCCCCGCACCGAATCACATCAAGCCGCGTCGGGAAAAGACCCTTCGATTCGCGCCTATGGGGCCGAGCCCCTGGCGGGTTTGGGCAGAGCCCAACCTTGCTGAGGTTCTATGAGTCGAAGTCAACGACGCTTGGTATTATTCGCCGCTTGGTTCAGGTCGATGCCACGGCGGCGGGACGCGACCGGCCGCGTGGCTATTCGGCGGCGCGGCGCATTGCGGTCCGGGGAGTGAACAGGGCGGCGAGGAGGGTTGCGGCGTCGGGGGGGAGGCGGGGGATGGTGGGCAGGATGTGGGCCGGCACGGGGCCGCAGATGTGGGTGATCCGGCCGGGCATCCAGGGTTCGGGCTTCAGGTGGGGGGTGGTGGCGAGCAGGACGATGCGGGTGGTGGGGGGGAGGCGGGCGGGGGGGAGCGGGCAGGTTCCGTCGGGGCGCAGCGGGACCAGGAGCGTGGTGCCGGCCGGGTCGGCCTGGGTGTCGGGTGCCGGGGGGGTGGGCAGGCCGAGCAGGGCGACGGCGCGGGTGCGGGCGTGGTGCCAGGTGCCGCGCCATTCGACGAGGTCGACGCGCAGGTCGGGGGGGTGGGTGGCGAGGAGGGCAGCGATCAGGGGGGTGGCTTCGGGGGGCAGGTCGGTTGCGTCGATCAGCATGGTGGGCGGGCCGGCGGCGGGGAAGGTGGCGGCCAGGGCGCGGGCGCAGTCGGTGAGAAGGCTGTCCTCGGTGTCGGGCGGGAGGGCGCGCGCCAGGCTGGCGGTGGCGCGGTGGCGGCTGGCGGCGGGGCCTTCGGCATAGGCCGCCTCGATGGCGTCGCGGTAGGCGGCGGCGATGTGGCGGGGGGCGTGATGGCGGGCGATGTGGGCGCGGGCGCGGGTGGCCTGGGCGTGGCGGGTGGCGGGGTCTGCGAGAGCGCGCAGGGCCGTAGCGAGTTGTGCGGCGGTTGGGGTTTCGGGGAGGAGGTGGACGGCGTCGGGCGGGAGTTCGGCGGCGGCGCCGTGGGCGTTGGCGATGAGGGCGCAGCCGGCGGCCATGGCATCAAGCATGGCGCCGGAGGTTTCGCCGCGGGAGTCGCGGCGGAGTTGGACGGCGATGTCGGCGGCGACGAGCCAGGCACGATAGGTTTCGGTGTCGACATGGCCGGTGGCCAGGGCCGCTGCTTCGCGCAGAGGGCCGGGGTTGGGGTCGGTGGGGCCGACGAAGGCGAGACGGGCGCCCGCCGGGATCGAAGTGGGGAGGGCGGCCTGGTGCCAGGCGGCGAGGAGGATGTCGGGCAGTTTGGCGGGGGCGAGGTAGCCGAAGCTGCAGACCAGGAGTTGGCCTTCGGGGATGCCGAGGTGGCGGCGGGCGGTGGCGCGGTCGGGGGCTTCGAGGGGGTGGCGGAGGTGGGGGATGATGCGGATGGGATCGGCCAGGGCGGGGCCGTAATGCGCGGCGACGAGGCCCTGGGCGTGGTGGGAGTGCTGGATGACGCCGAGCGCGTCCTGGAGCACGCGCAGGCTGCAGGGGTAGTCGCGCAGAGCGGCGAGGTGGCCGTGGCGGTGTTCGTGCAGGACGGCCGGCCAGCCATGGGCGCGGAAGAGGGCCTCGGTGAAGGTGCGGGCGCCGTCGGGCCGGGCGCCGTCGGGGCGGTGGTGGGCGATCCAGCTGGTGGCGTTGGAGAGGAAGGTGTCGTGCAGGGTGACGACCCCGGCGGCCTGGGGGAGGAGGTCCTCGATGGCGGTGGCGTGGAAGGGCGAGTTGCCGACCTGGTAGAGGACGCGGTCGAAGCTGTCCGCGACCTCCAGGAACCGCGCGGGGGGGATGAGGGGGAAGATGCCGGCGAGGGATTCGGCGGTGGTGTGCGCGATGTCGGCGACCAGGGTGATGTCGTAGTGGCGGGCGAGGTCGGGCAGGAGGTCGGCGGTATAGTCGGCGATGCCGCTGGGCTGCGGCGGGAGCGGGGCGACGCAGGCCAGGCGGGGGCGCCAGCCGGGGGTCCAGGGGGCGTGATCCGCGTGGAGTGTTTCGAGCGCGTCCCACGCGCGGGCGGCGACGTCGGGCCAGTTGAAGCGGGCGGCCTGGACGGGGGCGTGGGCGGCCAGCGCGGCGCGCAGGGCGGGGTTTTCCAGCACTTCGCGGATGCGCGCGGCGATGGCGGCGGGGTCGTGGGGGTCGAACAGGGCGTCGGGACGGCCGATGACCTCGGGCAGGCTGGTGGTGTTGCTGGCGATGGCCGGGACGCCACAGGCCATGGCCTCCGCGGCGGGCAAGCCGAAGCCTTCGTGCAGGGAGGGCAGCACGAACAGGGCGCATGAAGCGTAGAGGGCGGGGAGGTCCTGGTCGGCCACGAAGTCGATGAGGTGGAGGTCGGTTTCGGGCAGGCCGGCGGCGTGGGCGGCATGGCGGAGGGGGGCGGGGTCGCCACGGCGGACGATGACGAGCTGGTGGCGGGCGCGCAGGGCGGCGGGGAGCAGGGCCCAGGCCTGGATGAGGCCGGGCTCGTTCTTGCGGATGTCGCCGCCGCCGAGGAAGAGGACGTAGCCGTCGCGCAGGCCGAGGCGGGCGTTCAGGCCGGTGGTGGCTTGGGCGGCGGTGGCCTGGGCGGTCAGGTTGGGCGGGCGGAACTCGGGGCCGATGCCTGCCATGATCGGCCAGACGCGATCGGGCGGCAGGGCGAGGTGGCGAAGGAGTTCGTCGCGGCTCGACTGCGAGATGGCGAGCGCGCCGTCGGCGAGGCGGAGCTGGTGGAGGCAGTGGAGGTACCAGGGGGTGATGCCGGCCTGTTTCCAGGCGGAATCGAGGTAGTCGGCGCGGCGGATCAGCGGGATAAGGTCGTAGCCGGTGGCGACGGTGGGGGGGCGGGTGCACCAGGAGGGCCAGGCGGTGATCGCGTCGTCGACCCAGCCTTCGAACAGGCTGCTGACGTGCAGCAGGTCGGGGCGCAGGGCGGCGACGGCCTCGGCGCGGAGGGCCTCGGCGGCGCGGCGGCGGGCGGGGTCTGGCGCGCTGTGCCAGGCGGTGGCGCCGGGGGAGTGCCAGAGGTGGACGGCGCGGTCGGGCAGGGTTTCGGCGAAAGTGGCGCGTAGCGTGGCGGTGGGCAGGGCGGCGTTGAGCAGGATGTGGACCTGGTGGCGGCGCGGGGCGGCGGCCATGGCGTGGGCGAGTTCGCGGGAGTAGCGGCCGATGCCGCGGGCGTGGTTGTCCCCCTGGGCGCCCTGGAGGTCGATGACGAGGCGCATGGTCAGGCGGCCGGGCGGCGGCGGGCGCGCGCGGCGAAGGCCAGGCGGGTGAAGGCGGCGCGGGCTTCGGGCGGCAGGGAGTCGGGCGTGGCGGGACGCGGCAGCGGGGGGGCGGCGACTTCGTGGGGGGCCGCGTGGCGGTGGAGGAGCCAGCTCCATGCGCGGGGGAAGCGGCGGCGCAGCAGGCGGGCGGCGGGGCGGGCGCCGGGGATCTGGCGCAATGTGGCGATGCGGGTGCGCGGCGCCGAGGTGGTGGCTGCGGGGGTGGTGGGTTCGGGGGTGGATGCGGGGATAAGGGTGGCGCGGGGGTTCGCTGGCAGGTCGGCGAGCAGGCGGCGGATCTGGTCGTGCTTGGACTGGGCGATGCGGGCGGGGTCGAAGGTTTCCAGATGGGCGCGGACGCGGGCGTCGAATTCGGCCAGGGTAAGGGGGGCGGCGTCGAGCGGGAGGGGGGTGGCGGGGGCGTGGCGGGCTTGGTCGAGGGCGGTGGCCAGGGCGACCAGCGCATCGGCGAGGGCGGGGATGTCGCCGCGTTCGACGAGGCTGCCGAGGCCGGCGACGACGGCGGGGATGTTGCCGGCGGCGTAGCCGAGCGGGAGGCAGCCGGCGCGCAGGCCCTCCACCACCGGGACGCAGAAGCCCTCGTGGTAGGAGGGGATGCAGAGAATGTGGGCATCGGCATAGAGCCGGGCCAGCGTGGCGTCGTCCGGCGTATCGAGCAGGGTGGCGTGGGCGGCGAGGGGGGAGGCGGCGATCCTGGCCTCGCAGGCGGCGATGAAGGCGGGGTCGGAGAAGGCGCGGTTGCCGGTAATTGTCAGGCGCAGCGTGGCGCGCAGGGCGGGGGGCAGGTGCGGCAGGGCAAGCAGGACCGCCTCGATCAGGTCGTGCACGCCCTTGGCCGGGACGATGCGGCCGACATAGAGCAGGTGCAGCCCATGGCACGGCTTGTCGGCGGCGCGCGCCAGGGCGGGGCGGCCGACGCCCAGCGGCATGACGCGGATCCGGGCGGGGGGGACGCCGAAATGGGCGAGGTCGGCGGCGTTGAAGTTGCTGTCGGCCCAGATCTCATCGGCGCGGGCGAGGTTGTGGGCCTGTTGCATGGAGCGGTCGATCACCGCGCGCCGTGCTTCCGGCACCAGTGAAGGAGGGGTGATGTTGTGGAACACGACGACCTGGCGGGCATGGCCGTTGCCGACCAGCAGGGCATCGTGGAACGGGTGGTAGATGCCGAAATGGGAGAGCAGCAGGTCGGCGGAGCGGAAGGTCTCGTCGGCCAGGAGGGCGGCGAGGTCGGGGATGGTGCGGCAAGGGGCGTCGGTTTCGTTGTGGCTGGTAAGGAGGGTGACGCGCAGGTCGGGGTCTTCAGCCAGCAGGCGGCGGTTCTCGGCGGCGGCGGCGGAGATGGCGTCGTAGCGGGCGACGATGGGGGCGACGATGGCGATGTTTCTCATGCCGCGCTCCGGTGTAGGGTGGTGGCCGCCGTGGGGAGGGCAGCCTGGGAGAAGGCGCCGGGGGAGAAGGCGGCGACCACGCCCTCGGCCATGCGGCGCGGGGTGAACAGGCGGTCGTAGCGGGCGCGGCCGGCCCGGCCCATGGCGGTACGCAGGGCGTCGTCGGCCAGCAGGCGGGTGAGGGCGTCGGCCAGGGCGGCGGGGTTGCCGGGTTCGGCGAGCAGGCCGGTTTCGCCCTCGGCGATGACCTCGGGCATGCCGCCGATGCGGCAGCCGATGGTGGGCTTGGCGAACATCATCGCCTCCACGAAGACCAGGCCGAAAGATTCGAAGCGCGACGGGGCCACGAAGAGATCGCAGGCGGCGTAGAAGCCGCGCAGGGCGGCGTCGTCCACTTCGCCGTGGAAGACGACGCGGGGGCGGATAGCGGCGGTGCGGGGGTCGGCCAGGAAGGCGGCGCGGTAGGGCGGGCCGCCGGGGCCGGGGAGGGTTGCGTTGCCGACGATGTCGAGCTGGGCGGTGGGGAAGCGGGCCAGGACGGGAAGGGCCGCTTCGAGCAGGACGTCAATGCCCTTGCGTGCTTCCAGGCGGCCGACGAACAGGATGCGGTGGGTGATGCCGGGCAGCTTCGCGGGGGCCGGGGTGGCGGGAAGGGTGCGGTAGTCCTCCAGCCCGAGGGGGACGACGACGGCGCGGTCGGTTAGGGCGAGGCCGTAGAGGCCCTCGATTTCGTGCAGGATCGCGGTGCTGATGGCGTGCAGGACGGGGGAGTGGCGCAGCACCTCCTGCTCCAGGGCGAGCATCGGGGTGAGGAAGTCGGCGACGAAGCGGCTGTCGGCGAGGCGGGCCTCGTTGGTCTGCATCCAGATGCGCAGCATGGTCTGCAGGCCGGTGACCAGCGGGATGGTGCCCTGGCGCAGCAGGGCGGCGCCCTCGCAGTCCCAGACCGGGGCGTAGATGCCGGCGACGGGGCGACGTTCGGCGAGGCGGGCGACCTCGTCGCGCAAGGTGGCGGCGTGGGACCAGACGTGCGGCGGGACGGGGCCGGCGGCCCCGGTGGTGGCGGCGGGATGGGGGCGCGGGACGATGCGGTGGACCCAGACGCCGTCCTCGAAATCCACCGTGTCGTGTCCGGTGCCGGTGGTCAGCACGTGGGGGTCGTGGCCGAGGTCGGCGAGCGAGCGGGCAAGCTGGTGGATGTAGCGGCCAACGCCGCCGACGCGGCTGGGCGGGTATTCCTGGCTGAGCAGGCAGTAGCGGCGGCGGCCTCCGGGCGGGGGCGGCAGGGCGGCATTGACGAAGGCCGGGGGTTCGGCCTGGCTGGGCATCAGGCGGCGTTGCCCGGAGAGGCCGCGGGCGAGGCCGGTTTCGAAGGCCTGGACGACCTCGCGCCAGAAGCGGTCGCGATCGTGGTCTGCGAGGTGGCCGGCGGCGATGGCGGTGCCGAGCTGGTGGTGGAGGCCTTCGACGAGGGCGTTGGCCTCGCGGATCACGTCGGTGACGGCGTGGTGGCCGTGGCGGTTGATCAGGGCGTAGTAGAGCTTGTTCTTGATGATCGGGAACCAGAAAGTGAGCACCTTGAAGCTCTGGCGCACGGCGCTGGGCTGGGGCTTGTGGTGCACGCGCGCGCCGGCGACCTGGGCAACCGACCAGCCGCCATCGACCATGCGGCAGCAGAGGTCCGTTTCGTCGAGGTAATACTCGTATTCCTCGTCGAAGCCGCCGACCTCCAGCAGGGCGGTGCGGCGGAAGGAGCAGTTGGTGCCGAGCAGGTGGGGGAAGCTGGCGGAATAGGGGAAGCACAGCTCGGTGGCGGCGCGCGGCCAGTCGAAGCGGGCGCCGCCCATGCGGTCGGTGGTGACGAAACGAGCCTGGTAGGCGGTGCCGGTGTGGTCGTGGACGAAGCCGCCGGCAGCACCTGTGGCGGGGTCGTCGTAGGCGGGCACCAGTTCGCGCAGCCATTCCGGTTCGGGCACGGCGTCGTCATCGATGAAGGCGACGATGTCGCCGGCGGCGAGCGCGATGCCGAGGTTGCGCGATTGCGAGAGGTTGCGCGCGGGGCAAATGGCGGTTTTCGCCAAGCCAGGCGGGAGGACGGCCAGGGCGGCGCGGTTGTCGCCGGAGGGGCCGCTGACCACGATGATCTCGAAGGCCGGGTAGTCGAGCCGGTGCAGGCCCAGCAGGGTGCGGGCGAGGCTTTCGGGGCGGCCGTCGGAGCTGACCACCACGGAGACGCGGGGCAGCGCGGGACTTGCGCCGGGGGGGTCAGGAGGCTGGGTCATGCGGCTTGCGGGCGCGGATTTCGAGTTCGTAGCAGGCGCCGTTGCGGCGGGCCTTCACCGGGATGTCGATATCGGCGAAGCCGGCCTCGTCGAGCAGAATGTGCAGGGAGCGGGACTCGAAGAGGTTGAAGTGGAAGTCGCCGGCATAGTCCTGGGCGCCGAACAGAACTTCGCGAAACTGCTCGAACGGGTAGTTGCCGGCGGCGAGGTGGCTGACCATGGCCTCGCCGTCGGGCACCACGGCGACGAAGCGGCCGCCGGGGGCGAGGAGGGAGCGCCAGTAGGGCAGCAGGCGGCGGCGCAGCGCTTCCTGCGGGAAGTGTTCCAGCAGGTGGGCGGAGCGCAGTTCGGCGAGGCTGGCGGGTTCGAAGGGAAGGTTGCCGGCCTCGGCGACGATGTCCACGCCGGGGAGTTCGCGCATGTCGATGTTGACGTAGCCGTCGAGCGGTAGGTGGCCGCAGCCGAGGTTGACGCGCAGGCCGCCTTCCTGGAGGGCGGCGAGCTTCGCGGCGGAGAGGACGCGGGGCTGGAGCGGGGAGGCGCCGGCCGGGTCCGCGAGGAGCGGGCCAGCCTGGGAGGAGCCAGCCTGGGAGGAGCCGACCTGGGAGGAGCCGGCCTGGGAGGAGCCGGCCTGGGAGGGGCCGGCCTGGGAGGTGGCGGCGTATTTCATCTCGTAGAGGATCTCGCGGCGGATGAACTCGATGCGCGCGGCGAGCTCAGCGGTGCGCTGTTCCAGGCCTTCGCGGCCGGCAGTGGGGGCGGTTTGGGTGGCGGTGGCGTCGGTGCCGGCGACGCGGGTGGACAGGGCTTGCAGCGATTGGGCCAGGGCGGCGATCTCGTCGGCCTGGTCGAACAGCGCCTCGATGCGCTCACGCAGCTCGGTCATGCCGGCGGTTGTTTCGCGGCGGTGGCGGGCGAGTTCGTGGCCGAAGGCGCCGACGGTGGAGACAGCGTTGAGGAAGGCCGGCATGTGCTGTTGCCAGGCGGCCTCGTAGGACATGTTCCCGGGCGCGGCGGCGATCGGGCCCATGGCGCGGACGCGGGCCTCGATGCGGCGCCAGACGACCAGCCAGATCGGACGGAGGATGGCGCGGGCGGTGGAGCGGGCGGCGATGCGCGCGCGCTGGCGCAGGTCGGTCGGCATGCGGCTCTCCTGCTGGGCCCGATGGAGTGGGCCGGGGCGCCAGAGACGGGGATGCGATCGGCACGCATTCCCGCGCGGGTGAAGATGATGGTATTCGCGGCAGCTGGACCCTGGGAGGCACAAAAATACATTCGTATTCTTGCGTGTGGCGCGTTTCATTTCTGACGACGAGAAGTATAGAAACGACGCAGCCGGTGCATAGCGCCGATCACCGCCGCGGGTGCGGGATCATGTGCTTGTGATCGCGCCGGCCAGGTGCCTGCACGGAAACCGGAACGGTTCTGGGTCGATTGGACGCGCTGCGCCGGGCCGGCCGCGCGCGGGGGGTGGCCGGGCGGGGGGTGGCCGGGGGGGTGGCGTCAGGCGGGGTCGACGGGGCCGTAGGGGCCTTCGGCGGCCTCGATCACCTCGCCGGCTTCGAGCACGAGGTCTTCGCGGTAGCGGGCGGCGACGAGCTGGATGCCGGGGCGCAGGCGGCCGGCGTGGCCGACTGGGACCTGGAGCGCGGGCAGGCCGAGCAGGGGGATGGCGATCTGCTGCGGGTTGGTGGCCATGACGTGGGCCTTGCCTTCGACGCTCGCGTCCGCCCCGGCAAGATGCGGCAGGGCGCAGGAGGAGGGCATGAGGATGATCGGGTAGGTTTCGAGGAAGTTCAGCCAGCGGCGGATCAGCCAGTCGCGGTCGGCGAGCGCCTGGATGTAGCCGGCGAGGTCGAGCGCTGGGGCGACGGATTGCCAGCCTTCGAGCGAGCGCCTGGCGGCCTCGTCGGCGTATTTTTGCACGTTGGGGGCGAGTGCTGGGAGCACATCGGTGCCGGCGACCTTGTTCCAGAGCATCGCGGCTTCGTGGAAATCGGGCGGGCGTGCTTCCTCCACCGCATAGCCGGCGCGGGCGAGGTGTTCGGCGGCGGTACGGGCAGCGGCGGAGAGGGCGGGGTCGGTGGCCACGCCCGGCGGTTCAGCCATCAGGGCGACGCGGATGGGGCGCGCGGCCGGCGGGCCCTGCAGCGGGGCGTCGACCCAGCGTGGGTCGGTGCGGTCGGCGCCGGCGAGGACGGCAAGGGCCAGGCGGGCGTCGCGCACCGTTCGCGTGAGCGGACCCTGGACGGCCATCAGCTGGCCGCCGATTGGGCGGCCGCCCTGGGCGGTGGGGTTGTTCGAGGGGATGCGGCCCGGCGTGGGGCGCAGGCCGACGACGCCGTTGCAATAGGCGGGGTAGCGCACCGAGCCGGCGATGTCGTTGCCGTGGTGGATCGGGCCGAAGCCGGCGGCGGTGGCCGAACCGGCGCCGCCGGAGGAGCCGCCGGCGGTGTGGCGGGCGTCGCGCGGGTTGATGGTGTTGCCGTGCAGCGTGTTCTCGGTGAACAGGCGCATGGAAAAGGCGGGGGTGTTGGTGCGCCCGACGATGATGGCGCCGGCGCGGCGGAAATTCTTGACCAGGGGGGCGTCCTGCTGGGCAATCAAGTCGCGGAAGGCCTCGACGCCGTTGTCGGTGGGGTGGCCCTTCTGGTCGGTGTTGACCTTGGTGGTGACGGGCACGCCATGCAGCGGCCCGAGGGCCTCGCCGTTGGCCTGGGCGGCATCGGCCGCGGCGGCGGCGGCGAGCGCCTCGTCGTCCAGGCGGCGGACGATGGCGTTGAGCCTGAGGTTCACCGCATCGATGCGGGCGAGTACGGATTTCGTGGCCTCGGTGGCGGAGACCTGGCCGGTGCGGATCAGCCTGGCGAGATCCGTTGCGTCGAGTTGCCAGAGTTCGGTCATCGGGGGGCCCTGCCTGCACGTGAGCTGGGATGGTGCGGCGTGGTGGGGGGATTGTCACGCCTGACCCAGGCAAAGGAAGGGAAAAATGTTCTTTTTTGGAAAAAAGAACCAAAAAACTTTCATCCATTTGCACCTGGCTTGACAGGGAGAGACGAGTGCAAATGTATAGAAAGTCTTTTTGCTTCTTTTTCTTCAGAAAAAGAAGATTCTTGCTATTTCGGTATTTGATGTAATTGGTCCGCCTGCCATCGCCGTCAGGATCTGGACGGCGGCGGTGGCAGGGCTGGCGGCAATTCCTTGCTGGATGCAGGCGATCTGCGGGTCGATTGCAAATTGCAACGCAAAAGAGGGGGCGCTGTCACGTTGCGTCAGTTGCAATATGCGATTCTGCGGCCTTGGGACAGGTCGGAGGGGTTGGGGGCGAGGTTGAGGCACTGTTCCATGGCCTGCGCGTGGTTGGCCCATTGGGCCATCAGCGCGGCGAGGGTGTGCAGTTCGGACATTTGGGTGTCGTCGAGGTCATCGAATTCGCCGAGGTCGATGCGGCAGGCGAGTTCCTTGGCGGCGTCGGCCATCTCGTGGCTCAGCTTGCCCGCAGGGGTGGGCGTGGGCGGGTTGAGATCGTTCATTTGGGACTCCCTAGGCGCATATCTTATTCAAATCGCATGGTTTCGGATGAAAGCGCGCGGACCGACCGGAGGGGGTCGCGGCAGGGAGAGGATGCCCGGAGCATCCCGTGGCGGGAGCATCCGGGCACCTTGGGTGATGAAAGGCAGGGATGAAAATCATTCGGCGGGCAATCGTGCTGGGTGATGAAATCGGTCTTGAGCCGTCACCGGCGGAAAGGACCGGCGGGGGGAGCAAAGCAATCGTTATGCCAACGTGACACGCATGTGATGCCGTCAGGGCGATTGCGGCTACGTACGCGGTTGCGCGGTGCGGACCGACCGGGCCCCCGATGCATCACAGCAGCCGGTGGCGCAACGGATGCCAACGATCGTGCGGCTGGCGCGTTTGCCCTGTTGTTGTTGGAAGGTGAAGCATGGCACGGGTGATCGCGACCTTGAGCTTAGCCGCGATGGTGCTGGCCGTGGGCTCGGTGCGGGCCGAGGGGTGGGAGGAGCGGCGCAGCTGGGACTGGGGCCAGCACCGGACCAGCCTGTTTGCAGAGGACGAGCCGCAGACCCGGGTGCGGCCGACGCGGTTCCATGACCATTGGGATGATCCCGCGGCGCCGGTGCGGTTTGCCGTGCGGTAGGGTCGTTTCCGGCCCGGCGTGTCTGGGCTAGCCTGCGCGGCTCTCCGCGAAAGGTTGGCCATGACCCTCGATACCGGCTTCGTCCGCTCCCGCTTTCCGGCCTTGGCCGATGGCTTCGCCTATTTCGACAACGCCGGCGGATCGCTGGTGCTGCGCGAGGTGGCGGAGCGGGTGTCGGAGTATCTGCTGACCACCAGCGTGCAGACCGGGGCGAGCTATGCCCATTCGCAACGGGCCTCGGCGCGGATGGCCGAGGCGCGGGCGCGGGTGGCGTTGTGGATGGGGGCGCGGCGGGCGGAGGAGATCGTGTTCGGACCCTCGACCACGGTGCTGGCACAGTTCCTGGCCAAGGCGATGGCAGGGCGGCTGGCGCCGGGCGACGAGGTGGTGGTGACGGATTTCGACCACGAATCGAACATCGGCCCATGGCGGGCGCTGGAGAAGGCGGGGCTGGTGATCCGCGAATGGAAGATCGATCGCGCCACACTTCGGCCGGACCTGGGCGCGCTGGAGGCGCTGCTGGGGCCGCGGACGAAGCTGGTGGCGGTGACCCATGCCTCCAACATCCTGGGCACGATCAACCCGATCGCCGAGATCGCGCGGCGCGTGCATGCGGCGGGGGCCGAGTTGGTGGTGGACGCGGTGGCATTCGCGCCGCACCGGGCGCTGGATGTGGCGGCGTGGGACGTCGATTACTACCTGTTCAGCTTCTACAAGACGTACGGGCCGCATTTCTCGGTGATGTACGGCAAGCACGACCGGCTGCTGGAGCTGGATGGGCTGTATCACTACTTCTACGGGCGGGACAAAGTGCCGGCGAAGCTGGAGCCGGGCAATGCCAGCTACGAGGCGGCGTGGGGGGCGGCGGGGATCGTCGACTACCTGGAGGCGCTGGGCGGCGGGACCGGGCGGGTGGCGCTGGAGCACGCCTTTGCCGGGATCGCGGCGCATGAGGCCGCATTGGCGGAACGGCTGTTGGGGTTCCTGCGCGGGCGCAACGACGTGCGGATCGTGGGCGAGGCGACCTCGAACCAGGATGTGCGGGTGCCGACGATCGCGTTCAAGGTGGCCGGGCGGGATTCGGCGGCGATCGTGGCGCGGGTGGATAGGGACCAGATCGGCCTCCGCCATGGCGATTTCCACTCGCGCCGGCTGGTGGAGGCGCTCGGCCTGGATAACGACGGCGGGGTGCTGCGGGCCTCCATGGTGCATTACAACACGCTGGCGGAAGTGGACCGGCTGGTGGAGAGCCTCGCGCGCGCGATGGCGTAGCGGTTCGACCGGATGATTTCATCCGGTCGGATACTGCTCCAATACCAAGTCTTTTTGATATTGACTGATGAGACGAAGGTAAGGCCAGGGTTTCACCCTGGACCCACCAAGGGCCGGCGGCCCTTGGATCCCCATTATTTTTCAGAAGGATAAGGTCCAGGGGCTTGGCCCCTGGCGGGTTTGGGCAGAGCCCAACCTTACTAGCGTTCTATGGGTCGAATTCAACAAGGGTTGGTATTATCAACAAGATAAGGTCCAGGGGCTTGGCCCGTCG
>JANPIH010000244.1:0-46328 GCA_031424895.1 Rhodospirillales bacterium
AAGAAAAGGCCAGGGCGCTGCCCTGGACCCGCCAGGGGGCCGAGCCCCCTGGACCCTCACCGTCATTGCGAGCGAAGCGAAGCAATCCATCCCCGCCGCCCGCAATCACCCCACCAGCCCCGGATACAAATCACGCCACCCCGGGTTCACCGCCTCGATCAACGCGAACTTGCCCGCGCGGCTGCCCGACTTGATCTGTTTCTCCCGCCGGATCGCCCCCTCCATAACCCCCACCCACTCAAACCACACCAGCTGCACGCACCCCCAACCGCGACGCAAACCCCGGCACCGCCCCCGTCCAATGCTCCCACACCCGCCGAACCAGATCCGACGTCACCCCAACATAGAGCGTCCCATTCCGCCGGCTCGCCATCACGTAAACCGCCGGCTGCCGCTCCCTCACCATTCCCCACACCATTCCAAGCCCCTCGTCACTGCGCCCCCTCCCTCCCGTCATTGCGAGCGAACTCCCCCTGTCATTGCGAGCGAAGCGAAGCAATCCAGCCCGACCGCTCCCGCCTGATGGCATGAACCCGTCACACCACCCGGAACCCCACCCCACGTCCACCGGCCAGAAGCGCACCATCAGCCTCACCGCCGACCAGTCCCACACCATCAACCAACGCGTCGCCTCCAACGGCGACATCTCCCCCAACGAAGTTGCCCGCACCGGCCTGCGCACCCTCAAGGACCGCGACGCCGCCATCGAACGGTAGCTCCACACCTATGTCCCCAGCCGGCAGAACCTGTGGTCCAATTTGCACTCAAAATTGGGCTTCGAGGCGCACAATCTCGACCACAGCGCCTGCAATCGGGCTAAACCTGATGCTCGGGTGTAGGCCGGCGAGCAGTTACGATTATACCAGAAATTTTATTCATCTTTAGTAAACGTGTGTAACTTCTCCAGAAAATTGAATTCAAGTATATGATGATCTTCGAACTGGTCATTCGGCCTAATTTTGACGCATCCCACTCTCCAGAAATGCAAATATCCCTTGCGCTTCCATCCGCTGCTCTTTGGATCCAGCGGATTTCTTGAGAAAGCTTCTATTACGAACCCATTCTGAACTTCAGAAATGTATCGCGGCCACTTTCCATGGGTGGGCCGAGTATAGGGGTCGCTATACCAGCCCGTTTCCAGCCGCCCATTCCAAAACGTATGGACGCAGGGGTAGCGGCCTCCATTCCAATCGGCAAACCATGAGCCCGCATGACCTTTTGGCTTTTCCACCCGGCTCGCTCCCCGCGATTCAGTTTGTTAAACGAGATGACCACAGATTGCACACGCCTTTCAACTGCTGTCTGTTATGTTTTCGCAATGACGGTGTGCGATCGGAAGGTGGCAAATGTTCCCAGTAAGTCCCATTTCGATACAACTTAACGCTCATTCCTCGCACCTGAATGCCCTTTACAGGCGTAGGCTCTGGCACCCACCCTCAACCCGCACCGCCCAACTCCACCCCACTCCCCACCATACTCCCCCGCCCCCGCATCCTCCCCCACCACCCCGCCAGCCGCGGAAACCCCGCCAGCATCGCCGCCCCCTCCGGCGCCTCCACGAAATACGCCATCATCGGCCCCAGATGCAGGTCCCCCAGGCTCACCCGCTCCCCCGCCATCCATTCCCCCTCCACCAAGTCCTCCAACGCCCCCAACACCGAAGCCGAAGCCGCCAGCCCCGCCGCCACCTCCCCCGCATCCCCCACCTCGCCCATCGCAGGCCGGAATACCGCATGGGAATAAACCTGCCGCACCATCGGCCAATAACCATAGCTGTCCACGATCCCGATCACCTGCTGCATCCGCGCCGCCGCCCGCGCCTCCTCAGGCACCAGCCGCGCCCCCGCGAACGCCGTGTCCACATACCGGCAGATCGCCGCCGTCTCGTACACCACGAAATCCCCATGCCGCAGCACCGGCACAAGCCCCAACGGATGCAGCGCCCGATACCACTCCGGCACCGCCCCGAACGGGTCCACCTCCATATGCCGGAACGGCGCGCCCTTCTCCATCAGCACCATCCGCGCGATCCGAAGATATACGCTGTATCGATACCCGATCAGCTCAACATCCATGCTGCCCCCCGAGTCCCCCTACCCCACCCCTGTCATCCCAAAGCACCGCAATCGTCCATCGTCGCCCACGCTCGGCTGCGAAGCCGAAGCAAGCACGCGGCCATAAAGGCACAAAGATACAAAGAAGCCAGCCAAGGAAGGAATGTCCGGGAGAAAGCGGCCACCTGATACCACCCGCCCGAAAAGCGGACTCTTCAGGCACTTCGGGCCCCTGTCAGCACCGGATCACCGCACGGCCTGCCCTTTCCCTTGCCTTGCTCCTTTGTGTCTTTGTGCCTTTGTGGCCCCTTACTTTCTTCTTCGCGCGCCCCCCACCGCCCAGCACCGTTTCATACACGCACGACAGCACGGCACCCGCCGCCACGCCGACAAGCACGACCCCACATGAAAAATTTCCTCGAAAAACCCAAAATCCCTCTTGCTCCCCGGTGTTAGTTAGCATATATCACTGTCGTGACCCCAGCGCCAGCCCCACCCCCGGCCGAAGCCCATCAGTGCATCAGCACTGCGGCAGGCGCGCGCGCGCTGCTCGCCATCATTCTCGCCCCGCTGCACGCCTTCATCGAGGCCCGCATCGCCGACCTCCTCTCCCGCCTCGAGGATATGCTCACCCAGTGGCGCAACGGCACCCTGCTGCCCCCGCCGCCCGAGCGCCCGCGCGCCACCCGGCCCGCCACCCCCCGCGCCGCAGCCACGCCCCCAGCAGCCGCCTATGCCGAGGAACCCTGGCTCGCCCGCCTCATCGCCCTGGCCGCGTCCGATCAGCCGGACTCCGTCCGCAATCCCCGCGCCCGCCGCGCCCCCACACCCAAGCCTGACGAATCACCAGCACGCCCGCTATACGCCAGCCCCCCGATGCGTGCGCCGGTCCATTTCGGCCCCGCTTGGCGCCTTGGCGGCAAATCTCTTTTCGCCCGCCCCAACCCCAAGCCCAACCCACCTTCAAAAAACCCCTCCCAGCCCTTCCACCGACGCACGCCCTATTCGTTACGATAACGTAACTTGATCGCCCCCGCTCACCCCCACTTCCCGTCCAGCACCCGCTTGCCGATCGTCATCCGGTGCACCTCGCTCGGCCCCTCGTACACCCGCATCGTCCGCACCTTCGATGCCATCAGCTGCAACGGCAATTCTTTCGTCATCCCCATCGCCCCATGCGCCTGCATCGCCTGGTCGATGATCTCGCCGGCCATCTCGGTCGCGAAAACCTTGATCATCGACGCCTCGGTGCGAACATCCTTCCCGGCATCAGTCTTCGCCGCCGCATCCATCACCATCAACCGGCACGCATGGATCTTCGTCGCCGCCTCCGCCACCCACCACTGGATCGCCTGCCGCTCCGAAAGCTTCGCCCCGAACGTCACCCGGTTGCGGGCATGCTCGCACAGCATCGCCAGCGCCCGCACCGCCATCCCGGTGCACCACGCCCCCATCTGCAACCGCCGCACCGTCAACCGAAGCTGCATCGGCGCGAACCCGCGCCCGACCTGCCCCAGAACCTGGCTCCCGGGAACCCGGCAATCCTCGAACACCAGCTCATAGGTCCGCTGCCCGCCGATCATCGGAATCTCGCGCTCGATGATGAACCCCTTCGTGTTCTTCTCAACAATGAACGCCGTCACCCCGTCGCTGCGCTTCCCCTCCCCGGTCCGCGCCATGACAATCACGAAATCCGCCTGCGGCACCCGGCTCACCCAGATCTTCCGCCCGTTGATCACCCAGTCGGAGCCGTCCTGCACCGCCCGGGTAATCATCCCCGCGGGGTCCCCCCCGGCCCCCGGCTCCGAGATCGCAATCGCCGACTTCGCCGTCCCCGCCGCATACGGCTCCAAATACTTCTTCTTCTGCTCGTCGCTGGCCACCGCCATCAGCATGTGAAGGTTCGGGCTGTCCGGCGGAAAGGTGAACGGAAACGCGCACCGCCCCAGCTCCTCGTTCATCGCCATCAGCGCCACGGCCGGCAGGTTCGCCCCGCCCATCTCCTCCGGCACATCCAGCGACCACAACCCCAGCTCCTTGCAGCGCGCGAGCACCCGATCATCCTCCTCGTCCGAAAGCCCCGCCTTCCCGCCGGCCGCCTCCCGCGCCAACACGCTGCGCTCCAGCGGAATCAACTCCTGGTCGACGAACTTCGCCACCAGGTCCCTCAGCATGCGGTGCTCTTCAGACAGCTCGAACATCATAAAAACGGTTCCTCCCGCGCAGAGTGTCGCCGCCCCGCCGTCCCCCGGCAAGGCGCCTCCTGCGCAGATGGCCCCGCTTCCTATCCCCGAAAGGGATCAGCCGGCAAAACAACCACCTCGCCGGCTTCCAGGCAAGGATCCTCGCGGAACCTGGCGGCAATTCAGCCGCCAAAGCTCGCCCTGGCGGTCAGCTCCGCTTGACGTTCCAGAACAGCGCATAGCCGTCCAGCACGCCCGAGATGTTCTTGCGGTAGGCCATCGGCGCGAAAAACTGGCCGAACGGAATATACGGCTGGTCCTCGAAGGCCTGGGCCTGGATCTCGCGCGCCAGTTTCTTCTGCTCGGCGGGATCGGAGGAATCCAGCCACGCATCGCGCAGCCCCTCCAGCTTGGCGCTCTCAGGCCAACCGATGCGCCCGCGCCGCCCATTGGCGCGCAACGAGGAGTTCACCGCGGGGTCCAGCTGATCGACACCGGACCAATACGAATGGAACGCGTTCCACCCACCGGCATCGGCCGCATCCTGCCGGCCGAGGCGCTGCACCACGCTGCCCCAGTCCATGTACAGCGGATCGACGTTCAGCCCGCAGCGCTTCAGCATGTCGGCCCCCACGTCGCCGGCGAACTTCAGCGCCGGCACGTCGGTCGGCACCAGCACCGCCACCTTCTCGCCCTTGTAGCCGGCCGCGATGATCTCGCGCTTGGTGCGCTCCGGGTCGCGCTTGCTGTTCAGGTAGTCCATGCCGGCATCGTTGGCCCACGGCCCGTTCGGCGCGAAGAAGCCGACCCCGGCGTTCCACATCGCGGGGTCGGTGCCGGCCACCGCCGTCATGTAGTCCTCCTGGCTGACCGCCCACCACACCGCGCGGCGGATCGCTGGGTTGTTGAACGGCGGGGTCAGGTGGTTGAAGCGCAGGAAGCCGAGATAGCCGGTCTTGTCGTGGTTCTGGATGGTCAAATTGGCGTTGCGCCGCATCAACGGCAGCAGGTCGGTGGTCGGGTTCTCCCACCAGTCAACCTCGCCGGCCTGCAGCGCCGCCCCGGCGGTGCCGGAATCCGGGATCACCTGCCATTCGACACGGTCGAAATGCACCACCTTCGGGCCGGCGATGAAGCTCGGCGTGCCGGTGGTGACGGGCTGGTAGTCCGGGTTGCGCGCGAACACCACGCGGCTGCCGGCCACGCGTTCGTTGGCGACGAAGCGGAACGGGCCGCTACCCACCATTTCAGTGATCGGCTTGCCGGTGGCAGGCGCGATCAGCCGCTCAGGCATGATGGCGCAGATCGAGGAGCCCGGCTTGCCCAGCGCGGCGGCGACCAGCGCGAAGGGCTTTTTCATACGGAAGCGGAACTTCTTGTCGTCCAGCGCCTCCAGCTCGTCGGTGCGGTCCATGAGCGTCTGGCCCAAGTTGTCGCGCAGCGCCCAGCGCTTGATGCTGGCAACGGCATCCTTGGCCAGCACCCGCTCGCCGTCGTGGAACTTCAGGCCATCGCGCAGCGTGATCGTCCAGATCTTGGCGCCTTCCTCCACCACGTGGCCGGCGGCCATCTGCGGGGTGACCTGGAAGTCCGACGAGGTGCCGTAGAGCATGTCGTAGACCATGATCGCCGCGTTGCGCGTGATGTACGAGGCACTCCACGAAGGGTCGAGCACGGTGAGGTCGGCGTGCGGAATGAACTTCAACACGCGTTGCCCCTGGGCGGCGGCGATCGGAGGGGCAGCCAAGGCGGCAGCGCTACCGGCCATGACGGCACGGCGGGTCAGGCGAGGCGCGGACATGGCGGATCTCCTGGAGCGTTCACACAGGAGCAAAGCCTAGACCAACAGGCGCGGCGGGGGGAAACCTTTGCAGGGAGGAAGGACTTCTTTTTGTGAACAAAAAGAAGGGGCTTTCCTACTCCATGTCATCCAACGGCCAGATCGGGCGCCTGATGTTGCGGAACGGCAGGCGCGAATAGTCGTATGTGGTCAGCCCCCCGGCGTCGCAGGACACCACCTTGGCCGCCACCGGCTCGAACGCCGCGCGGAAGCCGTGCATGCATTTCAGGCCGATGGCGGCCTGGCGGGTGGGGTCGAGACCGTAGATCTTGAACTGTTGCTGGTCGAGGATGTTCTTGTTCTCGGTGGAAACGATCACGTCGACGCTGCCGATGCGCAGGACGGCGCTGGGGCCGAAGCTGCCGACGGTGCCGGGCGCGTAGGGGCCTTCGTGGACGTAGTGCCCGTCGGACAGGCGGATCACCTCGGCCTCGGCCTCGATCGGGGCGTCGGAGAACGTGGGATCGATCCAGCCGCCGAGGCGCACGGCGATGCGCGCACCGGCGCCGGCGGCGATGGCCTGGGCGGCGGTCGGCGGGTCCCAGATGGCACCGAAGGCGCCATGATCGAGGCCGGCCTCGATCATGGCGCGCAGCAGCACGGTGGCATCGCCGTAGGCGCCGCCGCCCGGGGCGTCGGTGTAGTCGGCGACGATCACTGGGGCGCCGGGGCGGCCCTCGCGCAGGGCGGCGATGGCTTCGGGGATGGTGGCCAGGCGGATGGTTTCCTCGCGGCGGCGGCGGAAGCCCTGGGCCATCAGGCGGTCGGCGGTTGCTTGCAGATGGACGGGGTCGGCGGTGCCGCTGACGGTGACGCTGGGGCCGGCCTGCCAAACATCGGCGTGGGAGAAGCCACTGTTGAGGCTGACGCTCCAGATGCCGGGCTCCTCGCGCTCCATGCGGCGGGCCTCGGCGAGCGCATCGATCATCGGGCCGTGGCCGGTATGGGTGCGGCCGCGATCGAAGGCGACGAGAGTGGGGGCGCGGGTGACGACGGTGCGGGGGCGCGGGCCGCCGGCCATGGCGCGGGCGAGAAGTTCGGCGGCGACGGTGGCGGTGGGCGCGTGGTCGGTGTGCGGGTTGGTGCGGTACGAGACGATGATGTCGGCCAGCGCTGCAGTGCGGTTGCTGACATTGGCGTGGAGATCGAAGGTGACGGCGATCGGGATGTCGGGGCCGACGATGGCGCGGACCATGGCCAGGATGGTGCCGTCGGCGTCGTTGTCGCCCTCGGCGGCCATGGCGCCGTGCAGGGCGAGCAGGACGCCGTCGAGCGGCAGGGCAGTACGGATGCCGTCGCCGAGGGCGGCGAGGAAGTCCGCCATCGCCTCGGCCGAGACGCGGCCGCCGGAGGTGGCGGAGGCGGAGATGGGGGTGGATATCCACCAGCCGAGGCGCTCGGCGACGGCCAGGAAGCCGGCCATTTCCAGCCCGGTGCTGCGGAAGGCGCGCACCACCGCTTCGTCGCGATGGTAGGACTGGCGGCGGAACAGGTCGAGCTTCGTGGGGAAGCGGTTGAAGGTATGGGATTCGTGCTTGATCGCCGCCATGACGACGCGGCGCGTGGGAAAGCCGTATGGCAAGGGTTCCTCCATCGATAGCGGCTGCCAGTGTCTCCTGTTGCGGCGCCGTGTGCCAGGGCAGTAGCCAAGAGGGTCGGGGTATGCTGTCTAGCCCCGACGGCCATGGGCGGGACTTGCCGCACGCGCCCAGTCGCCTGGTTGGCGTGGCCAGGTTCGCGAGGATGGAGAGTCGAGAGTGAAGATCGCGATGATCGGCGGAGGCTATGTCGGCCTGGTTTCGGGCGCCTGCTTTGCAGCCTTGGGGACCAAGGTGGCCGTCGTGGAGGCCGATGCAGGGCGGTTGCAGGCGCTGCGGCAGGGACGGATTCCGATCTACGAGCCTGGGCTGACCGACCTGGTGGCCGAGGGCGTGGCCAAGGGGCGGCTTTCGTTCGGGGACGACCTGAAGGCCGCGGTGGCCGGGGCGGACGCGGTGTTCATCGCCGTGGGCACGCCGACGCGGCGGGGCGACGGGCATGCCGACCTGACCTATGTGTATGCCGCCGCCGAGCAGGTGGCGCGGAGCCTGACCGGCTATGCCGTGGTGGTGACCAAGTCGACCGTGCCGGTGGGCACCGGGCGGCGGATCGCCTCGATCATCGAGCACGTCGCGCCGCACCTGGACGTGGACGTGGCGTCCAACCCGGAGTTCCTGCGCGAGGGCAGCGCGATCCGCGACTTCATGCACCCGGACCGGGTGGTGGTGGGCTGTGCTACGGCGCGGGCGCGGGAGGTGCTC
Source organism: Rhodospirillales bacterium (assembly GCA_031424895.1). Taxonomy (GTDB): domain Bacteria; phylum Pseudomonadota; class Alphaproteobacteria; order Acetobacterales; family Acetobacteraceae; genus CAMDGX01. Next base: position 8,378 of record JANPIH010000244.1, read on the forward strand.
GGGCGGTTGTATGCGCCGCTGGCCGCCGATCCGGCGCAGATGCTGTACACCGGGGTCGAGACCGCGGAGCTGATCAAGTATGCGGCGAACTCGTTCCTGGCGATGAAGGTGACGTTCATCAACGAGATGGCCGATCTGTGTGAGAGGCTGGGCGCCAACGTGAAGGAGGTGGCGCACGCGATCGGCCTGGATGCGCGGATCGGGCCGCGGTTCCTGCAGCCGGGGCCGGGGTTCGGCGGCAGTTGCTTCCCGAAGGATACGCTGGCGCTGGTGCGGATCGCGCAGGAAGCCGGCGCACCTTCGCGGCTGGTGGAGGCGGTGGTGGCGGTGAACGATGCGCGCAAGGCGGCAATGTCCGCCCGCGTGATCGCGGCGTGCGGCGGGTCGGTCCGGGGCAAGACGATCGCCATCCTGGGGCTGACGTTCAAGCCGGATACCGACGACATGCGCGACTCGCCGTCGATCCCGATCGTGGCGCGGCTGATCGAGGATGGGGCGACGGTGCGGGTGTTCGATCCGCAGGGGATGGAGCCGGCGCGGCCGCTGCTGCCGGGTGGCACGATATATTGCGATTCGGCGGATGCGGCGCTGGCCGGGGCCGACGCTGCGGTGTTGGTGACCGAGTGGGAGGCGTTTCGCGCGCTGAACCCGGAAGGGCTGCGCCGTCGGATGGCGGGCGACGTGGTGGTCGACCTGCGCAACGTGTTCGACCCAGCCGCGATGCAGGCGGCGGGGTTCCGTTACCACGGGATTGGCACCACGCCGCGATAGCGCGGCAGCACTGCGCGATCCGAGCGACTGGGGTGGATGGGCGCTTGCAACACCTTTAGTCGCGATCTACAAGTGCGAATTACTCGCATTTGCAGAGTGAGCGGGAGTTGCCGATGAATTTCGTTCGCCGCACTTTGTTGACCTCCGCGACTCTGGCGCTGGGCATGGCCGCGATGATTTCTCCGGCCCGTGCCGCCGGGGAGGTGAACCTTTACACCACCCGCGAGCCCGGGCTGATCCAGCCGCTGCTGAACAGCTTCACCGAGGCGACCGGCATTAAGGTGAACACCGTTTTCATCAATGCCGGCCTTGCTGAGCGGGTGGCGGCCGAGGGGGAGCGGTCGCCGGCCGATGTGCTGATGACGGTGGATATTGGCGGCCTGGTGGACCTTGAGCACCGCAAGCTGACGCAACGCATGGTTTCGCCGGTGGTGGCTGCGGCGATGCCGGCGTGGCTGTCCGACGCCGGCGCGCATTGGGTGCCGCTTTCGTTGCGGGCTCGGGTGATCGTGGTGTCGAAGGACCGCGTGGCGGACCGGACCATGACCTACGAGCAACTTGCCGATGCGAAGTGGAAGGGCCGTGTGTGCATCCGCAGCGGCAACCATCCGTACAACACGGCACTGTTCGGCGCGATGATCGTGAAGAAGGGTGCTGTGGCAGCCGAGGCCTACATGGCAGCACTCAAGGTCAACCTGGCGCGCAAGGCCGGCGGCGGCGACCGCGATGTGATGCGCGACATTATGGCCGGCATGTGCGACGTGGGCGTGACCAACAGCTACTATGTCGGGCTGATGCTTTCGGGGAAGGGCGGGGCGGAGCAGAAGCGCTGGGCGGAATCGGTACGCATGATCCTGCCGACCTTCGCCGACGGGATCGGGACGCATGTGAACATCTCTGGCGCGACTCTGGCCCGCCATGCGCCGAACGTGGCCAATGCGACGAAACTGATCGAATATCTGCTGTCGCCCGAGGCGCAGAGGATCTACGCCGAGTTGAACTTCGAGATTCCGGTTCTGGCGGAGGTGCCGTTGCATCCGGTGCTCGCGGAGCTGGGCGGTATGAAGGTGGACACCACCTCGCTGGTCCAGGTGGCCGGGCAGCGAATGGCAGCGAGCATGATGGTCGACCGCGTCGGCTTCGATAAGTAGCAAAGGCCCCTGCGGCCGCGCCGATGGACCATATGGATAGGCACGGCGGCCTGATGACCCTGGCCGCCGTGGTGCCGTTTCTGGCCCTGATGCCGGTGGTTGGGCTTCTGGTGCTGGCGCTGCATGGCACCGGACAACTGTGGCCGCATATCGTCGGCTATGTGCTTCCGGATGCGTTGCAGCAGACGGCGCTGCTGCTGGCCGGGACCGCGGCGGTGGCGCTGGTGGTGGGCGTTGGCACCGCCTGGCTGGTGACGGGGTTCGGATTTGCCGGGCGGCGCTGGCTGGAATGGGCGCTGCTGCTGCCGCTGGCGATGCCGACCTACATCGTGGCCTATGCCTATCTGGACGTGATGCACCCGATCGGTCCGGTGCAGTCGGCGCTGCGCTTCGCGCTGGGGATCGGCGAGGTGCGCGGGCTGGTGCTGCCGGACATCCGCTCCATGGCCGGGTGCATCCTGGTGATGGGCTTCACGCTGTACCCTTATGTTTATATCACCACGCGCGCGGCGCTTCTGATGCAGTCGGCCGAGGCGATCGAGGCGGCGCGCGGGCTGGGGGCGGGCGGGGGCATGCTGTTCCGGCGGGTGACGCTGCCGATCGCGGCCCCGGCGATCGGGGTCGGGCTGGGGCTGGCGCTGCTGGAGGTGCTGGCGGATATCGGGGCGAGCGAGTTCCTGGGCGTGCGGACGCTGACGGTCGCGGTCTATGTGACCTGGACGACGCGCGGTTCCGTTGAGGGGGCGGCGCAGATTGCGCTGGCGATGCTGGCGATCACCTTCACGCTGCTGGCGATCGAGCGGACGCTGGCGCGGCGGCGGGACCAGGGCGGCGGGGCGGGCGAGCGAGTGCCGTTCCGGGTGGTTCTGGGGCCGGTGCAGGGCGGGCTGGCGCTGGTGGCCTGCGGACTGCCGGTGTTGCTGGGGTTCGGGGTACCGGCCCTGCACCTGCTGGTGAATGCGGTGATCCGGGTGGCGGAGTTCGGGCTGCCGCCGGACCTGGCGCGGTGGGTGTGGAACAGCGCGGCCCTGGCGTCGATGGCAACGGCGGCGACGATCGTGGTAGGGTTCCTGGTGGCGTTCTGCCATCGGCATGTGGGAGGCGCGTTGGCCACCGTGTTCCTGCGCGTCTCGGCGATCGGCTATGCGCTGCCGGGGACGGTACTGGCGGTGGGGCTGCTGGGGCCAATGGCCTGGTTCGACGAGGCGCTGGCGGCGGGGCTTGCGCTGGTGGGGGTGCATGCCGGCACGCTGCTGTCGGGTTCCTCCGCGGCGCTGGTGCTGGCCTACATGCTGCGGTTCATGGCAATTCCGGCGAACACGCTCGAAGCCGGGTATGGGCGCATTCCCTACAGCGTGGACGATGCGGCCCGGGGGCTGGGGGCACCGGACACGGCGCTGGCGTGGCGGCTGCACGTGCCGCTGCTGATGCCGGCCGGCGCCGGGGCGGCGCTGCTGGTGCTGATCGAATGCATGAAGGAATTGCCGGCGACGCTGCTGCTGCGACCGCTGAACGTGGATACGCTGGCCACCGCGATCTATGCCGAGGCGTCGCGCGGAACGTATGAGGACGGGGCGGTGGCGGCGCTGGCCATCGTGCTGGTCGGGCTGGTGCCGGTGATCCTGCTGGTGCGCGGGCTGCGGCCGGGGCGGCAGCGGCGGGTGTTCGCGATGGCACAGGGGTAGGAAGTAAGGAAGGCCTTCTTTTTGTGAACAAAAAGAAGCAAAAAAACTTCATTCATTTGGCCGCGGAGAAGGCCCGGCATAAAGGGTTGAAAGTTTTTTAATTCTTTTTTTCAAAAAAGAAGCGCTTGCTTCCCTACATTCCAAGCGCCCGGCGATAGACGTCGAGCAACGTTTCCTGCTCCTCGATCTCGGCCGGTTCCTGTTTCCGCAGGCGGATGATCTGGCGCATGACCTTGACGTCGAAGCCGGCGGACTTTGCTTCGGCGAAGATGTCCTTGATATCGCTGGACAGGGCCTTGCGCTCTTCCTCGAGTCGTTCGATGCGCTCGATCAGGCTGCGCAGGCGCTCGGCGGAGATGTTGCCCCACTGGGCGGATTCTTCGCCTTCGCCTTCGGGCTTGGGCGCAGTTGCTGGTCGTGCCATCCGGAAACTCCGTACGTGCTCGGCCGGCCCACGCGGGCAGGCAGGGGCGGTGGAGTAGCCGCGCCGCCCGGCCGGGTCAACGGTCGGGCGGCCACGTGCTTGGTCAATGGCCGGGATTGGCCTTGGCGAACTGGGCCATCTGGTCGGGGCTGGCGGCCTTCTGGTTCTGGGCCTGCCACTCCGCGTAGGGCATGCCGTAGATGGTTTCCCGCGCGTCGGGGTCGGTGATGACCATGCCCTTGTTGGAGGCGGCTTCGCGGTACCAGCGGCTGAGGCAGTTCCGGCAGAAGCCGGCCAGGTTCATCATGTCGATGTTCTGCACGTCGGCGCGTTCGCGCAGGTGCTGGACGAGGCGGCGGAAAGCGGCGGCCTCGAGCTCGGTGCGGGTCTGGTCGTCCATTTCGGGGATGGGCATGGGTTACCTCCTGCGGTGTTGGCAACATGGCGCTTGTGCGTGGGGTTCGCCATACTTGCGCGCGAGAAAGAGGGGACCGACGACGGCATGGCTGAGTGGAGCGATACGAGCGCGCGCGAGGTGCTGGGGCGAGTGTTCCGTGCGGCGATCGATGCGGCCGATCCGCTGGTGATGCTGGCGCGGTTCCTGCCGGACAAGCCGGCCGGGCGGTGCGTGGTGGTGGGCGCGGGCAAATCGGCGGCGGTGATGGCGGCGGCGCTGGAGGCAGCGTGGCCGGATGTGGATATGTCGGGCGTGGTGGTGACGCGGTACGGGCATGCGGTGCCGACGTCGCGCATCGCGGTGATCGAGGCGAACCATCCGGTGCCGGATGTCAACAGCGAGGCGGGCGCGCGGCGGGTGCTGGCGGCGGTGCAGGGGCTTGCCGAGGGCGATTTGGTGATCGCGCTGATCTCGGGCGGCGGGTCGGCGCTGATGGCGTTGCCGGCGCCTGGGCTGTCGCTGGCGGACAAGCAGGCGGTGAACAAGGCGCTACTGGCGAGCGGCGCGACGATCTCGGAAATGAATGCAGTTCGCAAGCACCTGTCGGCGATTAAGGGCGGGCGGCTGGCGGCGGCGGCGTATCCGGCGCGGGTGGTGACGCTGGCGATCTCGGACGTGCCGGGGGATGACCCGGCGGTGATTGCCTCCGGGCCAACGGTGCCGGACCCGACCAGCTTCGCGGATGCACGGGCAATCGTGCGGCGGTTCGGCGTGACGCTGGCGCCGCATGTGGAGGCGCATCTGGCGCGGGGCGAGGACGAGACGCCGAAGCCCGGCAGCCTGGCGCATGCAAGCTTCCGCATGATCGCGGCACCCGCGGCCTCGTTGGCTGCCGCTGCGGCGGCGGCGCAGCAGGCGGGGCTGCGCACGCTGATTCTGGGCGATGCGCTGGAGGGTGAGAGCCGCGAAGTTGGCACGGTGATGGCCGGCATCGCGAAATCGGTGCGCGCGCATGGGCAGCCGGTGGCGGGACCGGCGATGATCCTGTCGGGCGGGGAGACGACCGTCAGCATCGGCGCGGGCAAGGCGGGGCGGGGCGGGCGGAACACCGAGTTCCTGCTGGGCCTGGCGTTGGGGCTTTCGGGCACACCGGGCATCTGGGCGGTGGCGGGCGATACCGACGGGATCGACGGGACCGATGACGCGGCCGGGGCCTTCGTGGCGCCGGATACGCTGGCGCGGGCACGGGCGGCGGGGCTGGACCCGCATGCGGTTCTGGCGGGCCATGACAGCTATGGGCTGTTCGACGCGCTCGGCGACCTGATCCGCACGGGGCCGACGCTGACCAATGTTAACGATATCCGTGCCATACTGATTGCCTGAGCCCGGGGGACCCCCATGCCGATACGCATCAAGATCCGCCGGCGGCGGCGCACCAAGATCGTGGCGACGCTGGGCCCCGCGAGTTCGTCGCCTGAGGTGCTGGCGCGACTGTTCCAGGCGGGGGCGGACGTGTTCCGGCTGAACTTCAGCCACGGCACGCATGACGACCACGCGGCGCGGATCGCCATGATCCGCGACCTGGAGGCGCGTTTCGAGCGGCCGATCGGCATTCTGGCCGATGTGCAGGGCCCGAAATTGCGCGTGGGGCAGTTCGCGGGCGGGCGGGTGCAGTTGCAGACCGGGCAGTCGTTCCGGCTGGACCTGAGCCCGACGCCCGGGGATGTGCGGCGGGTGCAGTTGCCGCACCCGGAGATCATCGCGGCGGCGGGGATCGGCACCACGCTGTTGCTGGACGACGGCAAGTTGCGGTTGCGGGTGACGCGGCAGCGGGCAGACCACCTGGAGACGGAGGTGGCCGTCGGCGGGCCGCTGTCGGACCGCAAGGGTGTGAATGTGCCCGACATGATGCTGCCGATCCCGGCGTTGACGGCGAAGGACCGGATCGACCTCGCCTTCGCGCTGGAGCATGGGGTGGATTATATCGGGCTGTCCTTCGTGCAGCGGCCGGAGGACGTGGCGGAGGCGCGCGAAATCGCAGCAGGGCGGGCCTGGATCATGACCAAGATCGAAAAGCCGCAGGCGATGGAGAACCTCGAAGCGATCATCCGGTTGTCGGACGCGGTGATGGTGGCGCGCGGCGACCTGGGCGTGGAGCTGCCGCCGGAGGAGGTGCCGCTGGCGCAGAAGCGGTTCGTGCGGGCGGCGCGGCTGATGGGCCGGCCGGTGGTGGTGGCGACGCAGATGCTGGTGAGCATGATCACGGCGCCGGCGCCGACGCGGGCTGAGGCGTCCGACGTGGCGACGGCGGTGTTCGACGGGGCCGATGCGGTGATGCTGTCTGCGGAGACGGCCGCGGGGCAGTATCCGTTCGAGGCCGTGAATATCATGGACAGGATCATTGCGCGCGTGGAGGAAGACTCCGGCTGGCGCGCGATCATCGAGGCATCGCGCCCAGCACCCGAGAACTCCGCGGCCGATGCGATCGCGGCGGCGGCGCGCCAAGTGGCGCATACGATCGGGGCGGCGGTGATCTGCGCCTTTACGGCCAGCGGCAGCACCGCCCTGCGGGCGGCAAGGGAGCGGCCCGAGGCGCCGATCTTGGGCTTGACGACCTCGCTGCAGACCGCGCGGCGGACCTCGCTGGTTTGGGGGGTGCATCCACTGCTGGCCGCGGAGGTGCATTCGATGACCGAGACGGTCGCCAAGGCGACTCGGACGGCGGCGGTGGAAGGGTTCGCCGTTAGCGGCGATCAAGTGGTGGTGATTGCCGGGGTACCGTTTGGCCAGCCTGGCACGACCAACGCGCTGCGGGTCGCCCAGGTGAGGTAGCGCCTGGCGGACGAGGGACGACCGCGCGGTCGTTCCGCTGCTGCCGACACGTGCTTCGCAGCCATGACGTCGTCCGCTGATGACCCCCGCAACCGCGCGGCCGCCATGCCGTGTTCGTTCGTTGGGCTGGACGGCGGTCAGCCGTTGGGAGGGATTGCCTAAATTGTGGTTTTTGTCTCAATTTTTCTACGTAAATTGACGGCAATTCGACAATTTTTAGTTGTATCAACCTTCATGCGGTTGTATTTAGATGCCAACCACGCCCATGGAGATGCCGGTGCGTATCCTTTTGGTTGAAGACGACCTCCTCGCTGCTCGTGCGGTGACGATGATGCTGAAATCGATCAACGCCGTTGTTGATCAGACGGACACGGGTGAGGAGGCCATTGAGCTGGCCCGTCACTATGATTACGACATCGTCATCCTCGACCTGATGCTGCCGGATATGGAGGGCTATGAAGTTGTGCGGCGCCTGCGCGCGGCGCGGGTGGAGATTCCGGTGCTGATCCTGTCGGGGCTGTCGCGGCCGCAGGCGAAAGTGAAGGGCCTGAGCCTGGGGGCGGACGACTTCATCACGAAGCCGTTCGACAAGGCTGAGCTTCTGGCACGGATCCAGGCGATCGTGCGCCGGAGCAAGGGTTTCAGCCACCCGTCGATCGCGGTTGGGCCGGTTCGCCTGATGCTGGACAGCCGCGAAGTGACGGTGGGCGACCAGCAGGTGCACCTGACTGGAAAAGAGTATGCGATCCTTGAGCTTCTGATGCTCCGCAAAGGGATTGTGCTCACGAAGGAGATGTTCCTGAACCATCTCTATGGTGGCATGGACGAGCCCGAGGCAAAGATCATCGACGTGTTCATCTGCAAGCTACGCAAGAAGCTGGTGGGGCATGGCGCGGGCGATCTGATCGCCACGGTGTGGGGACGGGGCTACATGATGCGCGACGCCGCGATGAGACAGGAGGGCGAGGGCACCGCACCGGTCCGCTTGGCGAACGAGAGGGTGGGCGATCACGTGGATGCCGAAGCGGCGATGATCTGACACGCCGGCAGCGCCCGCCATTCGGCACTGCCGATTGGCGGCGCGCCCGGATGTGGGTTGATGCCAGAATGCGGCGTTCGTCGGCGCCGCAGCACAAGGCAGGTCTTCGTGCCCTTTCGATGGGTCGGGACGAACGCGATGGTCAGATACCAACCGCCCCAAATGCCGACTCTTCCGGCATATGGGGCGGTTGGTATCGCGCGCCGGGCTGGCCCACGGCGGCGCGCAAAACAAAGCGTCATACCGACCGCGGTCGGCCGATTTTTCATCGGTCGACATCAAAGGCGGTTGGTATCGCGCGCCGGGCTGGCCGGCGGCGGCGCGCAACGCAAAGAGTCATACCAGCCGCCGTCGATTGATTCTTCATCGGTCGACATCAAAGGCGGTCGGTATGATGCATCCTGATTACCTACGGGGCGCCGGGCATGTGACCACATGGCGGTCGCCAAGGCAGCACGGGATATTCAGCACGGTCAGTATGTCCTACCCTTCCGCGACAGGAGCGATGGAGGGATCGGATGGGAAAGCCGGCGAGTATGAGCGACGTTGAGTGGGGGATGCGGTGCGACCTGGCCGCAACCTTCCGGCTTTCGGTGCGGTTCGGGTTCAACGAGGGGCTGGGCAACCATTTCAGCCTGATGATGCCCGACAGCGAGGACCGCTTTCTGGTGAACGGACGCGGACTGCTGTTTCAGGAAATCACCGCGAGCAACCTGCTGGTGGTGGATTTCAAGGGCAACGTGATTTCGGGCGGGCGCGAGGTGCGGGCGGTGACGTACCACATCCATGCGCCGGTGCATGCCGCCAACCCGGCGGCCAAATGCGCAATCCACCTGCATCCGCCCAACATCACCGCACTTTCGATGATTGAGGGCGGACGAATGTCCATGGCACACCACAACAACCTGCTGGTGAACCATCGCGTTGCCTATGACGACGATGCCACGGGGCCGGCGACGAACCTCGAGGAGGGCTATCGGCTGGCGCGCGCGATTGGCGCGGCAACGACGCTGGTGATGGCCAACCATGGCGTGATGACTGTGGGGCCGACCGTGCACGACGCGTTCCACGAGTTGTGCACGGTCGAGAAGACGGTGGGCTACCAATTGCATGCGGCGTCTGCCGGGCTGCCGCTGCGGCGCCAGCCGGACCATCTGCGCTGGACGCACCACAAGGGCGCGTGGAGCGAGGTGCATGACGGGCGACAGTTCCTGGATGCGTGGCGCCGGGTGCTGGACCGGGAACAGCCGGACTACGCAAGCTGAGCAATCTGGGTCCGGGAGAATATGACAATGGTTGAACCCTGTCCGCTGATCGACCTTTCCGGCCCGCCGCATGACCGTGGCGTGCAGCATGGACGCCAGGCGCGCGAGCGTATCCGCAAGGGGGTTGCGCACTACACGGTGCAGATTGCCCGCTCAGGGCTGGATGAGGCGGGAATCGCGGCCCTGGTGCGCGACTACATGCCGATCATCGAGGCGTTCGATCCGCTGTACATCGAGGAGATGCAGGGGATCGCGCAGGGGGCCGAGGTGCCGTTCGAGCACATCGCCCTGCTGAATGCGCGCACCGAGATCCTGAAGCTGGCAGAACGGCCGGACCTGCAGGCACGGCTGGCCGAGGCGGCGCCGGATGGATGCACCGGGCTGGTGGTGATGCCGGGGCAGACGGCTGCGGGCCGGTTGATCCATGCGCAGAACTGGGACTGGAAGGCGGAGTGCGCCGAGACCGCGGTGGTGCTGCGCATCCGGCGCGAGGACGGGCCCGATATCCTGACCTTCACTGAGGCGGGGGGGCTCGCGCGATCCGGGCTTAACGCGGCGGGGATCGGTCTGACGGCGAACTACCTCCAATCCGACCGCGACTACCGCCAGGTCGGCGTGCCGCTGGCGCTGATCCGGCGCAAGGTGTTGGAGCAGGAGAGCCCGGCGCTGGCGATGAAGGCGGTGTATGCGACCGTGAAGTCAGCGGCGAACAACATGATCGTCAGCGCCTCGAACACCCATGGCCAGGCGGTGGCGATCGATTTCGAGTGCGCGCCGGACGAGACGTTCCAGGTGCATCCGGAGGCGGGGCTGCTGACGCACGCCAACCATTTCGTCAGCCCCGTGGCGCTGGCCAAGCTGCGCGATACCGGGGTGGCGAGCACGCCGTGTTCGCTATACCGCGACATCCGGGTGCGCGACCTGCTGCTACCGCATCTCGGCCGGGTCACGCTGGACCATGTGAAGACTGCGCTGTTCGACGATTTCGGCACGCCGTTCGCAGTGTGCCGGCCGCCGCGGATGAACGATGGCAGCAACCTGTCCGCGACCGTGGCGATGATCGTGATGGAGCCGGCGCTTGGGGTGATGGAGGTGGCGATGCTGCCGGCGTTGAACCGGCAGTTCAGCCGGTTCACGCTCTCGGGCCGTGCGCAGGTGCGGGCGGCAGCAGAATAGGAAGAAAGTAGTTTTTTAAAAAAGGAACCAAAAAACTTTTATCCTATTGCTCCCCGTCAGAAGACTGTTTGGCGAGGGGCAAATGGATGAAGTATTTTTTTGTTTCTCTTTTCTTCAGAAAAAAGAAGAACCCTTCCTTGTCATCCCGGCGCCCGTTCGTTCGGCGCGAGGGACAGTGGCACCCATTGCAGGCCGTCGCCGGTCTGCACCAGCATCAGCACCGAGCGGCGGCTGGCCTTACGGACCCGGTCGACGCGCTCCTGCACGTCTGCGGGGGTCAGGACTTCCTCCTGCTGCACCTCGATGATGACGTCACCGGGCTTGAGACCTTTGTCGGCGGCGGGCGTGCCTTGGAGCACGCCGGTGATCAGCACGCCCTTTTGGTCGGCGTTGAGTTGGAAGCGCTCTCGCGAATCGGGGGTAATGGGGGAGAGGCGCAGGCCCAGGCCGGATAGCTCCAAGGACTGGACCGGGGCTGGGCGGTCGGGCGGGGCGGAAGCGACGCGCTGGTCGTCAGGCAGTTCGCCGACCTTGGCGGTGAGCGTGACCTCCTTGCCGTCGCGCCAGACAACGACTGGCACTTGCTTGCCGATCTCGGTGTCGGCGACGATGCGCGGCAGGCTGCGCATGTCCTTCACGTCCTGGTTGTTGAAGCGAAGGACGATGTCGCCGTTGCGGATCCGGGCGGACTCGGCCGGGCCGCCGTCGGTCACACCGGCGATCATGGCGCCGGACGCTTCCTTCAGGCCGACGCTCTCGGCGATGTCGGGCGTGACCCCTTGGATCCGCACACCAAGCCAGCCGCGGCGGGCACGGCCGAAATCGCGCAATTGGGCGACGACATTCTTGGCCAGGTTGGCGGGGATGGAAAAGCCGACGCCGACCGAGCCGCCGGTCGGCGAGTAGATCGCGGTGTTGATGCCCACCACGTCCCCGGCCATGTTGAACAGCGGGCCGCCGGAGTTGCCCTTGTTGATGGCCGCATCGGTCTGGATGAAGTTGTCGTAGGGCCCCTGCTGGATGTCGCGGCCGCGGGCGGAGACGATGCCGGCGGTGACGGTGCCGCCGAGGCCGAACGGGTTGCCGATCGCCAGCACCCAGTCGCCGACGCGCGCGGCATCCGAATCGCCGAACGGCACCGCGGGCAACGGCTTCTCGGAGATCACCTTGAGCACGGCGATGTCGGTGCGCTCGTCACGGCCGATCAGGGTGGCCTTCAGCATCATGCCGTCGTGCAGGGTGATTGTGATCTCGTCGGCCCCGTCTATGACGTGATTGTTGGTCACGACGATGCCGGAGGGGTCGATGATGAAGCCGGAGCCGAGGCTTTGGGAGCGGCGGGCGGGCGAATTGCGCTCGCCGCGTGGCGGGTTCGCGCCGGGGGGAGTGCCGGGCGGGCGGTTGCGCTCCATGAAGTCGCGGAAAAAGCGCTCGAAAGGCGAGCCGGGCGGGAACTGCGGCATGTCGGGCGTGCCGCGCTCGCGGGCGGCAACGGACTGGCTGGTGGAGATGTTGACGACCGCCGGCAGCAGGCGGGCAGCCAGGTCGGCAAAGCTCTCCGGGGCCGACCGAGCTTGGGCGGAGACCTCCGCGCCTGGCAACATCGGCACCGCGAAGGTGAGCGCCAGGGCCGCGACGCCGGCGCGCAGCAATCCCGCGCCCCGCCCGGGGAGTCGATGCGGCAGAACGTCTGGATGCAACATGGCTGGGTACCCCGTTGATGGTGAGGCCAATTTGGGCGGGCCGTCCCGGCTCTGCAAGGCGGTCACGCACCCTCCTCCAGAACGTGACAGAGGCTTAACAGGCCTGACAGCGACCCGAAAGCACGTGCTTCGGGTCGCTGCCGGCCAAGTGGGAGACTACTGGCGCGGGGGTGCGGCGGGCGCCGGTGTTGCCAGGACACCAGCCGCGGTAGGCGGCACCAGGGCGGGGCCGGAGGGGGACGGGCCTTCCCGGAGCAGCTTCAGGAAGCCATCGCCCGGCGTGAGCACAAGCCGTGAGCCACCATGGGCGAAGGATTCGCGGTAGGCCTGAAGGGTGCGCCAAACCTGGAAGAAGTGCGGGTCCTTGTTGAAGGCGTCGGCATAGATCGCGATCGCCTGCGCCTCGCCCTCGCCGCGCAGCCGGTCGGCGGTGCTGCGAGCATTGGCGATCAGCACAGTACGCTCGCGGTCGGCATCGGCACGAATGCGGGCGGCGGCCTCATCGCCCTCGGCGCGAACCTGGGCGGCGACGCGCTGGCGTTCGGACTGCATGCGCGAGAGAATCGCCTGGGTATTCTCCGGCGGCAGGTCGGCGCGGCGGATCCGCACATCGAGCACTTCCACGCCGAAGTTGCGCATCTCCACGTTCACCTGCTCGCGGATAAGGTTCATGATCCGGCCGCGATTGGACGAGAGCACGTTCAGCAACTGTTCGTTGCCGAGCACGCGGCGCAGCGACGAGGTGACTACGGAGTTGAGGCGGGCGCGGATGCCGTTCTCGGTCGGCCCGACAGCCTGATAGTAGCGCAGCGGATCAATGATGCGGTAGCGGGTGAAGCTGTCCACGATCAGGCGGCGCTGGTCGCCCAGGATCACCTCCTCGGAGGGCAGTTCATAGTCGAGCAGGCGGCGATCGAAGCTGATGACGGTCTCGACCATCGGCACCTTGAACTTCAGGCCCGGCTCGTTGATCACGCGCACCGGCTCGCCGAGGCGGGTGATCAGCACCTGCTCGGTCTGCTCGACGGTGAACATGGAGGCGAAGGCGATCATCCCTGCGACGGCCACGGCGCCAAGCGCCAACATGGAGCGGTTCATCGGGTTGTCCCCCGCGGCGGGGTGGAAGGTTGCGGGGGTGCCGGTCGGTTGGGCCGGGTGGGTTCGCCCAGCGGCAGGAACGGCACGATGCCCTGGAGACGGTCGTCGACGATGACCGACGGGGTGTTGGAGAGGATTTCCTGCATGGTTTCCAGGTAGAGGCGCTGCATCGTTACTTCCTTGGCCGAGTCGTAGGCCTGGAGCACCGAGGTGAAGCGCTGCGCCTGGCCGGTTGAGGCGGCGATCGAGGATTGGCGGGCGCCCTCGGCTTCGGCGACCAGGCGCGCGGAGTCGCCACGGGCGCGCGGCACGATGTCGTTCTGGTAGGCATCGGCCTCGTTGCGGGCGCGGTCGGCGTCGGTGTTGGCACGCTGCACGTCGCGGAAGCTTTCGATGACGGCGGCGGGCGGATCGACCTTCTGGAGCTGAACCTGCGTGACTTCCACGCCGGATTGGTACTGGTCGAGGATCACCTGCACGCCGCGCAGCACGTCGGCCTCGATGCGGGCGCGGGCATCGGTCAGCGCGGGCTGGATCGGGGTGCGGCCGAGCACTTCGCGCATCACGCTCTCGGCAGCCGATTTCACCGTGTACTCGGGGTGACGGGTGTTGAACAGGTAGTCGCCGGCGGTGCGCACGCGCCAGAACACAGCGAAGTTGATGTCGATGATGTTCTCGTCGCCCGTGAGCATCAGGCTCTCCTCGGGCAGGTCGCGGACGTTGGCATCCCGCCCGCGGCTGGGGCGGATCTCGATCGGACGCATGTCCGACGAGCCGGAGGCGTAGCCGACCTCAACCCGGTTGATGCGCGTGACCGCGGGGCGGATAACGCGCTCGACCGGCCAGGGAACGTGGTAGTTCAGGCCGGGGAAGGCGGTGCGGTGGTAGGCGCCGAAGCGCAGCACGACACCCTGCTCGTCCGGTTGGACGCGGTAGAAGCCGCTGCCGAGCCAGACGATGCCGACCAGGGCGCCGATGATAGCCAGCCCGCGCGCGCCGCCGAACATCGATGGAATGCGCGAGCCGCCGCCGGGCATGGCGTCGCGGAACATCGACTGGACCTTGGAGATCAGTTCGTCGAGGTCCGGCGGCTGGCCACCGCCACCGCCGCCCGGGCCGCGCGGGCCACCGCCCCCGCCGCCGCCCCAGGGCCCCTGGGGGCCTTGGGGGCCGTTGCCGCGACCGCCGCCGCCGCTATTACCGCCGCCTGGGGGCATTCCCCAGGGGCCGCCGCCGCCGCCGCCGCTGCCCGAGGGAACGACATTGAAGCCGCCGGCATCGCCGCGGCCACCATTGATGGAAGACATGAGTTGGCCCGGGTCCTGTTACGCGTTTCCGCTGATACGATATGAGGCCATTGGCACGCGGGTTTGAAGCCGCCATATCCCTGGCATGACACGCATGCATATTGACTGGGTGCGAAGGGTTTTCAAGCGCATGACCGAACCAACACCAGCCTCCTTGAAGGAAGTTCTGCGCGGCGTATCCGATCCGCGCACTTCGCGAGACATCGTCTCGGCCGGCTTGGTGGAGGGAATCGAAGTCCGCCCGGGCCCGCATGGCGTGCTGGTGCAGGTTAGCCTGTTGACCGACCGGGCGCAGGCAGAGGCGATGGAGCCGGTGCGCCAGCAGGTGGAGGCGTTGCTGGGGGCGCAGCGCGGGGTGCAGAACGCCGCCGCGGTGCTAACCGCGCACAAGGCCGCGGCGCCGGCCGCGCCTGCTCCGGCGGCTGGGCATGGCGGGCACGCGCATGGCCGCCCGGCCGCCGAGAAGCCGGTGCTGCTGCCGCAGGTGCGCCACATCGTCGCGGTTGCCTCAGGCAAGGGCGGCGTGGGCAAGTCGACGGTGGCGGTGAACCTGGCCGTGGCGCTGGCGCGGCAGGGGCTGCGCGTGGGGTTGCTGGATGCCGACATCTACGGCCCCAGCCTGCCGCGGATGCTGGGGCTCGCGCGCAAGCCGGAAGTGAAGGGCGACCGCATGATCCCGCTGGAGGCATGGGGGCTGCAGGCGATGTCGATCGGTTTCCTGGTGGAGGAGGAAACGCCGATGATCTGGCGCGGGCCGATGGTGATGGGCGCGCTGGAGCAGATGATGGGTCAGGTGGAGTGGGGCGCGCTCGACATCATGATCGTCGACATGCCGCCTGGCACCGGGGATGCGCAGCTGACAATGGCGCAGCGGGTAACGCTGACCGGGGCGGTGATCGTATCGACCCCGCAGGACATTGCGCTGCTGGATGCGCGGCGCGGCGTGAAGATGTTCGAGCGCACGCGGGTGCCGGTGCTGGGGCTGGTGGAAAACATGAGCTTTTTCTGCTGCCCGAATTGCGGCCACCGGACCGAAATCTTCGGCCATGGCGGGGCGCGTGCGGAGGCGGCGAAGCAGGGCACCGAGTTCCTGGGCGAGATCCCGCTGCTGCTGGACATCCGCACCGCGGCCGACGCAGGCACGCCGATCGTGGCCAGCGCGCCGGACAGCGAGGGCGCGCGCGCCTATGCGGCGCTGGCGGCGCGGCTGTGGGAGAAGGTGCAGACCGGGACGGCGAAGGCGGCGGCCCCGCGCATCGTCATTACCTGAGCGCCAGCGCGTTATCGGTCTCGGCGGCCTGGGGCATGCTGCCCTGGGTGCCCCGCCGGGTGCAGCAGAGTGCCGCGGCCGCCTGCGCGCGGGCGAGCGCCTCGGGCAGGGTGAGGCCGCGGTCGAGGGCGGCCGCGAGCACGCCTGTGAAGCAGTCCCCGGCGCCTGTGGTGTCGATCGCCTGGACCTGATGGGCCGGAAGGCGCAGCTTGCCGCCGGGCAGCGCCGCCTCGAGCCCCTGCTCGCCGAGCGTGATCACAATCGTGACGTCGAGCCGGGCCCTCAGCGCCACGGCGGTGGCGGGGCAGCCGAGATGGCCGGCGAGGAAACCAGCCTCGCCCTCGTTCAGCACCAGCACATCGACGGCGCGCAGGGCCGCCTCGTCCAGCGGGGCGGCAGGCGCGAGGTTCAGCACGATACGGCTGCCGGCGGCGCGGGCGCGGTGGATCAGGGCCTCGGTTTCGGCGCGCGGCACTTCCATCTGCAGCAGAATGGTCGTCGCGGGGCCAAGCAGGGCCGGTTCCACCTGCCCGGCGCGGGCGGCGAGGTTGGCGCCGCTGGCAACGGCGATGAGGTTGCGGCCGGCAGGGTCGACACAGATCGCGGCACAGCCGGTGGCGGCTTTGGCCGTGACGACACGGGAGATGTCCATGTCGGTAGCGCGCATGAGGCGCAGCGCGTCCTGCGCCAGGGCGTCGGCGCCGACGGCTCCGGCAAAGACCACACGGCCCCCGTCGCGGGCGGCAGCGACGGCCTGATTGGCGCCCTTGCCGCCGGGCTCGATGGTCATGGCCGGTCCCAGCACCGTCTCTCCGGGGGCGGGGAGGTGCGGGAGGGGGAAAATAAGGTCAAGGTTGATGGAGCCGAAGGCG
The DNA here is from genome assembly GCA_031424895.1 of Rhodospirillales bacterium. GTDB lineage: Bacteria > Pseudomonadota > Alphaproteobacteria > Acetobacterales > Acetobacteraceae > CAMDGX01. Next base: position 25,368 of record JANPIH010000244.1, read on the forward strand.
AGGATCATTCGGCGAGTTCGAAGAGGGCGGCGAGGACGGCGGCGGGATCGCGGTCGTACAGGCGGATGAGGGTCATGGCGGCCGGATCGGGGCGGTTGCGGCCCTGCTCCCAGTTCTGGAGGGTGCGCACGTCGATGCCGAGGCGATCTGCGAAGTCGCGTTGGGACAGCGCATGGCGCGCCCGCACTGCGGCGATCTCGGTGGTCGGACTGGCCTCGGGCCGGCGACGACGCAGGTCGACGCGCATCGCCTTGAGATCGGCGGCGAGGTCGGCGAGGTCGCAGTCCTTGTCCACCAAGCACACAGTGACGTTGTGCTCAGCCAGATCGTTGATCGCTGCATGGGCGAGTCGCAGGGTCAGGCCGGCTTCCCGCAGCCGCTTGGCCACCGGGATCAGCGCGCCGACGTCACGCGGGCAGCGCAGCAGAACGAGTTCGCCCTCGTCTGAAGACAAGGGGCGCCGGGATTCGACCCGGACGGGCCCCAGTCGTTCGAGCCGTTCCATCAATGCGGAATTCATCGACATCGAGCGCATCCATTACCAACCGCACGATGGCACGCAGCTGGCCAATCCCGACCGTCCCCGCGCCGGATCCATCCACATCGCTCCGGATCAGGCGAAGCGCCCGATTGTCGAGGGCGACAAAGGCCATAACCTCCACGAAATATGCACCATCCTCGAACCGGGCCGACATCACGTCGCCAGTGTCAAGTTCGAGGTCCACCAACGGCCAGTTCATATACGTGACCCGCGTATAGAAATCAAACGTCGCGTCCCAGCGCCGCCATCATCTCGGTCCACTCGCGCTTCGACAGCCCGCTGGCCTTCTGGTCCACAGGCTCGCCGGCCAGCATGCGCATTACGACTGCGAGCATGCCGGCGGAGAAGGTCACGGCGCCGAGGCGGTAGTCGCGGAAGGCGGCGTAGGTTTGCGGAACCCAGGCCTCGACCATCGCCAGCATCGCCTCAGCGTAGGCGCGGATCTCGTATTGGGCGTGGGCGTCGGCGCGCAGGCTGAGGAAGTGCAGCAGGTTGTGCAGGTCGGTCTTCCAATACCACTGGGTGTACGTGTTGAGCGTGAGGTTCATGCGGGCAAGCTCACGCGCGAGGCCCTGGCGGGTGGGGTCAGCCGGCGTGCCGTCCGCGGCCTCGTTCAGCATGGCAGCGTAGTGGTCATAGGTGCGGGTGGCGTCCTCGCGCAGCAGGTCGAGCACCCGGGCCGCCTCCTCGCCTTCCAGCACATCGCCGCGGCCCTGGCGGTTGCTGGCGGATTGGGCGGCGAGGTGCTCCGGGGCGGGGAGGTAGAACTCGCGGTCAAGGATGGAGTAGCGCGCAGAGATCTCGTTCACGTTGGCGGTGCGATGGCGGATCCATTGGCGCGCGATGAAGATCGGCAGCTTCACGTGGAACTTGATCTCGCACATCTCGAATGGCGTGGTGTGGCGGTGGCGCATCAGGTAGCGGATCAACCCGGCATCCTCCGACACCCGCCTTGTGCCACGGCCGTAGGAGACACGGGCGGACTGCACCACCGCGGCGTCGTCACCCATGTAGTCGATCACGCGCACGAAGCCGTGGTCGAGCACCGGCACGGCGGCGAAAAGCATCTCTTCCAGGGCCGGCACCGTGGCGCGCCGGGTTTCGGCACGGTGGGCGCGCTGGGCCTCGATCTCGGCCAATTGTTCGGGGGTCAAAGGCATCGGGGAGAAGTCCCTTTCATCCGGCGTCGGAACACCCTATATTGCGATCGTCGGCTTGCCGACTATGGTGATAAACGGTGATTGAAATAAGCGTTGTGGACCCGGGGGCAGTGCCCGGCGCCTCCACCATTTCCAACTTGGCGGATTCGTCCGCCAAGGAGGGCTATGGGGGCGAAACAGGCTCGACACGCGTGGTAAAGACTCATCTTTTGCCCGGCATGGTTCCGCCGTTATCGGGCCGTATCACAAGTGCCAATGACAATCATGAGGCGCTCGCTGTCGCTGCATAAGCGATAAGCGCGGTCCGGGGGGCACCGGGCAACAGAAGCCCCCCAACTCCGCCACGCATCTTGCGTGGCCCGTCTCAACGCGCAACGCTTCGCCGATGTCGTCCTATTGCGCTTTTGCCATCGGCCATCCCGTCCATTGCGACTATCACGATTGCGAGCACGGATTCCCGTCGCGCGACGAGTCAGTGCTGTTTGAACGGCTGTGCATGGAGATCATGCAGGCGGGTCTTTCGTGGGATACGGTGCTGAAGCGCCGTGCCACAATGCGGGCGGCGTTCGACGGCTACGATGTGAACCGCATTGCCGGCTACGGGCCGCAGGACGAGGTGCGACTGCTGGCGGACCCGGGGATTATCCGCAACCGCTTGAAGGTGCACGCAATCATCGCCAATGCGCGCACCGTCCAGGACCTGCGTGACAGCCATGGCGGATTCGCGGACTGGCTGGATGCCCATCATCCGCGCGACAAGGCGGCGTGGGTGAAACTGTTCCGCCAAACCTTCCGTTTCACCGGTGGTGAGATCGTCGGCGAGTTCCTGATGAGCCTCGGCTGGCTCGCGGGCGCCCATGCCCCGGAATGCCCGGTGCACGCCCTAATTTTGCCGCTCGATCCGCCTTGGCGGCGCGGTTGAGGCATACCAACATCTCCACTGGTCTTTTCCGCGCCGTCCCCAGGCGCTATGGGACAACGCGGCACCGCGAGGCAAGTGATGGAAGACGAACCCGACGGCCCCGGCCAGGACGCGCCGACGAGCCTGCTGCCCTATGAAACCTGGACGGAACAGGCCATGCGCCATGTTGCTGTCCAGGCGCTGAAGCATGTCGCGCAGAACGGCTTGCCGGGCGAGCACCACTTCTACCTGACCTTCCGCACCGACGACCCTGGCACCATCGTTCCGCCGCGGCTGAAGGCGCAATATCCGCAGGAAATGACGATCGTCCTGCAGCACCAGTTCTGGGACCTGGTGGTGGACGAGCGCGCCGACCCGCCACGGCTGGGGCAGGTGCGGATCGGCCTGTCCTTCGGCGGGGTGCCCAGCACGCTGGTGATCCCGATCGGGGCGATCACCGCCTTTGCCGACCCGCATGTCGGCTTCGGCGTGCGCTTCCGCTACATTCCGCCCGAGCCTGACGAAGTCCCGCCGCCCACCGCACCAGCCCCTGACGATGCAACCGATGCGCCGTCGTCCGCCGAGGCGCCGCAAGTGGTGAGCCTGGATGCCTTCCGGCGCCGCACCCCACCACGCGATTCCTGACCCATCCGTCCGACTGGCCCGTCCCTTCTCCGCCCTGGAGCCCGCCGAATGAACGCCATGCCGCCGCGGCCATCGAACTTCCTGTATGCGCCGATGTTCCCGCTCGGCGCCGACCCCACGCCATGGCGCAAGCTGGACATTCAGGGCGTTGCAACCAGCAGCTGCGATGGGCAGACGGTGCTGCGTATATCGCCCGAGGCATTGTCGGAACTGGCGTTCCAGGCGTTCCGCGACGTGTCGCACCTGTTGCGGCCCGCCCACCTGGCCAGCCTGCGCGCTATCCTGGACGACCCCGAGGCCTCGGGCAACGACCGGTTCGTGGCGCTGGACCTGCTGAAGAACGCCAACATCTCGGCCGGCGGCGTGCTGCCGATGTGCCAGGACACCGGCACCGCGATCGTGTTCGGCAAGAAGGGCCAGCGCGTCTGGGTGCAGGGCGACGAGGAGGAGGCGATCTCCTGGGGCGTGCACCGCACCTATACCGAGACCAACCTGCGCTATTCGCAGATGGCACCGCTCGACATGTATCGTGAGGTGAATACCGGCAACAACCTTCCGGTGCAGTTCGACATCATGGCCGCCCCGGGCGAGCACCATGCCGACGAGTTCCACCTGATGTTCGTCGCCAAGGGCGGCGGTTCGGCGAACAAGTCGTTCCTGTTCCAGGAAACCAGGGCCATCCTCACGCCCGAGAAAATCGTGAAGTTCCTTGAGACCAAGATGAAGACGCTGGGCACCTCGGCCTGCCCGCCCTACCACCTGGCCATTGTGATCGGCGGCACCTCGGCGGAAACGACGCTCAAGACGGTAAAGTTGGCCTCCACCAAGTGGCTGGACCAGCTGCCGACCGAGGGGAGCAAGGCAGGCCATGCGTTCCGCGACCTGGAGATGGAGCGCAAGGTGCTGGAGATCAGCCGCAACATCGGCATCGGGGCGCAGTTCGGCGGCAAGTATTTCTGCCACGACGTGCGGGTGATCCGCCTGCCGCGGCATGGAGCGTCGCTGCCGGTCGGGATCGGCGTGTCGTGCTCGGCCGATCGCCAGATCAAGGCCAAGATCACGCCGAAAGGGGTGTTCCTGGAGGCGCTGGAGACCGATCCCGGCAAGTACCTTCCCGAGACCACGGACGACATCCTCGGCGGCGAGGTGGTGCCGATCGACCTCAACCGGCCGATGAGCGAGATCCGCGCCGAATTGTCGAAGCATCCTGTCAGTACACGCCTTGCGCTGAGCGGAACGATGGTGGTGGCGCGCGACATCGCCCACGCCAAGCTGCAGGAGCGGCTGGACGCTGGCGGCGGACTGCCGGACTACATCAAGCAACACCCGGTGTACTACGCTGGGCCGGCCAAGACGCCGGAGGGGATGCCGACCGGCGCCTTCGGGCCGACCACCGCCGGGCGCATGGACAGCTATGTCGATGCCCTCCAGGCCGCCGGAGGAAGCTTCGTGATGCTCGCCAAGGGCAACCGCAGCCGGGCGGTGCGCGAGGCGTGCAAGAAGTATGGCGGCTTCTACCTAGGCAGCGTCGGCGGCCCCGCGGCCCGGCTGGCGCAGGACTGCATCCGCAAGGTCGAGGTGCTGGAGTATCCCGAACTCGGCATGGAAGCCGTGTGGCGCATCGAGGTGGAGAACTTCCCCGCGTTCATCGTCATCGACGATAAGGGCAACGACTTCTACGAGGGGACGGAATGATGAACGTTGTGCGTCGTTGCCCTTCTTTGCTTGAGTCTGCGCCGCTTGGCGGCGACGGCAACGATTTCTACGAGGGCACCGAATAGATGCGTTTCACGGTCGACCGCCTGGACCACATGGTGCTGTGCTGCCGGGACATGGAGATCACCGCCTCCTGGTACCAGCGCGTGCTGGGCATGGAGCGCGAGGAGTTCGGGCCACGCAACCGCACCGCGCTGCGCTTCGGCGGGCAGAAGATCAACCTGGACTCGGCCAGCGGCGAAGTTCGGCCCAACACCGCGGCAACCCCGGTGCCCGGCGCGCAGAACCTGTGCTTCATCACCGCCATCCGCCCGGCGGACGTGGTGGAGCACCTCGGCAAGTGCGGGGTGGCGATCGTCGAGGGGCCAGCCGCCAAGATCGGCGCGCTGGGGCCGATCACCTCCGTCTATTGCCGCGACCCCGATGGCAACCTGATCGAGATCGCGACCTATCTCGGCGATTGAGCGTATGCTCTGCCCTTTCGGGCAAGGTGCCCAGTCTTCGACCTCCGCAGCCGGAACACCTGCCCCATGTCACCTTTCGGCCTCGTCGCCCTGGCCCTTTTCCTCGCCTGCATCCCGGCGGCCAATTGGCTGATCGGGAACGTCGGCACCGTGTGCGTGCCGAACGGGCCAAGCCTGATCCCGGTGGCGCCAGGCATCATGGCGCCCTCTGGCGTGCTGGCGGTCGGCGCGGCGCTGGTGCTGCGCGATGTGGTGCAGCGGACGCTGGGCGCGCGGTTCGCACTCGCCGCGATCGCCGCCGGCGCCGCGCTGTCCTTCGCCATCGCCCCGCCGGCCCTGGTGATCGCATCGGCCACCGCCTTCCTGCTGAGCGAACTGGCGGACTTCGCGGTCTACACCCCGTTGCAGCGGCGGCGGCTGCTGCTGGCCATGCTCGCCTCCTCGGCGGTGGGCCTGGTGGTGGATTCGCTGGTGTTCCTGTGGCTGGCCTTCGGCAACCTGGACTATCTAGGCGGCCAGGTGGTCGGCAAGGCCTGGGCGCTGCTGCTGGCCTTCCCGCTCGTGCGCCTGTTGCGCCGCATCGCACCCCATCCGGCCTGATGAGGACGGCCGATTTCGGCTTCGACCTGCCGCCCGAGCGCATCGCCCAGCACCCCGCCGAGCCCCGCGACAGCGCCAGGCTTTTGCATGTCGCCGCCGATGGGGTGCACGACCGCATCGTGCGCAACCTGCCGGACCTGCTGCGGCCCGGCGACCTGCTGGTGGCCAACGACACAAGGGTGATCCCGGCCCAGCTCACCGCCCGGCGCGGCGCAGCCACGATCGGCCTCACGCTCGACCGCCCTGACGAACGCGGCAACTGGCTGGCCCTGGCGCGCAACGCCCGCCGGCTGAAGCCGGGCGACGTGCTCGAATGCGGCGCCGGGCTGGCTGCGACCGTTGTCGCCGGGCCGGACGAGGGCACCGTCACCCTCCGCTTCAACCTCGCCGGCGACGATTTCGCACGCGCCCTGCACCAGGCCGGCGCGCTTGCCCTGCCCCCCTACATCGCCCGCCCCCAGGGCCTGACCGAGGCGGATGCCAGCAGCTATCAGACCATCTTCGCCGCCCACCCCGGCGCCGTCGCCGCCCCGACCGCCGGGCTGCACTTCACCGCCGACCTGCTCGCCCGGCTGGCGGCACGCGGCATCAACCGCGCGACCCTGACGCTGCATGTCGGCGCCGGCACCTTCCTGCCGATCCGCGCCGACAACGTCGCCGACCACCGCATGCATGCCGAGCGCGGCGAGATCACGCCGGCCACCGCCGCCGCAATCAACGCGGCGCGGGCCGCGGGCGGGCGCATCCTGGCCGTCGGCACCACCACGCTGCGCCTGCTGGCGACGGCAGCGCTACCCGACGGCAGCATCGCGCCCTTCGCCGGCGAAACCTCGATCTTCATCACGCCGGGCACACCGGTTCGCGGCGCCGACCTGCTGCTGACAAATTTCCACCTGCCGCGCTCGACGCTGTTCATGCTGGTCTGCGCCTTCGCCGGCACCGCGCGCATGAAGGCGGCCTACAACCACGCTATCGCCACCGGCTACCGCTTCTACTCCTACGGCGACGCCACATTGCTGGAGCGTGCGTGACCCTGACCTGGACCGCGGCGGCAACCGATGGCCGCGCCCGCGCCGGCACGCTGCACACCGCCCATGGCGAGGTGCAGACGCCGGTGTTCATGCCAGTCGGCACCGCCGGCACGGTCAAGGCGATGACCGCCGATGCCGTGCGCAGCACCGGGGCCGGCATCGTTTTGGGCAACACCTATCACCTGATGCTCCGCCCCGGCGCCGAACGTGTCGCGGCGATGGGCGGGCTGCACCGCATGATGGACTGGCCCGGCCCGATCCTGACCGATTCCGGCGGCTTCCAGGTCATGTCCCTGGCCAAGCTGCGCAAGCTCGATGCCGATGGCGTCACCTTCCAATCCCACCTCGACGGCAGCCGCCACCGGCTGACGCCCGAGCGCTCCATCGACATCCAGCACAAGCTCGACGCCACTATTTCCATGGTGCTCGACGAATGCACCCCATTCCCCGCCACCCCGGAGCAGGCGCGCGACAGCATGGAGCTGTCCCTGCGCTGGGCGGCGCGGAGCAAGGAAGCCTTCGTGCCGCGCGAGGGCTATGGCCTGTTCGGCATCGTGCAAGGCAGCACCTACCCCGATCTGCGCCGCCGCAGCGCTGACAGCCTGGTGCAGACGGGCTTCCCCGGCTACGCCGTCGGCGGGCTGGCGGTCGGCGAAGGGCAGCAGATGATGTTCTCCGTGCTCGACAGCACCGTGCCGCACCTGCCCCCCGACCGGCCGCGCTACCTGATGGGCGTCGGCACGCCGGACGACCTGCTCGGCGCCGTCTCCCGCGGCATCGACATGTTCGACTGCGTGATGCCCACCCGCGCCGGCCGCACCGCGCGCGCCTACACCAGCCGCGGCGTGATGAACCTGCGCAACGCCCGCTTCGCCGCCGACGACCGGCCGCTCGATCCCGGCTGTCCCTGCCCCGCTTGCAGCCGCCATTCGCGCGCCTACCTGCATCACCTGTTCCGCTGCGAGGAGATGCTGGGGCCGATGCTGCTGACCTGGCACAACCTCACCTACTACCAGGGCCTGATGCGCGGGATGCGCGTGGCCATCGCCGAAGGCCGCCTTGCCGCCTTTAGCCAGGCCGCCCGCGCCGCATGGCAGGCCGGAGACACACCATCATGAGCATCGCGAGCTTGACCCAACTCGGCCAACCGACCGCCCTTCCCGCCTCGCCGGACACGGCGGTGCTGGAGCGCGTGGCCAATCCTGCCCCCGGCCAGGCCTACCTGATCCGCTTCACCTGCCCCGAATTCACCTCGCTGTGCCCGCTGACCGGCCAGCCGGATTTTGCGCACATCGTCATCGACTACGTGCCCGGTGCCTGGATCGTGGAGAGCAAATCGCTGAAACTGTTCATGGGCAGCTTCCGCAACCATGGCGCCTTCCACGAGGCCTGCACGATGCAGATCGCCGCACGACTGGTGGAACTGCTTTCCCCGTCCTGGCTACGCATCGGCGCCTACTGGTATCCGCGCGGCGGCATCCCGATCGACGTGTTCTGGCAGACCGGGACGGCACCGGATGGGGTTTGGGTGCCGGAGCAGGATGTGCCTGCCTATCGGGGGCGAGGGTAAGGAAGAAAGATGTTCTTTTTTGAAAAAAAGAGCCAAAAAACTTTTTCTCCATTTGCACGGCGCGCGCGGACAAGCCCGGCACCCATGAATGAAAGTTTTTTTGCTTCTTTTTTTCCAAAAAAAGAAGACTCTTGCTGACCGCCCCCATCCGCGCCAAGGCGCTCGCCCTCGGCTTCGACGCCATAGGCTTCGCCCGTGCCGAGCTAGGCCCTGAGGCGCGCATCCGCCTGCGCGAGTTCCTCGCCGCCGGCCACCACGGCAGCATGGGCTGGCTGGCCGGGCGCGTGGAGCAGCGCAGCCACCCGCAGGCGCTGTGGCCGGAGGCGCGCAGCGTCGTCTGCCTCGGCGTAAACTATGGCCCCGATGGGGACGCGCTGGCGAACCTGGACCGGCCGGCGGTCGGCAACATCTCGGTCTATGCCCGCCATCGCGACTACCACGATGTGGTGAAGGGCATGCTGAAGCACTTGGCGCAGTTCATCGTCGCGCGCGCTGGCGGCGGGGCGAAGGTGTTCGTGGACACCGCCCCGGTGATGGAGAAGCCGCTGGCGCAGCGGGCGGGGCTCGGCTGGCAGGGCAAGCACACCAACCTGGTCTCCCGCCGCCACGGCTCCTGGCTGTTCCTGGGCGAGATCTACACCACGCTCGACCTGCCGGCGGACGAGCCGGGCGACGATCATTGCGGCAGTTGCCGGCGCTGCCTCGATGCCTGCCCGACCGACGCCTTCCCCGAACCCTACCGGCTCGATGCCACGCGCTGCATCTCTTACCTCACCATCGAGCACCCCGGCCCGATCCCCGAAGCGCTCCGCCCGGCGATGGGCAACCGCATCTATGGCTGCGACGATTGCCTCGCCGTCTGCCCCTGGAACCACTTCGCCAGCACCTCGCGGCACATGAAGCTTGCGGCGCGCGACGATTTGCGCGCGCCCGCGCTCGCGGAGCTTGCTGGGCTGGACGACGCTGCGTTCCGCCAAAAGTTCACCGGCTCCCCGGTGAAGCGCATCGGGCGCGATCGCTTCGCCCGCAATGTCGCGATCGCCATCGGCAACAGCGCCGAGCCCGCCCTCATTCCCGCCGCAACGCGACTTGCCGACGACGCCGACTCGGTCGTTGCCGAGGCCGGGCAATGGGCGCTGGGGCGGCTTTCAGCATGAGCTGGCTGGTCAAGCGCAGCTTCACCCTCGCCGGCCACCGCACCTCCATCGCGCTGGAGGCAGAGTTCTGGCAGGTGCTGGAACAGTTGGCCGAAGCCCGCACACGCAGCCTGGCCAGCCTGATCAGCGAGCTGGACGCCGAGCGCTCCGCCGACCGCCCGCTGGCCTCGCTGTTGCGCGTTCACGCGCTGACGCAATCGCGTTAACCACCGCGCAAGCTTTACGATAGCTTCATTCGTTGCAGGAGGCGGGAGTGGCCCGCCACCGGGGAAAACACCCGAAAGCGAACGCCATGCCGAAGCGCCCGACCGCCCGCCATGCTGAAGTTGGAGTCCAATCCGCCGCCGCTGCACCGATCAGCGCGCTGGTCCTGTGCGACCGCTTGATCCAGGCAGCGCAAGATGCCGACCGCGCCGGCTACAGCCAAACCGCGGCACACCTCGTGGCGCTGGTTGACCGGATGTTCGACATCCCGCCCCAGCGCCACTGAGCGGCGGCGGTCAGCCGCCTTCGTACACCGCGAAGAACTTGCGGACCGGCTTCACCGTTTCCCACACGCCCCTGAACCCCTTCGGGATCACGAACGTGTCGCCGGCGACATAGGTTTCGCCATGCCCGCTCTCGTCGGTCAGGCGCACCTCGCCTTCCAGCAGGGTGCACAGCTCGTCCTTGGTGTAGGCAATGTCGGCCCGGCCAGGCTGGGCCGCCCAGAATCCGGTGCGGAAGCCGTCGCGGGCATACCAGGTCTTGCTGGTCATGCGCTTGCCCTCGTCGGACGGCGTGGAGGCGTCGAAGCGCAGGCTGCGGATAGTGGCGGTCACGGCATCGTTGGGCATCTTTGGCTCCTTGCACAGGGGCTCGGCACCGCGCCGTCCCTCCCGCATCATGTCATGAACGCTGGATCAACTCGATCTTGTAGCCGTCGGGGTCCTCGACGAAGGCGATCACCGTGGTTCCAAACTTCACCGGACCGGGCTCGCGGGTGATCCTGGCACCCGCCGCGCGCAGTCGCTCGCAGGCCGCGTAGACATCGGGCATGCCGATGGCGAGATGGCCGAAGCCGGTGCCAAGGTCGTAGGTGTCCACGCCGTAGTTGTAGGTCAGCTCCAGCTCGGTCTGCTCCGGCCGGTCGGCATAGCCCAGGAAGGCCAGGGTGTACTTGCCCTCCGGCACGTCGCGGCGGCGCAGCTCCACCATGGCGAACATGTTGGAATAGAATTTCACGCTGCGCTCCAGGTCGCCGACGCGCAACATGGTGTGCAGGTAGCGGAAGGTCTCGGCCATCGTCAGTCTCCTGTCGGGATGGGGTGGTCGGGATCGAAACCCAGAAGGAAGATGCCGGCTTCATCGGCCAGCGCAATGGCCCGCTCGCGCTCGGCCAGCAGCGTGCCGCCCGCCTCGAAGGCGATGCCGCGCAGCCCGGCGGCGGCGGCGGCGCGGACGGTCTGCGCGCCGATGGTCGGCAGGTCGGCGCGGCGCTCCTGCCCCGGCTTGACCAGCTTGACCAGCACGCCCCCCGCCCCCTCACGCCGCAGCGCGCCGCAGCGCGCCAGCATCGCATCGGTGCCCTCGATCGCCTCGACGGCCAGCACCAGGCCTAGCTGCACCACGCAGCCCTGGCCGACATCCACCTCGCCCAGCCTGCGCACAACCAAAACGCCGCGCGCGATATCCGCCAGCGCCTGCGCGTCCGGCCCGATACGGGTCAGCAGGCCCTTCGGCCCCAGCACCTCGCGCATCACGTCCTGCGCGCCGATCACGTTGAAGCCCAGTTCGCCCAGCACGGTAATCACCGCACGCAACAACCCGTCATCGCCCATGAACGCCGCGCGGCCGATGCGCGCCAGCAGCTTCGCGCCCTCCGCATCCGGCCGCAGATCGAAGAAGCCCGGCCGGCGCACCGTGCCGACAAGGACCAGGTCGCGCACCGCATGGCTGCGCAGCAGTTCCACGATACGCCCGGCCGCACCCATGCGCGCCATGGCGTGCGGATAGGCGGCCAGGGCGGCAGGCAGTGCGAAGCCATCCAGCCCCAGCAGGAACACCTCCCGCCCCGCCGCCCGCGCCGCCTCGGCCACGCGCAGCGGCATCGGACCGCCACCGGCAATGATGCCGAGCGTGCCGCGCCCCATTCCTTCGTTGCCTGCTTCGTTGCCCATGCCGCCTTCCTGCCGCATGGCCCAGGCAAGCGCCAGCCCCAACTGCCGGCGTGGTTGACGTGCCCGCACGCCCTTGCCACCGTCGTCACGACCCACAAGCGCATCGGATTCCATGTCCTCCACCACCATGACCTCCTTCGCCGGCAAGGCCCGCACGCTCCTGCCGGGCATCCTGCTGTGCGTGGCGGTGACCCTCGCGGCGTTGGCGCTGACCTGGCTGGAAGTGCAACTGCTCGGCCGCGCCTGGGTGGAAGCCATCGTCATCGCCATCCTGCTCGGCACCGCGATCCGCAGCGTCTGGACGCCGCCCAAGTCGCTGCAGGGCGGCATCGCCTATGCCGGCAAGCAGATGCTCGAATTCGCCGTGGTGTTGCTCGGCGCCTCGGTCAGCGCCGTGACCATCGTCGCCGCCGGCCCGGTGCTGATGCTCAGCGTGATCCTGGTGGTCGCCGGCGCGCTGACCGCCAGCTTCCTGATCGGCCGCGCGCTCGGCCTGCCGGCGCGGATGGCCACCCTGATCGCCAGCGGCAACGCGATCTGCGGCAATTCGGCGATTGCCGCCGTCGCCCCGGTGATCGGCGCGACCCAGGCGGACGTGGCGGCCTCCATCGCCTTCACCGCGGTGCTGGGCGTCATCACCGTCATCGCCCTGCCGCTAGTGGGCGAGCTGCTCGGCCTGACCATGTCGCAATACGGCGCGCTGGCCGGCATGACCGTCTATGCGGTGCCGCAGGTGCTCGCCGCCACCATGCCGGTGGGGCCGGAGGCGGTGGAAATGGGCACGCTGGTCAAGCTGGTGCGCGTTCTGATGCTCGGCCCGGTCTGCGTGGTGCTGGCGCTGATCGTCCACCGCGCCGGGCAGAAGGCGGGCGGCACCGCGAAGCTTGGCTTCGGCAAGATGGTGCCGTGGTTCATCATCGGCTTCCTCCTCATGCTGCTGGTGCGCTCCCTCGGCCTGATCCCCGACATCCTGCTCGACCCCGTGAAGCTGCTGGCCGGCGCCCTGACCACCATCGCCATGGCAGCGCTCGGCCTGGGCGTCGACGTGCGCGTGGTCGCCCGCGCCGGCGGGCGCGTGACCGCGGCGGTCACCTGCTCGCTGCTGATGCTGGCGGTGATCAGCATCGTCCTGATCCGCGTGCTGGGCGTGGCCTGAGGCGCGTGCAAACGACAGGCTGCCTTTCCGGCATGATCCTGTATGATCGCCCGCAACAATCGATTCCGCAGGGGGTTCAACCATGAGCGAAACCACATCTCGTGGCCTTGGACGGCTGACGCGGCGCAGCGCCCTGGTGGCCGGCGCCGCCACCCTGGCCATGCCGCGCATCGGCGGGGCGCAGCCGGCCGCGGTGAAGATCGGCGTCATCCATCCAGTGACCGGCGCGCTGGCCTTCTCCGGCTCACAGTGCCGCCTGGGCGCCACCATGGCAATCGCCGACATCAACGCCGCCGGCGGCATCAAGGCGATGGGCGGCGCGAAGCTGGAGGCGCTGCTGGGCGACGCGCAGGGCCGTGCCGAGATCGCCGCCTCGCTGGTGGACCAGATGGCCGAGGCCGGTGCGTCCGGCTTCACCGGCTGCTTCGCCTCCCCGCTCGGGCTGGCCGCCACCACGGCGGCGGCGAAATACAACATCCCGTTCGCCATCGACTCCGGCATCGTGGACGCGATCACCACGCGCGGGCTGAAGAACGTGTTCCGCCTGTTCCCCAACCTGTCGATGACCATCGGCGGCGCCATGCCCGCACTCGATGCCATCAACAAGAAAGCCGGTTCCCCGGCCAAGACAGCGGTCGTGGTGCATGAGGACGGCGAGTTCGGCACCAACACCGCCAAGCAGCAGGCCGCCGCCCTCGCCGGCATCGGCATCCAGGCGCTGGAACTGTTGCCGCACGCCACACCGACGCGCGATTTCACCAACATCGTGCTCAAGATCAAGGCGCTGAAGCCCGACCTGGTGATGATCACCAACTACCAGAACGAATACGCCCTGCTGTCGCGCACCCTGGTGCAACAGCGCGTCGACCTCGTCGGCACCTATTCCATCCTCGGCGGCGGCTTCAACCTGAAGTTCGCCAAGGAGGCGCCGACGGTCGCCGAGAACATGATGGATTTCAACCACTGGTACAGCGTAAAGGACCCCCGCTCGGCGGCCTTCCGCAAGCGCGTGGAAGACAGCAACAACATCATCACCTTCGAGGTCATCTTTGGCTATTTCGCCATCAAGCTGCTCGCCGATGCCTGGGAGCGTGCCGGCAGCGCCGGGAAGGAGCCGACCATCGAGGCGCTGAACACCTCCACCTTCAGCGACCACTTCATGCCCTACGGCCCAACGAAGTTCGTCAACGGCCAGAACACCGGCAGCCAAGCGGTGGCACTGCAGATCCAGAAGGGCGACATGGAAGTGGTGTGGCCGGACGCCTTCGCCAGCAAGTCGCCGGTGTTCCCGCGGCCAAAGGGCTGACCGGCGCACCGGCCCCGACCCAGGCGGCATGAACGCGGAAATCCTGATCGCCGCCCTGGTCAACGGGGTGCTGACGGGCGGCGTCTATGCGCTGGTCGCCCTCGGCCTCACGCTGATCTACGGCGTGCTGCACATCGTGAACTTCGCCCATGGCTCGCTGCTGATGGTTGGCATGTTCGCCGCCTACATGATGGCGACCAGACTGGGCATCGACCCCTATCTCGGCCTGCCGCTGGTCGCCGCCTTCATGGGCGGGCTCGGCTGGCTGCTCTACCGCTTCGTCATCGGCCCGGTCTCGCGCGGCGAGGACCGAGCGATCCTGCTCGCCACGCTGGGGCTGGCGGTGGTGCTGGACAACCTCGCCTTGGTGCTGTTCACCGGCGACACGCGCCAGCTCGAAACCAACCTCACCTTCACCATGGCGGAGGTCGGACCGCTGTTGCTGTCGGTGCCGCGGCTGATCAGCTTTTCCGTCTCGCTCGCGCTGGCCGGGTTGCTCTGGGCCTTCATGGCGCTGACCGACACCGGACGCGCCATCCGCGCCGTCGCCAAGGAACCGGAGGGCGCCAAGCTGATGGGCATCCGCCCGGAACGCATCTTCGCGCTCGCCTATGCCATCGGCATCGCCTGCCTGGGCGCCGCCGCCTGCCTGCTGCTGCCCAGCTTCTACGTCTCGCCCTATGTCGGCAACGTGTTCGTGCTGGTCGCCTTCACCATCGTGGTGCTCGGCGGCATGGGCAGCTTCCCCGGCGCCATGGTCGGCGGCCTGCTGATCGGCGTCACCGAGAGCATCGGCGGCCTCTATCTGGGCGAGAGCCTCGGGCCGATCGGCATCTCCGCGGTGTTCATCGCGGTGCTGCTGCTGCGCCCGACCGGGCTGTTCGGCGCGGTGAGGTAGGGGCACCATGGAAACGGAGATCGCCGGCTTCCACCCCCTCGCGGTCGCGCTACTGAGCGCGCTGACCGCCGCGTTCCTCATCATGGGCGTGCTGCCCCGCATCCGCCGCAATCGCGACCAGGACAGCCCCGACGCGCTCGACCGCCGTCTGCGCGCCGCGATCCCTAACCCGGCGACGCGCGATGGCCTGGTGCAGGACGCCATGCGCCGCACCGGCGGCGACCGCGCCCGCGCCATCCGCATCGTGCTCGACGATCTGGCCGGGGACCGCCGATGAACCTCCAGTTCGCCCCGCCCATCGCCTTCGCGATCCTTCTCCTGCTGCCGTTCACCTTCGGCTCGCAGTTCCTGGTCAACCTGGCGATGCTCACCGCGATGTCCGCCTTCATCGGCCAGGCCTGGAACATCGCCGGCGGATTCGGCGGGCTGACCAGCTTCGGCCACACCGTGTTCTTCGGCATCGGCGCCTACACCGCCGCGATCCTGGCCACGCGCTACGGCATCTCCGCCTGGTTCGCCCTTCCGCTGGCCGCCCTGCTGGGGGCGGCGACCGGCGCGGTGATCGGCTTCGCCTCCTTCCGCGCCGGGCTGCGCGGATCGTATTTCGCGCTGGTGACGCTGGCTTTCGCCGAAGCCTTCCGCGTGCTGGCCACCGCAAGCGAATTCACCCGCGGCGGCCAGGGCATCAACGTGCCGCTCGCCCTGGGCCTGGCCAACTTCCAGTTCGCCGACCGGCGCGCCACCTACGTCGTCATCGTCATGCTGCTGCTGCTCTCCATGGCCACCGCCGCATGGCTGCGCCGCTCGCGCTTCGGCGCCCGGCTGATGGCGGTGCGCGAGAACGAGGACGCGGCGGCAGCGTTGGGCATCGACATCGTGCGCACCAAGACCGCCGCCTTCGCGCTGTCCGGCGGCCTCGCAGCACTTGGCGGCGTCGTCTATTGCCAGACCTACCTGTTCGTGGACCCGCTGATCGCCTTCGGCGTCGAACGCAGCGTGGAGATGCTGCTGGTCGCCATGATCGGCGGCGCCGGCACCATCTGGGGCCCGGTGCTGGGCGCGCTCGCCCTGCACCTGGTCGCCGACACCGCGCGCAGCTACATCTCCACCCCCGGCTTCGCGCCGATGCTCTACGGCATCATGCTGCTGGTGATCGTCGGCCTGCTGCCCGGCGGCATCGCCAGTCTCTCCTTCGCCAGCCTGGCGGGAAGGATGCGCCGTGCTTGAAGTCACCGGACTCTCAAAGCGCTTCGGCGGCCTCCAGGCGGTGCGCGACGTGAGCCTGTCGGTGCCCGAGGGCTCCATCACCGCGCTGATCGGCCCCAACGGCGCCGGCAAGACCACCACCTTCGCCATGATCGCCGGCTTCATACGCCCCGATGCCGGCCACGTCCGCTTCCTTGGCCACGACGTCACCGCCATGCGCCCAGACCGCATCGCCGCCCTCGGCATGGTCCGCACCTTCCAGATCACCCAGCCCTTCGCCGGCCTGTCGGTGATGGAGAACATCCGCATCGGCGCCTTCCTGCGCGACGCCAGCCCCGCCGCCGCCGAAACCCATGCGCGCGCAATCGGCACCCGCCTCGGCCTCGGCCCGGTGCTCGACCGCCCCGCCGCTGGGCTGACGGTCGCTGCCCGCAAGCGCCTTGAGGTCGCCCGCGCGCTCGCTACCCAGCCGAAGCTTCTGCTGCTCGACGAGGTGATGGCCGGCCTCAACCCCTCTGAACTCGGCGAGATCATCGCCATGATCCGCCAGGTGCGCGACGGCGGCGTCACCATCCTGCTGATCGAACACATCATGGCCGCCGTCGCGGCGCTCGCCGAGGACGTCCACGTGCTGGCCGAAGGTGCGATGATCGCCCGCGGCACGCCGCGCGAGGTTGCCGAGAACCCGCGCGTGGTGGAAGCCTATCTCGGCCACGGTGCCGCCGAACGGATGGCGCGGCATGCTTGAAGTCGAGAACCTCCACGCCGGCTACGGCCCGTTCGAGGTACTGCACGGCGTGTCGCTCACCGTCGCCGCCGGCGAGATCGTCGCCGTGCTGGGCGCGAACGGCGTCGGCAAGACCACGCTCAACCGCGCGCTGTCCGGCGTCATCCCCGCCCGCGCCGGCAGCATCCGCTTCGACGGCGCGGACATCACCGGCACCGGCTACGACACGATCGTGCGCGCCGGCCTGATCCACGTGCCCGAGGGCCGCAAAATCTTCCCGAACCTTTCGGTGCGCGACAACCTGCTGCTCGGCGCCTGGCTGCGCGGCCGGGCCGAGCGGGCGCGCAATCTCGAACAGGTGCTCACCCTCTTCCCCCGCCTGCGCGAACGTCTGCGCCAGTTCGCGGGCTCCATGAGCGGGGGCGAGCAGCAGATGCTGGCGATCGGCCGCGGCCTGATGTCGCAGCCGCGCCTGCTGATCCTGGACGAACCCTCGCTCGGCCTCTCGCCGCTGCTCACCGAGGAGGTCTTCGCCATGATCGCGCGCCTGCACGCGGGCGGTATGTCGATCCTGCTGGTGGAGCAGAACGTGGTGCAGTCGCTCGCCATTGCACAGCGCGCCTACGTGGTCGAGCATGGCCGCATCGCGCTGTCGGGCCCGGCCGCCGACCTCGCCGAAGACCCCCGCCTTCGTGCCGCCTATCTTGGATTGTGAGGAATACCCGCATGGACCTATCGTTCGACCCCAACGCCCTGCCCTTCGACGCCGACGCCATGCTCGACGGGCTGCGCCCCTGGATCGAGTGCGAAAGCCCAACCTTCGACGCCGCCGCCGTCGAGCGCATGCTCGACCTCGCCGGGCGCGACATGATGGTCGCCGGCGCCCGCGTCGAGCGTATCGCCGGGCGCATGGGCTTCGGCGGCTGCCTGCGCGCGACCTTTCCGCATGAAAGCACCGGCCCCGGCATCCTGGTCATGGGCCACATGGACACCGTGCATCCCATCGGCACCCTGGCCAAGCTGCCGTTCCGCCGCGACGGCGAGAAATGCTACGGCCCGGCGATCCAGGACATGAAGGGCGGTAACTACCTGTCCCTCGAAGCCGTCCGCCAGCTCGCCCGGGCGGGGATCAAAACCAAGCTGCCCGTCACATTCCTGTTCACGCCGGACGAGGAAGTCGGCAGCCCCTCCACCCGCGACGTGATCGAGGTCGAGGCCGCGCGCAGCAAATATGTCCTGGTGCCCGAGCCCGGCCGCCCCGATGGCGGCGTCGTCACCGGCCGCTACGCCATCGCCCGCTTCAACCTGGAGGCCACCGGCCGACCGAGTCACGCCGGCTCCCGCCCCGGCGAAGGGCGCAGCGCCATCCGCGAGATGGCCCGCCAGCTCATCGCCATCGAGGACATGACCACGTCGGACTGCACCTTCAGCGTCGGCGTCATCAACGGCGGCACCTGGGTCAACTGTGTCACCACCACCTGCACCGGCGAGGCGCTGTCGATGGCCAAACGCCAGGACGACCTCGACCGCGGCGTCGAGGCGATGCTGTCCCTGCGCGCCAGCAGCAACGACGTGCAGTTCAAGGTCACCCGCGGCGTCACCCGCCCGGTGTGGGAGGCGGACGCCAAGGTGTTGGCGCTCTTCGACCATGCCCGCCGCATCGCAAACGGCATCGGCTTCGACATCACCCACCAGAGCAGCGGCGGCGGCTCCGACGGCAACTTCACCGGCGCCATGGGCATCGCCACCCTCGACGGCCTCGGCGTTCAGGGGGCCGGCGCGCATACGCTGGAGGAGCATATCGAGGTCGCCAGCCTGGTCCGCCGCGGCAAGCTGATGGCCGGCCTGCTCGCCAGCCTGGAATAGCCGCCCGCATCCCTTCCGGGCCACCGTCATACTCTGGCCATGACTTCCCGTCATGGTCAGGGTATGGGGATGCCCATCCGGGCCATCGTGGCCACGGGAATGCATATGTTACAGGGAAAGATCGGCCCGGTGAACAGCAACGCTTCTCGCCGCGCCGGGTCCATGCCCGCATGACCACCACGACCTCCGCCCTCCCTCGCCAGATCACCGCCCCCGGCATCGGCCGAGCCGAGATCATCGCGCTCGCGATCCTGGCCGCCGCCCTGCTGTTCGTGCTGACCACCGTCATCCGCTCGCCGCTGAAGGACGACGTCGCCTGGCTGCTCTGGGTGTCGCGCAAATGGCTGGAGGGGCGAGAGCTCTACGTCGACCTGGTGGAGGTGAATCCGCCGCTGGTGATATGGCTCTACGCCATTCCCGCCGCGATCGCGATGTGGCTCCAGATCGCGCCCAAGATCGCCGCCACCCTGTTCTTCGCTGCCATCCTGCTCGGCTCCGCCTGGTGGACCGCCACCCTGCTCCAGGGCCGTGCGCCGCTGCTCGGGCGCCGCATTCCGGTGTTCAGCCTGATCGCCACCCTGTTGCTGGTGCTGCCGGGCGTCGAATTCGGCCAGCGCGAGCACCTGCTGGCCGCCGTCGTGCTGCCCTACATCGCGCTGTTCGTCCGCGCCCTGGAAGGCGAGCGCGAACCGCCACTCCAGGCCACAATCGCCGGCTGCATCGCCGCCCTCGGCTGCGCCATGAAACCCAGCTACGGGCTGGCTCTGCTGTTGCTGGAGGCGATCGGCTTCCTGCGTGGCCACCGCAAGCTGCGTAAGGCGCCGCTGGCTTTCGTGGTCACCACCGGAATCTATGGCGCCGCCGTCCTGCTGATCGAGCCGGCCTTCATTACAAAGGCAGTGCCGCTGGCGCTGGCCATCTACGGCGGCACCGACACCTCGGTCTGGCACATCCTGTCGGAAAGCCAGAACCTGCTGTTCGGCCAGGCCGTGGCCCTGCTGCTCTGCATCTACAGCCAGACGGCGCTGGGCCGCCACTCGCCCTTCCTGCGCCACCTGTTCCTGGCGCTGGTCGCCTTCGGCTTGGCCTGCACCGTGCTGTTCGTGATGCAGGGCAAGGACTGGTTCTACCACCGCCTGCCGGCCACCACGGCGACCGTGCTCGCGCTGATCCTATGGCTGTCGGTCGTGTTCGCCGCCCATGCCGGGCGCATCGCCGACGGGGTCGCGGCCATGCCCTGGCGCCGCCTTGCCCTGCCGGTCCCGCTCGCCGCCGCCGCCCTGCTGGCCTTCGGCATCGCCAACGTGCAGCGCGTGCGCCCCTGGGTGGTGCAGGCGGTGGAGCCCAACCTGTCCACCGAAGTCAAGCTGGTGAAGCTGATCAAGCGCGAGAAGGCCAAAACCTACATCGCCTTCTCCGAATGGATCGGCCTCGGCTTCCCCGTGGTCAACGAAACCGGCGTCTCCTGGGCCTCGCGCTTCGACTCGATGTGGGCGCTGAAGGGCGAGCTGTGGCGAATCAGCCAGGAGGGCCGCGCGCCAAAGGAATGGCCGATCCGCCGCTGGGTCGCGCGCGACTTCATCGCCGGCTGCCCAGACATCGCCGTGGTCGACACCCGGGAGGGCACGAACTACATCGGCGTGCTCGTCGCCTCCGACGAGGAATTCGCCCGCGCCTGGTCGCAATACCGTGAGATCGCCTTCTTCGACGGCCTGCGCGTCTACAAGCGCGAGGAATATGGCTGCGACAGCGAACCGCTGCCGCCCGGCCGCCCGCCGCAGGTCTCGGTGGTGCCGAGCGAGTAGGCCTGGGTTTCGACCTAGACCCGGTCAGGGGCTTTGCCCCCGACACCCCCACC